>DATAOC010000069.1:0-22678 GCA_036265915.1 Candidatus Methylomirabilota bacterium | reverse complement strand
GCACGACCGCGGTCGCGTCGTCCACGACGCGCGCGTCCTCGGTGACGACGGCCGGCACGCCGACCCGCGCGAACGCTTTCTCGACCGAGCCGAGATTCCCGCGGCCGTAGTCGATGATCGCGATCACAAGGCGCCCTTGGTCGAGGGCAGGATGCCGGCAATACGCGGATCGTGGCGCGTCGCCTGGGCGAGCGCGCGGCCGACCGCCTTGAAGACCGCCTCGGTGATGTGGTGCAGGTTGTGGCCGTAGTGCATGTTGACGTGCAGCGTGATCTCGGCGTTGAAGGCGAACGCCCGGAAGAATTCCACGAGCAGGTCGAGGTCGAAGTTGGACACGCGCGAGCGGCTCACGGGCACGTTGAAGACGAGGAACGGTCGGCCCGAGAGGTCGACGGCGGCCGAGACGAGCGTCTCGTCCATGGGAATGGTGCCCGTCCCGAAGCGGACGATGCCCTTCTTGTCGCCCAGCGCCTGCCGGAGCGCCTGGCCGAGGACGATGCCGACGTCCTCGAC
Organism: Candidatus Methylomirabilota bacterium; assembly: GCA_036265915.1. Lineage (GTDB taxonomy): Bacteria > Methylomirabilota > Methylomirabilia > Rokubacteriales > CSP1-6 > AR12. The sequence goes on along the minus strand of DATAOC010000069.1, from coordinate 22,165 downwards.
GGTGTGGTGCTGGTCGACCTCGATGTCGCCGTGCGCCTCGACGGCAAGGTCGATGAGGCCGTGCTTCGAGAACGCCTCCAGCATGTGGCTGAAGAACGGAATGGGCGTCGTCACCTTGGAGGCGCCGGTGCCGTCGAGGCCGAGCTGGATGGCGATCTCCGTCTCCTTCGTCTTCCGCTCGACCCGCGCCTGCCGTCCGGCCGTCATGCTCGCGTCTCCTTGTCGCGCGCCTCGGCGGCGCGCCCGTGACCCTGCAAGCCCTCGATGCGCGACAGCGTGTCCAGGTGGCGCCGCGCGGCGGTCAGGCCCGAGCGCGAGTACTCGATCACGCTCGAGCGCTTGACGAAGTCGTCGGTGCCAAGGGGCGAGGCGAACCGCGCCGTGCCCGCCGTCGGCAGCACGTGGTTCGGGCCGGCCACGTAGTCGCCGACGACTTCCGGCGAGTGCCCGCCGAGGAAGATGGCCCCCGCGTGCCGGACCCGCGGCACCAGCGCGGCGGGCACGGCGACCAGCAGCTCCAGATGCTCGGGCGCCAGCCGGTTGGCGAGCTCCACCGCCGCCTCGACCGTCTCCACGACGATGAGCGCGCCGTGGTCGCGCAGCGCGGCGGCGGCGATCTCCCGGCGCGGCAGGGCGTCGAGCCGCCGCGCCAGCATCGCCTCCACCGCGGGCAGCAGGGCGGGCGCGTCCGTGATGAGCACGGCGCGCGCCATCGGATCGTGCTCCGCCTGCGCGAGCAGGTCGGCGGCGATCCAGTCGGGATCGGCGGTGCGGTCCGCGACGACGACGACCTCGCTGGGCCCCGCCAGCATGTCGATGCCGACCTCGCCGAACACACGCGTCTTGGCGAGCGCGACGTAGACGTTGCCCGGGCCCACGATCTTGTCGACACGCCGGATGCCGCGCGTGCCGTACGCCAGCGCCGCCACCGCCTGCGCGCCGCCGATGCGCCAGCCCTCGGTGACGCCGGCCACGTGCGCGGCCGCGAGCACCACCGGGCTGACGCTGCCATGCGGCGAGGGCGGGGTGACGAGGACGATCTCGCGGACGCCGGCCACCCGCGCCGGCACCGCCGTCATGAGCACGGTGGACGGGTACGCCGCACGCCCGCCCGGCACGTAGATGCCGACGCGGTCGAGGGGACGCACCTCCTGGCCGAGGCTCGAGCCGTGCTCGTCGGTCATGCGCCACGATTTCGGCAGCGCGGCCGCGTGATACCGCTCGATCCGCTCCGCGGCATAGTCGAGCGCCGCCCGCGTATCCGCGTCGATGCCGGCCGCCGCGGCGGCGAACGCCTCGCGCGGGATGGCGAGCGCCTGCACGGAGCTGGCCGAGAAGCCATCGAAGCGCGCCGTGTAGTCGAGGAGGGCGGCGTCGCCGCGGGCGCGCACGCCGAGCAGGATCTCGTCGACGGCGGCGCTCACCGCGGGCGGCACCCGGGACGGCGGTCGCTCCAGCGCGGTCACCACGGCTTCGGCACCGAGCGCGCGGGCGTCCAGCGTGCGCACGATCATCGCGCGGGCACCCGGGTGCGCATGTCCTCGATGAGCCGCGTGACCGCCGCGTACTCGGTCTTCATCGACGCGCGGTTGACGATGACGCGTGCGGTGGAGCGGGTGATCTCGGCCACCTCCACGAGGCCGTTGGCCCGCAGCGTCTCGCCCGATTGCACGAGATCCACGATGCGCTCGGCCAGACCGACGAGCGGCGCCAGCTCGATGGAGCCGTCGAGCCGTACGATCTCCACCTGGATGCCGCGGCTCGAGAAGTACTGCTCGGTGAGCCGCGGGTACTTGGTGGCCACGCGCACCCACGACCACTTCTTCGGATCGTCCCGCTCCCACAGCTCGCGCGGCTCGGCGACCACGAGCCGGCAGAACCCGAAGCCGAGGTCGAGCGGCTCGTATACGTCCGGCTCCTGCTCGAGCAGGATGTCCTTGCCGACGACGCCGAGGTCCGCAGCGCCGTAGGTGACGTAGGCCGGCACGTCGGCCGGCTTCAGCAGCAGGATCTCGAGGCCGCGCCCCGGATCTGTGAAGATCAGCTTCCGCGATTCGGGATCCACGGCGCTCACGCCCAGCTCGCGCAGCAGCTCGATGGCCGGCTCGAGCAGCCGGCCCTTGGGCAGCGCGAGCGTGAGCCCGGTCTTCACGGCACGCGCTGGATGCGGGCGCCGAGGGCGCCGAGCTTCTTCTCGAGCTTCTCGTAGCCCCGATCGAGGTGATAGATCCGCGAGACCTGCGTCGTCCCGCGCGCGGCGAGCCCGGCCAGGACGAGGGCGGCGGAGGCGCGCAGGTCGGAGGCCATGACCGGCGCGCCCTGGTAGCGGTCGACGCCGCGAATGACCGCGATGGAGCCGTCGGTCTCGATGTGCGCACCCATCCGGGCGAGCTCGGCGGCGTGCATGAACCGGTTCTCGAAGATCGTCTCGGTGACGCGTGACTGTCCGTCCGCCAGCCCGAGCAGCGTCATGAGCTGCGCCTGCATGTCGGTCGGGAAGCCCGGAAACGGGCTCGTGGTCACGTCGGCCGCCCGCGGCCGTCCGGTGGCGCGCACGCGGACGGAGGTGGCTCCGACGTCCAGACTCACGCCGCACTCCTCGAGCTTGGCCAGCACGGCCTCGATGTGATCGGGGACGAGATCGGTGACGAGCACGTCGCCCTGCGTGAGCGCACCGGCGACGACGAGCGTGCCCGCCTCGATGCGGTCCGCGACCACGTGGTGGGTGGCGCCGCCGAGGGCGGGCACGCCCTGGATCTCGATGTGGCCCGTGCCGACGCCGTCGAGCTTGGCACCCATGGCGCTCAGGAGCGCGGCGAGGTCGGCGACCTCCGGCTCGCGCGCGGCGTTCTCGATGACCGTCGTGCCGTCCGCCAGCGCCGCCGCCATCATCAGGTTCTCGGTGCCGGTGACGGTGACGAGGTCGTTCGTGATCCGGGCGCCGCGCAGACGCCTGGCGCGGGCGACGACGTAGCCGTTCTCGATCGCGATCTCGGCGCCGAGCTTGGCCAGACCCTTCAGGTGCTGATCGATCGGCCGCACGCCGATGGCGCAGCCGCCCGGCAACGCCACACGTGCCGAGCCGTGGCGCGCGACCAGCGGACCGAGCACGAGGACGGAGGCCCGCATGGTCGAGACCAGCTCGTACGGCGCCACGTCGTTGGTGACCCGGGGAACGCGCACCGTCGCGCGCCGGCCGTCGCGCTCGACGATGCCGCCGTGGGTCTCGAGCAGCTTGAGCATGGTGCGGACATCACCCAGCTCGGGCAGATTCGGCAGCGTCACCGGCTCGGCCGTGAGCAGCGAGGCCGCCAGCGCCGGCAGCGCGGCGTTCTTGGCGGCGCTCACCGCGACCTTGCCCTTCAGCGGAACACCCCCCTCGATCACCAGACGAGCCGGCATCAGCTCCACCTCCCGGCCACGAAGCGTTCGATCCCGGGCAGATCTCGGCGCGTGGCCACGTCCTCGAATCCCGCAGCACGCATGAGCCGCACGACCTCGGGCGTCTGCGTTCCGCCCGCGGTCTCCAGCACCAGGGCCCCGCCCGCGCCAAGCCGGCGGGGCGACATCGCAACGAGACGCCGGATCTCGGCGAGCCCGTCGGGCCCGCCGTCCACCGCCGAGCGCGCCTCGTACGTCGCCACCTCGGGCGGCAGGGTCGTGAGCGTCGCGGTCGGCACGTACGGGAGGTTGGCGACGATCAGGTCCGCCGTCGCCTCGCGCACGGCACCGAGCAGATCGCCGATCACCACCCTGACGCGATTGCCGAGACCCAGCGCGGCAACGTTGGCGTGCGCCACGGCGGCCGCCGCCGGCGCGCGCTCCACCGCGATGACCGTCGCCCCCGGCCGCTCGTGGGCGATCGCGCACGCGACGCATCCCGACCCCGTGCCGACGTCCACGACGACGCGCGGCGACGGCGCCAGCTCGAGCGCCCACTCCACGAGACTCTCGGTCTCCGGCCTCGGCACCAGCACGCTCGGCGAGACGGCAACGCGAAGGCCACGGAACTCTTCCCAGCCGAGGATGTGCTGCAGCGGCTCTCGCCGCGCGCGGCGGCGCACGGCGTCCTCGAAGCGCCGCGCCGTCTCGACGTCGAGCTCGGCGTCCAGGCCAGCCGCGAGCCGCGCACGGCCGACGCCGAGAAGCCCGGCCAGCAGCCATTCCGCATCCGCGCGCGGGGTGTCGACGCCCGCGCGCGCGAGCGTGTCGGCGGCGACGGCGAGGTCCTCCCGCATGGTCAGCTCTCGACCTTCTGCAGCCGCTCGGTCTGCTCGGCCGCGACGAGGCCGTCGATGATCTCGTCGAGGTCGCCCTCCAGGATGGCGGGCAGCCGATGCAGCGTCAGTCCGATGCGATGGTCAGTGACGCGGCCCTCGCGGAAGTTGTACGTGCGGATCCGTTCGCTGCGCTCGCCGGTGCCGACCTGGGAGCGGCGGTCCGCCGCCATGGCCGCTTGCTGCTCTTCCTGGGCGCGCTCCAGCAGCCGGGCCTTGAGCACCCGCATGGCCTTTGCGCGATTCTTGATCTGCGAGCGATCGTCCTGGCACGTCACCACGAGTCCGGTCGGGAGGTGCGTGATGCGGACGGCGGAGTCGGTCGTGTTCACGCCCTGGCCGCCGGGACCCGAGGAACGATAGACGTCCACACGCAGGTCCTTCTCCTCGACCTTCACGTCGACGTCCTCGGCCTCCGGCAGCACGGCCACGGTGACGGTCGAGGTGTGGATGCGCCCGCTCGCCTCGGTCACCGGCACGCGCTGCACCCGGTGGACGCCACGCTCGAACTTCAGCCGGCTCCACGCTCCGCGCCCCTGGACGAACAGGATGATGTCCTTGAGCCCGCCGACACCGGTCGGGCTGGAGTCCATGATCTCGACCTTCCAGCGCTGCGCCTCGGCGTACTTCGTGTACATCCGCATGAGGTCGGCCGCGAACAGTGCGGCCTCGTCGCCGCCGGCACCGGCCCGGATCTCGACGAAGACGTTCTTGTCGTCGTTCGGGTCCTTCGGCAGCACCAGGCGCTTCAGCGTCTCTTCGAGCTCCAGCTGCTTGCCGGAGAGCTCGTCGACTTCCGACTGGGCCAGCTCCTGCAGCTCGCGGTCCCCGCCTTCGGTCAGGATGTGACGAGCCTCGCCGAGACGCTTCAGGACGCCGCGGTACTCGTCGAACTTCTCCACGATGGCCAGGCTGTCGGCGTGTTCCTTTCGCAGCCGCGCATACTCCGCCTGCTGGCTGAAGATGGCGGGGTCGGACAGGGCGCGCTCGATGGCATGCGAGCGCTCTTCGATCTGACGCAGCTTGTCGAACAGCATGGCGACTCAGCGCCTCCCCGACCTCATACGGGCCGGCGCGCAGGCCCGCGCCGAGGAGACCCGAGCCGCGAGCGGGCCGGCAGTCCGGCGCGAGTCGCCGGCCGCCGAACAGCTATTGCGACGCCGCGGGTTGCCGCTTGTACTTGCGCTGGAAGCGCTCGACGCGGCCGGCGGTGTCCACGAGCTTCTGCTTGCCCGTGAAGAACGGATGGCACTTGGAGCAGACTTCCACGCGAATCTCGGGCCGGGTCGATCGAGTGCGGACAACCTCGCCGCACGCACAGGTGATGGTCGTGTCCACGTAGTCCGGATGAATGCCCACCTTCACGGCGTCTGCCCTCCTCGGAGCCCTCACAATACCAGCCCCCACCCAAAAACGCAAAAAGCCCAATGATTTCCGCCCCCGCCGCCCCGGATCTTCGCCCCGGCCGCGAAGACCGACACGGGCGCCCGAGCGTTCGCGAGCGGGGACTCGTTCACGGGACTCCACGTTTTGGATGCAGACAGACCCTGCCCAGTTCCCGAGCCGCCCGAGCACCGCCGTGGAGCTGCTTGGCCCCTCCGGGTGCTCAACTCATCGAGTGCATCGAGGCCAGGAACTCCTTGTTGCTGCGGGTGAGCTTGAGCTTGTCGAGCAGCAGCTCCATGCCCTCCACCGGATTCAGCTGCGAGAGCGCCTTGCGCAGGAGCCAGACCTTCTGGAGCTCGTCCTTCTCGAGGAGCAGCTCTTCCTTCCGCGTTCCGGACTGCTCGATGTTGATGGTCGGGAAAATCCGCTTGTCCATGAGCCGGCGATCGAGGTGCACCTCCATGTTGCCGGTGCCCTTGAACTCCTCGAAGATCACGTCGTCCATCCGGCTGCCGGTGTCGACCAGCGCGGTGGCGATGATCGTCAGCGAGCCGCCCTCTTCGATGTTGCGGGCGGCGGCGAAGAACCGGCGCGGTCGCTGCAGCGCGTTGGCGTCCAGACCGCCGGAGAGCACCTTGCCGGAGGACGGGATGATCGCGTTGTGAGCGCGCGCGAAGCGGGTGATGGAGTCGAGCAGGATCACGACGTCCCGCTTGTGCTCCACGAGACGCTTGGCCTTCTCGATGACCATGTCGGCGACCTGGACGTGGCGCGCGGGCACCTCGTCGAAGGTGGAGGCCACGACCTCACCGCGCACCGAGCGCTGCATGTCGGTGACCTCCTCCGGCCGCTCGTCGATGAGCAGCACGATGAGGTACACCTCGGGGTGGTTCTTGGCGATCGCGTTGGCGAGGTTCTGCAGCATGACGGTCTTGCCGGTGCGCGGCGCCGCCACGATCATGCCGCGCTGGCCCTTGCCGATCGGCGACAGCAGATCCATCACGCGCGTGGTCAGGTTCTCGGCGTCGTGCTCCAGGCGCAGCCGCTCCATCGGATAGAGCGGCGTGAGGTTGTCGAAGAAGATCTTGTCGCGCCCCTGCTCCGGCGTCTCGAAGTTGATCGCCTCGACCTTCAGCAGGGCAAAGTACCGCTCGGTGTCCTTCGGCGGCCGCACCTGGCCGGAGATGGTGTCGCCCGTGCGCAGATCGAATCGCCGGATCTGGGACGGCGACACGTAGATGTCGTCCGGGCCCGGGAGGTAGTTGTAATCCGGCGCGCGCAGGAATCCGAACCCGTCGGGCAGCACTTCGAGCACGCCCTCGGCGTAGATGAGCCCGTCCTTTTCGGCCTGGGCTTGCAGGATCTTGAAAATCAGCTCCTGCTTTCGCAGCCCGCCCATGCCCTGCACGTTGAGATCGCGGGCGATGCCGTTCAGATCGGAGATCGTCTTTTCCTTCAGCTCGGACAGGTTCATACCGTTCGGCTGGGACTGCGATTCCTGCGTCGGGTTCGATTGACCTCGTTCTCGGCGGGCGCTCATCAACGGGCTCCGGGCGCGGCTACGAGGGCCGCATGGCGTTAGAGGTTGCGATTTTTCGCAGAGTTTCTACGGGGTTGGGGCGGTAACGTCGCACTCATCGTCGCATCGCACAGGCGTGATTGTCAACGTCTTTCACATCCGCACCTCGATGATCGCGCGCTGCTTGATCTCCTTCAGCCACGTCTCCAGGCGCGTCTCGTACTTCTCGCGAAACAGGATTTCGCGGATCTGCTGCTTCACCCGAACCAGGCCGTCGCCCTCCAGGGAGTCCTTCGACTCCAGCTTGAAGAGGTGATAGCCGAGCGGCGAGCGGTACGGCGCCGACACCTGCCCCGGGGATAGCTTCAAGATCTCGGCTTCGATCTCCTGCGACAGCTCGCCGCGCTTCAACGTGCCGAGGTCGCCGCCGTCCTTGCCGCTGGCATCCTTCGACTGCTGCCTGGCCATCTCGGCGAAGTCGGCGCCGGCTTCGAGCTGCGTGCGCAGCATCTGGGCCTTGATCCGCGCCGCCTCCCACGCGGCATCCTCGGCCGCGCCGTCCTCGGGCGTCAGCAGGATGTGTCGCGCGTGATACGACAACCCGGTTTCGAGCTTGGCCCGGTTCTCCTCGAGGTACTGCGCGACCTCAGGGTCGGTGACCGAGACGCGCAGCGCGACTTTTCGCCGGATCACCTTTGCCACGCGAAGGCTGTCGCGCAGCCGCTTGCGCACGGCGTCCATGGTCACGCCCTGCTCCTTGATCAGGCGCTCGAACTCCTCGACCGTCTTCGCGCCATACGTGCTCTTCACGCGCTCCGCGAGCTCCTCGTTCACCTCCGCATCCTCGACCGTGATCTTCTCGCGGTCGGCCTCCTGCAGCTGCAGGCGGTTGTCGATGATCTTCGGCAGGAGCTGCTTGGCCAGGTCCTCGTCGGGACTGCCGCCCTTCTGCCGCGCCTCGTTGCGGTAGGCCATCATCGTCTCCTGCAGCTCGCCGAGGGTGATGGCGTCGTTGTTCACCACGGCGATCACGCGATCCTGCACGGTATCGTCGACGGTGACCGGCCGCACGCGGAGGTCGCCCGGCAGCAGGATGTCCGGCGACTTGGGCTTGGCCGCCACCGGCGGGCCGGGCGGCGGCCCGGACGTGCCGAGCAGCGGGACCCAGCTCGGAATCGCGCAGCCGCCCGCGAGGACCGCCGCGCCCATGAGCAAGCCGCAGGCGCGGCGCCTCATGCGGAGGCGAGCTCGGCGAGGGTGCCGAGGATCGAGTCCCTGACGACGGGCCACTCCCCCCGCGCCACCACGGCCTCGAGCGTGAACTCGCGCTTGAACTTGAGCCGGCCACGACTGGCCTGCACGGCGGCGACCAGCCGACCGGGCTCGACCGGGGTGGACGGGGCGAACGTGATCAACGCGCGCCCCTCGCCGGCTTCGACCTTCTCGATGCCGAGGCGCCGCGCGGCCACGCGGATCCGGACGATGTCGAGCAGGCGGACCGCGGGCTCCGGTAGGGGGCCGTAGCGGTCGGCGAGCTCAGCGCGGAGCTCGCCGATCTCGGCCTCGTCGGCGGCGCCGGCCAGGCGCTTGTAGAAGGCGAGACGCTGGTTGACCTCGGAAACATAGTCCTCGGGAACGAAGCCCTCGACCGCAACGCTGATGACCGGATCGACCGTCGCCGCCGGCGCTTCGCCGCTCAATTCTCGCACGGCTTCGGCAAGGAGCTTGCTGTAAAGATCGTAGCCGACGGCGGCGATGTGGCCGTGCTGCTGAGCGCCGAGGAGGTTGCCGGCGCCGCGGATCTCGAGGTCGCGCAGCGCAAGCTTGAACCCGGAGCCAAGCTCGGTCAGCTCCTGCAGCGCGCGCAGCCGGCGCTGGGCCTGCTCGTCCACGCGGCCGTCGGCCGGCACCAGCAGATACGCGAACGCCTGCTGCCGCTCACGGCCCACACGGCCGCGCAGCTGGTAGAGCTGGGCCAGACCGAACCGGTCGGCGCGGTTCACGATGATCGTGTTCGATGCGGGGATGTCGAGCCCGGATTCCACGATGGCCGTCGAGACCAGGATGTCCGCCTGCCCGTCGATGAATTTGACCATGGCGGCCTCCAGATCGCGCTCCCGCATCTGGCCGTGCGCCATGATGACTCGCGCGTCCGGCACGAGCTCCTGAACGAAGCGCACCATCGAGGGCAGCGACTGGACGCGGTTGTGGACGAAGAAGACCTGGCCGCCCCGGGCCAGCTCGCGCTCGAGCGCCTCCTTGATGACCGGGCGGGAGAATCGCCGCACGACGGTCTCGATCGGCAGCCGGTCGACCGGCGCTGTCTCGATCACCGACATGTCGCGGACCCCGGACAGTGCCATGTACAGCGTCCGGGGGATGGGGGTGGCCGTCAGCGCGAGGACGTCGACGGAGGCGCGCAGCTGCTTGACCCGTTCCTTGTGGGCGACGCCGAAGCGGTGCTCCTCGTCCACGATCAGCAGCCCGAGATTCTTGAACGCGACGTCCCTGCCGAGCAGCGCGTGCGTTCCGATCACGACGTCGACGGCGCCGCTGCGCAGGCCCTCCTTGACCACCTTCTGCTCCTTGGAAGAGCGGTAGCGCGACAGCAGCTCCACGCGCGCCGGGAACGCCGCGAAGCGGTCCGCGAAGGTCGACCAGTGCTGCTGGGCGAGGACCGTGGTCGGCACCAGTACCGCCACCTGCGTGCCGTCGGCCACGGCCTTGAAGGCGGCGCGCAGGGCGACCTCGGTCTTGCCGTACCCGACGTCGCCGGCGACGAGCCGATCCATGGGGCGCGGGCTCAGCATGTCGCGCTTCACGTCCTCGATGGCGCGCAGCTGGTCGGGCGTCTCCTCGAAGCGGAACGCAGCTTCGAACTCGCGCTGCCATGGCGTGTCGGGCGAGAACGCGTGGCCCTCGGCCACCGCCCGCCGCGCATAGAGCTTCAGCAGCTCCTCGGCCATCTCGCGCAGTGCGGCCCGGACGGAATCCTTGACGCGCTGCCAGGTGGCGCCGCCGAGCCGATCGAGTCGCGCCGCACCGGCATCGGCGCCGAGGTACTTCGACACGATGTCGAGGCGATCGGCGGGGACGAACAGCTGGTTGGCGTCGGCGTACTCGAGGATGAGGAAATCGGCGTCCTTGTCGCCCACGCGCATCGTGCGCAGCCCCAGATAGCGGCCGATGCCGTGATCCTCGTGCACGACGAGGTCGCCGACGGCGAGGTCGGTGAACGCGGTGAGGGCGGCTCCCCGCTGGTACTTCGGACGGCGCAGCGTCCGGCGCCGAGCGCCGAAGATCTCGCTCTCGGCGAGCAGCACCAGCCCGACCGCAGGCACGATGAAGCCGCTCGAGACGTCGCCGACGACGATGGCCAGGTCCTCGACGGCGCCGAGACCATCCGCCACCAGGGTGTCGATCCCGTGATCGTGCAGGATCTCCTTCAGGTGCTCGGCCTGGTGGACGTCAGCGGCGGCCAGACGGACGGTGAAGCCCTCGGTCCGCCAGCGTCGGATCGCGTCCACGAGCCGGTCGAATTTTCCGGAGAACGGCTCGACGGACAGCGCGTCGAGCGTCACGTCCGCGGCGTCCCCGGTCACCAGCGACAGCTCCAGGCGCGGGTGTCCGGCGATCACCTCGATGAGCGGCCGGCGGCCCGGCGCGTCTTCTGACGTCTCGTCGAGAAGCTTCGGCGCGTCGACCACCACGGGCGCGCCGCCGGGCAGGTACTGCAGCAGGCGCGTGCCGCGGTCCGCGGTGTCCGGCACCGCGACCAGCGGGAGGATCACCAGGTCCTCGAGGGCGCCGGTCGAGCGCTGCGTCGTCGCATCGAAGAGACGAATCGACTCGATGTCGTCGCCGAAGAATTCGAGGCGCGCCGGACTCGGATGCATCGGCGAGAACACGTCGACGATGCCGCCGCGCGCGCTCCACTGGCCCACCTCGACCACGGTCTCCGCGCGCTCGTAGCCGGCCTTGGCGAGCGCCTCCAGCAGCAGCTCTCGGTCGAGGCTGTCGCCGACCGTCACGCGCAGCGTGCCGTCCCGGAACTCCGCCGGCGCGGGCAGCGGCGTGTCGAGAGCAGCGGGGGTGGCGACCACGGCGATCGGCTCGCCGGCCGTCAGGCGCCTGACGATCAGCGCGCGCTCGGCGTCGGCTTCGCGGTGATGCCCGCCCTTCCACAGGCGTGGCTCGCGCTCGGGAAACTCGAAGGCGGCGGCGCCGAAGAACTTCAGATCCTGCGCCCAGCGGCGGGCCTCGGCGAGCGACGCGACCACCACGAGCACCGGCAGCGACTGCGAGTGGAGGAGCTGCGCGACCACGAGCGCGCGCGCGGAGCCGGTCAGGCCGGCGGCGCTCAGGCAGACGTCTCCGACGGCGAATCGCTTCGCGAGCTCCTGGAACGCCTGCCAATCCTTCAACATCCGACCACTCACCGTATCACGGGCGAGGACGTCGTCCCGGTCAGCGCGTCCCTTTCGCCAGGTAGAACGACAGCGTCTCCAGCTCGATCGAGAGGTCCACGTTCTTGAGCCGGACGTCGCGCGGGACCTTGATCCGCGCCGGAGCGAAGTTGAGGATCGCCTTGATGCCCGCCGCCACCAGCTGATCGGTCACCGGCTGGGCGCTCTCGGCGGGCACCGCCACGATGGCGATCTGTACGCTGCGCGCCTTGATCTCGCGTGCCATGTCCCGGCTCGGGATGATCGGCACCGAGTCGACCTCGCGCGCGACCTTCGCCGGATCGTCGTCGACGATGGCCGCAATGCGGAAGCCCTGGGTGCCGAAGCCCTTGTAGTGGAAGAGTGCCGAGCCGAGATTGCCGAAGCCGACGAGGACCACCGGCCACGCGCGGTCGAGGCCGAGGATCCGCTGAAGCTCGGTCTTCAGCCCGATGACGTAGTAGCCGATCCCGCGCACGCCGAACTCTCCGAAGTAGGCGAGGTCCTTGCGGACCTGCGCCGAGTTCAGGTTGAACCGCTCGGCCAGCTCCTGCGAGGACACCGTCTTGACGTTGTCCTCCTCCAGCTGCAGCAGGCAGCGCGTGTAGACGGAGAGACGACGGATCGTCATCTCCGGGATCTTCGGGAGTCGATAGCTCGATCGCGCGGCCATGGTGCGGCTCCGGCCCCCGGAGCGTCCGGGGGCCGGACGGTGCTTCGCTCTCCTACTTGATCGGCTGCACGAAGAGCAGGATCATCGCGACGACGAGGACGTAGATCGCGAGCGACTCGATGAGGGCCAGGCCGATGATCATCGCGGTCTGGATGCGCGCCGCGGCGCCGGGCTGGCGCGCCATCGCGTCCACCGCCGCCGCCACCGCCCGCCCCTGACCGAGCCCACAGAGCCCTGCCGCGAACGCCATCGCGAAGCCGGCCACGATGACGGCATAGGGGCCGATCCAGCCACGCGGATCCGCACCACCCGCCGTCTGCGCCGACGCGAGCGCGGGAGCCGCCAGAACCGCCATTGCCATGAAAACCAGTGAACGTCGCACGCCCGTCCTCCTCTGTACGTGGTGTGTGCTAGTGGTGCGCTGGCGCGTGTCCGTGCTCGGCGCCGTGTCCGTGCTCGGCTTCCTCGATCGCTCCCGAGATGTAGAGCATCGTGAGCATGACGAAGATGAATGCCTGGAGCACCGAGACCAGCAGCTTCAGCGGATACAAGAATCCGACGGTGAACACGATCATCACGATGCCGCCGAGGCCGCCGACGACGGCTCCCGGCACGCTGCCGGACAGCGCCCAGCCGATCAGCCCGTTGAGACCCATGAGAAAGAAGATGATCGCCAGCAGGATGTGGCCGCCGACCATGTTGCCGAACAGCCGTAGCGTCAGCGACAGCGGCCGCGCCAGGTGGCTGATGACCTCGATCACGAACATCAGCGGCTTCAGCAGCAACGGCACCGGTCCCATGAAGTGCTTCAGGTACGTGATCGGACCGTGCTTCCGCAGACCGATGTAGTGGTAGGACACGAACACGATCAGCGCGCAGGCGGCCGTCGTGTTGAGGTTCGCCGTCGGCCCCGCGAAGCCGGGGATGAGGCTCTCGAGGTTCGCGGCCAGGATGAAGAGGCCCAGCGTCGCGATCAGCGGCAGGTAGCGGCGGCCTTCCGGCCCCATGACGTCGTCGATGAGCGACTGGATCTGCTCCAGCACCACTTCCATGAAGTTCTGGACACCGCGCGGCACCATCTGCACGTTCCGCGAGGCGGCGAAGGCGATGACGGTCAGCACGATCATCGCCACCCAGGTGTAGGTGACCTGATCCGGGATCCCGGGGAGCCTGAAGATCGGCGGATGCTCGATGACGTCCACGGCTCAGGCCTCCTGTCGCGCGGCCCGAAGCCCGTGTCCGACGATCGCGAGCGGCAGTGTCGTGAGACCGACCACGAGCGCGACCGGGTGCGCCCAGCCCGAGGCGAGCAGCGCCGCCGCCACCGCCGCGAACGCGCCGAATCGCAGGCCGGCACCGAGCGACCACAGCGCGCGTGCGGAGGTCGGCGTGCCGACGGTGACGCTCGCACGCAGCACCAGCGCTCGGAAGTTGACGACGGCGAGCGCGACGCCGGCCGCAGCACCGATGGCGCCCGCGGGGCCGCCCAGCCAGCCGCCCGCCGCGGCGAGGACGACGCCGAGCGCACATACGTCGCGCGTCACCCGCCTCATCAGCTCACTTGGAGTCATCGAGCGTCCGCTCCGCCGTCTTGACCGATCGAAAGAAGCTCACGAACCCCGCGGCGATCCCGAGGCCGAGCCCGATGAGGGTCAGCCACGGCTTGGTACCGAGCCAGCGATCCGCGAAGTACCCGCCGGCCAGACCGATGACGGTGCACAGCACCATCGTCATCCCGATCGCGGATAGCTCGGCGAGCGCTTTCCAGGTGTTGTTCTCCCCGGGCGGCGCCATGTGAAGGAGAACACTAGCACAGGGCTCCGGGAGGCACAACGACCCAGCGTCAACCGAACATGCCGCCCATGCGAGCACCGGCGACACGGTTGATGACGAGCACGCTGGCCGCGGCCACCGCGATCAAGATGACGCCGAGGGCGGCCGCCTCGCTGGCGCTGCCGGCGATGTAGAACGCGAAGATGCCGACCGGAATCGTCTCCCAGCCGCCCAGCGACAGGAACAGCACCGCGGAGGCCTCCTGCAGCGAGGTCATGAACGAGAACAGCGAGCCGACGAGGACGCCGCGCCAGATCAGCGGCAGCGTGACGTCGCGAAACGACCGCAGCCCGGAGGCGCCGACGCTCGCCGCTGCCTCTTCCATGGAGCGATGCACGAGCAGCAGCGAGGCATAGGAGCCGCGGACGGTGTACGGCAGCCGGCGGACGGCGAGCACCAGCGGCAGGATGATCCAGAGGCTCGTGAGCCGCACGTCGAGCCACGGGATGTCGGCGTGGAAGGCCCGCACGTACGCGATGCCGATGGCGGTGCCGGGAATGGCCAGGATCAGCGTGTTGAGCCCGTCGAGCGTGTCGCGCCCCGGCAGTCGCGTCCGGGCCAGGATCCACGCGATCGGGACGCCGACCAGGATGCAGATGGCCACCGCGAGCGCCGAGTAGAGCAGGCTGTTCACGACGTACTTCGGCGTCTCCACGATGACGCGCTCGAAGTGCAGCCACGTGTAGCGAACCGGAAACGGCGTGAGCGACCACCCTTTGCCCACCGACGCCAGGGCGACCCCGAGGTACGGCAGGAACGACAGCGCCATCACGGCGGAGAGCAGCGTCACGGCGCCGGCTGCGCCGAGCGGCGACAGGCGCCGCCGCGGCACGCGCGAGTAGGACAGCGACGAGTAGTCCTTGATGGCCACGTAGCGGCGGGCCGCGACGAGAAAGACGACGGCGAGGATGACCATCAGCGCCGAGATGACGATCCCCATCCGGAACAGCCGGCGGTCCACGAACTGCACGATGTTGAGGTACGCCTGCGACGCCAGCAGGTCGTGAACGCCGAGGACGAGCGGGGTCGCGAAGTCCGAGAATGTCCAGATGAAGACGAGCAGCGCGCCCGCCACGTAGCCCGGGGTCGTCAGCGGCAGCGTGATCGTCCGCAGCTTGCGCCAGCCGCGCGCGCCGACGCTCTCGGCCGCTTCCTCGAGGGCGGGATCGACCTTGGCGAGCGCGTCGACGACGTTGAGCGTGATCATCGGAAACAGGTGGAGCGTTTCCACGAGCAGGACGCCGTGGACCCCGTAGACGAAGTTGATCGGCCGGGCGAGGCCGAGCCAGTCCTCCAGGAGCACGTTGACGGTGCCGGCCCGCCCGAGAATGAAGGTCAGACCGAGGACGCCGACGAGCGGCGGCGAGACGATCGGGATGAGCGTGAGGTAGCCGAACAGTCCGCGGCCGGGGAAGTCGAACCGGACGAGCAGGAACGCGATCGCGTAGCCGAGGACGGACGTCGCGGCCACGGTGCCGGCGCCGAGCAGCAGCGAGTTCACGAGAGACCGGCGATAGAACCCGTCGGCGGCGAACGCGGCGAAGTTCGCGAGCGTGAGGCGGCCGGCCTCGTCGCTGAACGCGTCGTAGAAGATGCGCAGCAGCGGATAGACGAGAAAGATCGCGAGGAACGCCCAGATGAGCGTGACGCCGAGGGCGGGCAGCGCCGTCCGCGCCCGGCTCGCCGCCGCCGGCGTCGCGCGCGTCTCACTCATCGAGCAGGACGAGCGCGGCCGACGGCGCGAACGCGACGCGAACCTGGCGGCCGGGCGGCAGGACGGCGTGCTCCGCCGGGTTCGGCACGTCGACCTTGAGCACGAGTCCCGGTGGCGTCTCGACGTCGTAGCGCACCACGCTGCCGAGGTAGGCGGACAGTCGCACCCGTCCCTCGATGGCGTTCACCGCCGCCTCCGTATCGAGAGTGAGGTTCTCGGGGCGCACGGCGACCACGCATCGCTCCCCGACCGGCACCGCGCTGCCGCCGTGCCCGCGCAGCGGCCCGAGCGCGGTATCGACCAGGGCCTGCTCGCCCATGCGCTCCTTGCAGACGCCGGCCACGAAGTTGTTGGTGCCGACGAAGTCGGCCACGAAGCGGTTGACCGGGCGCTCGTAGAGCGTCTTGGGCGCCGCCACCTGCTGCACGCGCCCCTGCCGCATGACGGCCACGCGGTCGGAGAGCGAGAGCGCCTCTTCCTGGTCGTGGGTCACGTACAGCGTGGTGATGCCGAGCTCCTGCTGCAGGGTGCGGATCTCGCCGCGCACCTGCACGCGGATCTTGGCGTCGAGGTTCGACAGCGGCTCGTCGAGCAGCAGGATGTCGGGATTCAGCACCAGCGCGCGGGCCAGGGCCACGCGCTGCTGCTGTCCGCCGGAGAGCTGGCCGGGATAGCGGTCCTCGAGACCGCCGAGGTTGACCTTGGCCAGCCCCGCGGCCAGCCGGCGGCCGATCTCGTCGGCGGGCAGCCCGCGCAGCCGCAGACCGTACGTGACGTTGCCGCGCACGGTCATGTGCGGCCACAGCGCGTAGTTCTGGAACACCATGCCGATGTTGCGGGCGTACGGCGGCAGGCCGTCCACCCGGCGCGTGCCGAAGCGGATCTCGCCGCGGTCGGCGACGTGGAAGCCGGCCACGAGTCGCAGCAGCGTCGTCTTGCCGCAGCCCGAGGGTCCGAGCAGCGTGAACAGCTCGCCGTCGGCGACGTCGAGCGACACGCGATCGACGGCCAGCGTCGTGTCGAACCGCTTCGTGACCTCTCGGAGCTCGATGATCATTGGCGTCGGGGATGTGTCGTTCCCGCCCCCGGTCGTCTGCTCAGGGTTTTTTCCAGACGGCCTCGATGTCCGAACGGAAGCGGGTCTTGAGCGCCTCCGAGCGGCGCGTGGCGACGGCCTCGTCGTAGACGTTGGAGACGTCGCGGTCGAAATACGAGCGGACGCCGCCCGTGAACTCGACTGCCATCTCGGCGGTGGAGCCGGGGGGCCCCTGCACCTTGTACCTGGGCGTGATCGGGAACAGTCCGCGCTCCATGAAGATCCGCTGGCCGCGCTCGGTGAGCAGGAACTCGACGAACGCCCGCGCGGCCCTGGGGTTGCGCGCGCCCGCGAGCACGGCCATGGGCTCGGGCGTGACGAAGGAGTTCTTCGGAGCCACGTACTTGATGTCGAACCCCGCGAGCTTCTCCTCGAACGCCATGTAGGACGGCACCGCGAACCCGGCCGAGTACTCGCCCTTGGCGACGACGGTCGGCACGTCGCGGCTGCGCGCGGTGAAGTGCCCGGTGTTGTCGGCGAGCTTCTTGAGCCAGTCCCAGCCCTTCTCCTCGCCGTGCATCGACAGCATCACCTCGTACGTCGCGTTCGACGACGACGACCGCGTCGGCGCGCATTGCGCGACCTCGCCCTTGAGCTTCGGATTGAGGAGATCGTCCCACTCGCGCGGCTCCGGCAGCCCGAGGCGCTGGATCTTCTTGGGGTGGTAGACGATGCCGTACGGCTCCAGCGCCGTGCCCACCCAGAACCCGTCGCGGTCCTTGAGCGGGATCGGCTTCGGCTTGCCGATGGAGACGGGAATGGACTCCCACGCCTCGCGCGAGATCTCGAGCTTCTGCAGGAGCTTCTGCTCGGCGAGCTTCTCGAAGAGCGCCGACTCGCCGCCCCAGAAGATGTCGGCCTCCGGCTTGCCCTTCCACTCCACGATGCGTCCGTACGCGACGGGCGTGCCGGCCGGGATCGCATTGACCTTGACGGCCGTGCCCCACTTCTCGCGCGCGTACTCGGCGAACGCCTTCAGCGCCGCGTCGTGGATGAACTTCGACACCGGCGTGATCAGCGTGAGCTCGCTCTCGATCGGCGCCTGGGCGGCGGCCGGCCACGTCGCGAGCGACGCCACCAGCACCGCCAGCATGACGACTGCGACTCGTCTCATTCGCGTCTCCCTCCCTCGCAGGTCGGCCTCACAGCACCCAGCCTCGCGCGCGCTCGACCGCGCGGCGCCATCCGGCGTAGCCGTCCGTGCGCGCGCCCGCATCGCGTGACGGCGTGAATCGTCGCTCCACCGCGTGGCGCTCCGCGATGGCGCTCACCGAGCGCCACAGGCCGCTGCCGACGCCCGCCAGGTAAGCGGCGCCGAGCGCCGTGGTCTCGATCACGGCCGGCCGCACCACGGGCGCGTCCAGCACGTCGGCCTGGAACTGACACAGAAAATCGTTGGCGGCGGCGCCGCCATCGACCTTGAGATCACCGAGGGTGGCCTTGGCGTCCGCCGCCATCGCGTCCAGCACGTCACGGCTCTGGTACGCGATCGCCTCCAGCGCGGCGCGCGTCACGTGCGCGCGCGTCGTGCCCCGGGTCAGCCCCACGATCGTGCCGCGCGCGTGCTGGTCCCAGTACGGCGCGCCGAGCCCCACGAACGCGGGAACGAAGTAGACGCCGTCCGTGTCGGGCACAGAGCGCGCCAGCGCGTCGGTCTCGGCCGCCGTCTGCACGATGCCGAGGCCGTCGCGCAGCCACTGCACCGCCGCACCGGCGATGAACACCGCGCCCTCGAGCGCGTAGGTCGTCCGGCCCCGGATGCGCCAGGCGATGGTCGTGAGCAGACCGTGCGCGGACGGAACCGCCCGGTCACCCGTGTTGAGCAGCGCGAAGCAGCCGGTCCCGTACGTGTTCTTCGCAGCGCCCGCGGCGAAGCACGCCTGCCCGAACAGCGCGGCCTGCTGGTCTCCCGCGATGCCGGCGATCGGCACACCGGCCGGCAGCCAGCCGAGATCGACCGTCTCGCCGCAGGGCCCGGCCGAGTCGACGACCGCCGGCAGCATCTCGCGCGGCACGCCGAGCAGCGCGCACATCTCGTCGTCCCACTCGACAGTGGCGAGATTCAGGCACAGCGTGCGTGAGGCGTTGCTGACGTCGGTCGCGTGCACGCGGCCACCGGTCAGCTTCCACAGCAGCCACGAGTCCACCGTGCCGAAGGCCAGCTCACCGCGAGCGGCACGGCGCCGCGCGTCCGGCACGTGCTCCAGCAGCCAGGCGATCTTCGTCCCCGAGAAGTAGGCGTCCAGCACCAGCCCCGTGCGCGCGCGGACCAGCGGCTCGTGGCCGGCGGCGCGCAGCCGGTCGCAGGCACCCGCCGTGCGACGACACTGCCAGACGATGGCACGATGCAGCGGCGCCCCGGTGCTCCGATCCCACACGAGCGTCGTCTCGCGCTGGTTGGTGATGCCGACGGCGGCCACGTCCCGGCCCTGGAGGCCGGCACGAGCCAGCGCGCTTGCGGCCGCCTCGACCGTGGTCGACCAGATCGCCTCCGCATCGTGCTCGACCCAGCCGGGTTGCGGATAGTGCTGCGGCATCTCGGCGTAGCCGCGCGCCCGCACGACGCCCTCGGCGTCGACGACGAGCGCGGTCGATCCGGACGTGCCCTGATCGAGGGCGAGGATGTAGCGGCCGGCCATGACCCGGCAGCGTACCCCAAACCGTTACGGAATCACCAGCAGCCGGCGCACGCGATCGGGTCGATCCGTCATGACCACGTCGACGCCGAGCGCGCTCAGGCGGCGCACGTCCGCGTCCTCGTTCACGGTCCACGCCGCCACGCGGATGCCGGCCGCGCGCGCGGCGGCCACGAGGTCGGCGTCGATCAGGCGGTGCTCGATCCCCAGGTCACCGGCGCCGACGTCCTGCGCCCAGCGCACCGCGTCGGCGCCCGTCGCCATGGCGGCCACCATCCGGACCCGCCCCACGAGGAGCATCGTGCGGAGCGCGGGGTCGAGCGCACGCAGGCGCCTGAGGGTCGCGTCGTCGAACGACTGCACGCTGGCGCGTGCGGTCAGACCGTACGCGCGCAGCAGCGCAACCACGTGGGTCTCGATGTCGGGATAGCGCCCGCGCACGACGTCGACCTTGATCTCGGGCAGGACCGCCACCGGCGCCGGCGCGGCGACCTCGAGCACCTCGGCGAGCGTCGGCACCCGGTCCTCGGTGGGCGCCCCGGACCGGTCGAGCAGCCGTGCCGCCCGCAGCGCTTCCAGCGTCGTGGCGCGCACGAGACCGCGTGCGGTCGTCGTGCGGTCGAGGGTGACATCGTGAATCACGACCGGCACGCCGTCGGCGGTCAGATGAACGTCGAACTCGAGCGCGTCGACTCCGAGCGCCACGGCGCCGCGAAACGCCGTGAGGCTGTTCTCCGGCCAGAGGCCGGCGCCGCCGCGGTGAGCGGCCACCAGCGGCGCGCGCGGCGGCGCCGCCGCCGCGACGCCGGCCAGCACGACCAGCGCCAGCGCCGGCCAGCCGCGCCGCCTCATCGGCCGAGCACGCGCCGCGCGAGATCGGGACGGTCGGTGGTGAGGACGTCGACGCCGAGGTCGAGCATCCGGCCCATGTCGGCTTCGGCATTCACGGTCCAGACGCCGACCCGGAGGCCGGCGGCGTGCGCGGCCGCGACCACCGGCGCGCTCGCCAGCGTGTGCTCGAGGCCGACGTCCGTGGCGCCGAGGCCGGCCGCCCACGCCACGGCATCGACCGGCTGCGCTTCGACGAGCGTCACGTGGCCGGCGGCGACGAGAAAGGTCGCCGCCACCGGGGGCCTCAGCGCGCGCGCCTGACGCACGGCGTCCGGGTTGAAGCCCATCACGTTGACGCGGTCGAGCATGCCGGCGGCCCGGACCGCGGCCACCGTCGACTCCACCAGCCCCGGATACTGGGGGCCCGGCGTGATCCGCACCTCGCCGCGTTCGACTCGCTCGAACAGGACGTTGTCGCGCGGCGTCGGTCCCTTGACCTCGAGCAGCAATCCCGTGCCCGACGGCGCCACCAGCTCGAGCACCTGCTCGAGCGTCGGAATGCCCTCGTCGGACAGCGTGCCATCGGGCGCGCGGAGCCGCACGCGGGCCAGCTCGGCCGCGGTGCGCTCGCCCACCGAGCCCTGCGCGTCGCTCACGCGCTCGAGCGTCAAGTCGTGCACGACCACCACGCGGCCGTCCGCGCTCAGTCGAAGGTCCAGCTCGAGCAGGTCGGCCCCGAGCGCGATGGACTCGCGGAACGCGCGCAGGCTGTTCTCCGGCCACAGCAGGGCCCCGCCGCGGTGGGCGGCGAGCCGGATCCGTGCGCTCACTTCTCCGTCTCGATGAGGCCTTTCACGAACCACCGCTGCATGACGACGATGACGACGACGGGTGGCAGCAGCACCATGATGGCGGCGGCCATGATCACGTTCCACTCGGGAAGCTGCGACCCGCTGCGCGGCACGAGCGACTCGATGCCGATCACCGCCGTCCGCATCTGCTGCGTGTTGGTCACGATCAGCGGCCAGAGGTACTCGTTCCAGCCGTAGACGAAGAGGATGACGAACAGCGCGGCCACGTTGGCCTTCGACAGTGGCAGCAGGATGGACCAGAGAAAGCGCAGCGGCCCGGCGCCGTCGAGCTGGGCCGCCTCGGCCAGCGAGTCGGGGATCGTGAGGTAGAACTGCCGGAACAGGAAGGTGCCGGTGGCCGACGCCATCAGCGGCACCGTCAGCCCCCAGTAGGTGTCGACCCATCCGAGCACGCTGATCACCTGGTAGGTCGACACGATGCGCACGGGCACCGGCAGCATGAGCGTGACGAAGATCATCCAGAAGACGAGCTGCTTGCCGCGGAAGTCGAAGTACACGATGGCGAAGGCGGACAGCAGCGAGATGACGATCTTGCCGACCGCGATCGCGGTGGCCATGATCGCGCTGTTCACGAGCATGCGGGCCATGCCCGCGCGCTGCCATGCCGCCGCGTAGTTCTCCAGCAGCGAGGTCGACGGGTAGAGCTTCGGCGGCAGGCTGCTCACCTGCGCGAGCGACTGCGTGCTGATGACGAACGCATAGTACAGCGGAAACGCCAGCACGATCACCGCGGCCGCCAGGATGGCGTGGGCGAGGAGCCCGCTGCGATCGGGCCGTCGCGCCGGCGCCGCGCGTGCGACGCCCACGACCGCCGCCCGCTCCAGCGCGCGTGCCATCAGTACGTCACCTTCTTCTCGGCGTAGCGGAACTGGAGCGAGGTCAG
>DATAOC010000068.1:0-39304 GCA_036265915.1 Candidatus Methylomirabilota bacterium | reverse complement strand
CCGCCCCCCCCCCCCCCGGCCCCACGCTTTGCGTGTGGCACACTCTGAGGGTTGACCCACCGCATGGATACCTCGGAGATGCTGCGCGAGCTTCGCATCGACCGTGACGGACGTCCGCCCCGCGCGCGGCGCCGGCTCTGGCTCGTCATCGCCGTCGCCGCGGTCGTCGCGATCGCGATCGGCGCGTGGCTGGCGCGCGGGCGGCTGCTGCCGCCGACCGTGCGGACGGCCGTCGCGCGGGCGGCGGCCACGGACGCGGCGGGGTCGGTGCTGGACGCCAGCGGGTACGTGACGGCGCGTCGGCAGGCGACCGTGTCCGCGAAGATCACGGGCAAGGTCACCGAGGTCCTCATCGAGGAAGGCATGCGCGTCGCCGACGGCGCCGTGCTCGCGCGGCTGGACGACACCGAGGCGCGGGCGCAGCTGGGGCTCGCGCGCGCACAGCTCGCGGCCGCACGCTCGCAGGAGGGCGAGATCCGCGCGCTGCTCGACCAGGCGGAGAGCGACTACACGCGCTCGCAGGAGCTGTTCCAGCGCCAGCTCGTGAGCGCCCAGGCCATCGACGCCGCGCGCGCTCAGCGCGACATGCTGCGCGCGCGCCTGGCCGCCAACAGCGAGCAGGTGCGCGTGGCGCGCGAGTCCGTGTCCGTCGCCGAGGTGCAGCTGGCCAACACCGTGATCCGGGCGCCGTTCGGCGGCGTCGTGGTCACGAAGTCGGCGCAGCCCGGCGAGATGATCTCCCCCGTGTCTGCCGGCGGCGGCTTCACCCGCACCGGCATCGGGACGATCGTCGACATGGACTCGCTCGAGATCCAGGTCGACGTCAACGAGTCGTTCATCAACCGCGTGGCCGCCGGGCAGCCGGTGGAGGCCACGCTCAACGCGTATCCGGACTGGAAGATCCCAGGCGCGGTCATCGCCATCATTCCGACCGCCGATCGGAGCAAGGCCACGGTGAAGGTCCGCATCGCCATCGACTCCAAGGATCCGCGCATCGTCCCGGACATGGGCGTCCGCGTCGCGTTCCTGGAGCCGCGCGGCGCCACGCCATCGCCGCGTCCGGCGGCCGGCGTGGTGGTGCCGGCGGACGCCGTCCGCGCCGACGGAACGGTCTTCGTCGTGACCGACGGCAAGGCGTCGCGCCGCGACGTGACGCTCGGCAAGACGTCCGGCGGCCAGCGCGAGATCACCGCCGGCGTGAGCGCCGGCGAGCGCGTCGTGCTGTCGCCGCCGCCGGGCCTGTCCGATGGGGCCGCCGTGCGGCTGGCGGAGCCGCACTGAACGCCCTTGTCGCGATCCGCGGCGTCACGAAGACCTATCGCCGCGGCGGCGAGCGCATCGAGGTCCTGCACGGCATCGATCTCGACATCCCGCGCGGCGACTTCGTCGCGCTCATGGGGCCGTCGGGCTCTGGCAAGACCACACTGCTGAACCTGATCGGCGGCCTCGACACGCCGACGGCGGGCACGATCGCCGTGGACGGTCAGCGCATCGACCAGCTCGGGGCCGGCGACCTGGCGCGCTGGCGCGCGGCCACCGTCGGCTTCGTGTTCCAGTTCTACAACCTGCTGCCCGTGCTGAGCGCCCAGCGGAACGTCGAGCTGCCGCTGCTGCTGACCTCGCTGTCCGCTGGTGAGCGCCGACGCCGCGCGTTGATCGCGCTGACGCTCGTCGGGCTCGCGGATCGCGCGAGTCACAAGCCCAAGGAGCTGTCCGGCGGCCAGGAGCAGCGCGTGGCCATCGCGCGCGCCATCGTCTCCGATCCCACCCTGCTCGTCTGCGACGAGCCCACCGGCGACCTCGACCGCGCGACGGCGCACGAGATCATGCTGCTGCTGCAGATGCTCAACCGCGAGCACGGCAAGACCATCGTGATGGTCACGCACGATCCGAAGGCCGCCGAGTACGCGCAGCGCAGCCTGCACCTGGACAAGGGCACGCTGGCGCCGGCCGCCGCCACCGCGTGATCCATCTCGTCTGGGCCCAGCTGTTCCGCAAGAAGACGCGGACGGTGCTGACCCTGCTGTCCGTGATCATCGCCTTCCTGCTCTTCGGACTGCTGCAGGCGGTCCAGGTCGCCTTCGAGTCGGGCGCCGACGCCGCCGACGCGCGGCGGCTGCTCACCACCGCGCGCTACTCGATCATCGAGCCGCTGCCGATGGCCCACGCACGCGTCATCGAGCGGGTGCCGGGCGTGGTCGGCGTCGCCTCGGCCGACTGGTTCGGCGCCAAGTACCAGAACGAGAGCAACGCGTTCGCCGTGTTTGCCGTGGATCCGGCCCGGTACCTCGACATGTACCCGGAGTTCCGCGTGCCGGCCGCTCAGCGCGAGGCGTTCGAGGCGACGCGCACGGGGGCCATCGCCGGCCGCCGGCTCGTCGAGCGCTACGGCTGGACGGTCGGGCAGAAGCTGCCCATCGCCTCCGAGATCCACGCGAAGACGGACGGCAGCCTGAACTGGGAGTTCGATCTGGTCGGCGTGCTGGACGCCGAGGACCCCGCTGTCCAGGCCAACACCGACATGGTGCTGATCAACGTGGCCTACTTCGACGAGGCCCGGCAGTCGGGCCGCGGCAAGACGGGCTGGTACATCGTCCGCATCGCGGACTCGAGCCAGTCCCGCGCCATCAGCGCCGAGATCGACCGCATGTTCGCGAACTCGCCCGACGAGACGAAGACGCAGCCCGAAAAGGAATTCGCGATCGGCTTCGCCAGGCAGATCGGCGACATCGGCGCGCTGGTGACGCGGATCCTCATCGCCGTCTTCTTCACCATCCTCCTGCTCACCGGCAACACGATGGCCCAGGCCATCCGCGAGCGGATTCCCGAGCTGGCCGTGCTCAAGACGGTCGGCTTCTCGGACCGCGTCGTCACCCTGCTCGTGCTCGGCGAGGCGCTGCTGCTGCTGGCCCTCGGCGCCGCGCTCGGGATGCTGACGGCGGTGAGCGTGCTGCCCGCGCTGAACGGCAAGACGGGGGGCCGCTTTCCCCCGCTCTTCGTGGACGCCGAGACGTGGCTGCTCGCCGCGCTCATCACGCTCGCGCTGGCGCTCGTCGTCGGGCTGCCGCCGGCCATCCGCGTGGGCCGCCTGCGCATCGTCGACGCGCTGGCCGGGCACCGCTGATGGCCACGCTCAACCAGATCGCGCAGATCACGCTGCTGAACCTGCGCAGCATTCCGAGCCGCCTGGGCACCTCGCTGGTGGTCGTGGTCGGCATCGCCGGCGTCGTGGGCGTGCTCGTCTCCGTGCTCGCGATGTCGGAGGGCTTCCGTCACACGCTCGCGAGCACGGGCCGGCCCGGTCGCGTGATCATGCTGCGCGCCGGCTCGGACTCCGAGCTCTCGAGCGGCGTCGGGCGCGATCAGGCGATCTTGCTCGGCACCATGCCCGGCATCGCGCGCGACGCGGCCGGCCGGCCGCTCGTGTCCGCCGAGCTGAACGTGATGGTCGACCTGCCGCGCAAGGGCGAGCACGACGCGAACAACGTCCCGTTCCGCGGCGTGCAGCCGGCGGCGTTCGCGATCCGCGACGAGCTGACGGTCATCGACGGCCGCCCGTTCCGGCGGGGCGTGCGGGAGGTCATCGTGGGCCGCAAGGCGTCGCGCCAGTTCGAGGGCCTCGAGGTCGGCTCGCGCATCGCCTTCCGCGACAGCGAGTGGACGGTGGTGGGGATCTTCACGAGCGGCGGCGACGTGCACGAGTCGGAGATCTGGGCGGACGCCGAGGTCGCGATGTCCGCCTTCCGGCGCACCGGCTTCCAGTCGGTCACCGCAACCCTTGCCGACGGCTCCGAGGCCGGGCTCGCCGCGGTGAAGCAGACGATCGCGCGCGACCGCCGGCTGTCCATCAACGTGCTGCGCGAGCCGGAGTACTACGCGCGGCAGGCCAAGGTGCTCGGCACTCTCATCGACGTGCTCGGCTACAGCGTGGCCGTGTTCATGGCCATCGGCGCCACCTTCGGCGCGCTCAACTGCATGTACTCCGCGATCGCCAGCCGGCAGGTCGAGATCGCCACGCTGCGCGCGATCGGCTTCGGCGGCGCGCCGGTGGTCGCCTCGGTCATGCTCGAGGCGCTGCTGCTGGCGCTGGCCGGCGGCGCGGTGGGCGGTGCGCTGGCGTGGCTTTACTGCGACGGGGCTTCGCTGTCGACGCTGAACTTCAGCACGTTCTCGCAGGTGGCGTTCGAGTTCCGCGTGACGCGGGCGCTGCTGGCGCGCGGGCTCGTGTGGGCCCTCGTCATCGGCGCCGCCGGCGGGGCGCTGCCCGCGATCCGCGCCGCCCGCCTGCCGGTGACGGTGGCGCTGCGGACCGCGTAGCGGGAGAGGTGGATCCGCTCGACGTCGTCGCGGGCGGTCAGGCGCGCAGACGGACGCCGGAGCGATCGAGCAGCCACATGGCGAGCCACCACAGCAGCAGGTAGCTCGCCGCGTACGCGAGCGAGGCGTTGACCGGGCTCGCCCACGTCGCGAACAGGTGCTCGAAGAGGTACCGCTTGGCCGTGATGCCGCCCGCGAGCGGGATGAGGGCGAGGCACTGCGCGAGCAGCGAGGACAGCACGTAGAGCGCCAGCGCGTTCACGCCGAGCACCGCGAGCGGGCGAGCCCCGCGGCGCCAGCCACGGATCTCGACCACCCAGTAGATGGCGGCGAACACGAGTATGGCGATGCCGGCCGTGAGCACGGCATAGGAGCTCGTCCACAGCGCCTTGTTGAGCGGCAGCCACCGCGCCCACGCGAGCCCGACGGCGGCGGCGACAACGCCGGCCACGGTCAGGCCACCGGCGATGACGCGCTCCGGGCGGTCCGCGCGCAGCCACCGCCCCGACAGCACGCCGAACAGCACCGTCGCCACCGACGGCACCGTGCTCAAGATGCCCTCGGGATCGTAGACCCGCGAGCCGCGCCAGACGTGCGCGCCGAGCAGCGTGCGGTCGAGCCACGCGGCGACATTGCCCTCCGGGCCGAGGTCAGCGCGCCCGTAGCCGGGCACCGGCACCAGGACGAGCGCGGCCCAGTAGCCCACCAGCAACGCGACGGCAACGAGTGCCTCCGTGCGCGCCGACGTGGTCAGGAAGAGCAGCGCGGCGACGAGGTAGCAGATCGCGATCCGTTGCAGCACGCCGGGAATGCGCAGCGTCGCGACGTCGAAGAAGGGCACGGCATTGAGCACGAGCCCGAGGGCAAAGATGACGAGCGTGCGGCGCACGATGCGCGGCAGCACCGCCGCCGGCTCGCGGCCGTGCAGCGAGGCCGGGATGGCCACGCCCACGATGAAGAGGAAGAACGGAAAGACGAGATCGGTCGGCGTGAGTCCGTGCCAGCGCGCGTGGCGCAGCGGCGCGTAGACCGCCGCCCACGTCCCGGGGTTGTTGACGAGCACCATCCCCGCGATGGCGAGTCCGCGGAAGGCGTCGAGCGAGAGCAGGCGGGCCCCCACGTTGACCAGCCTAGACGCCGCAGCCGATAATCCCGACCACTTTTGTTGCGCGAGAGGACGACGATGCGCATCGGCTTCTGCGTCATGGCCAACGTCGACGAGATCGGCTTCTTCACCCGGGCCGAGACGCTCGGCTACGACTCCGTCTGGGTGACCGACAGCCAGATGCTGTTTTCCGACTGCTACGCGGTGCTGGCGCTGGCGGCGCGCGAGACCTCGCGTCTACGGCTCGGCCCCGGCGTCGCCATCTGCGGCACGCGGATTCCGCCCGTGCACGTGGCGGCCATGGCGACCCTGAATCGCCTGGCTCCCGGCCGCGTGCACCTCGGGATCGGCACCGGCAACACGGCCATGCGGACGATGGGGCAGCGCCCCATGCGCCTGGCCGAGTACGACGAGTACCTGCGCGTGCTGGCCGCCCTGCTCCGCGGTGAGGTCGTCGACTATAGCTTCAACGGCGTCACGCGGCCGGTGAAGATGCTCATGCACGACAAGGAATACATGAACCTGGAGCCGCGCATTCCGCTGTACGTCTCCGGCTTCGGCCCACGCGCGATGGAGCTGGCCGGCAAGCATGGCGACGGGCTCGTCTTCGCCATCCCGCCGCGCGGCGTGCCGGTGGCCGAGGCGCTCGCGCACGCTCGGCGCGGCGCCGAGGGAGCCGGCCGGCGGTTCGACGGCTTTCGCAGCTGTGCGCTGACCAACGTGGTGCTGCTCGAGCCGGGCGAGCGCGTGGACTCCGAGCGCGTCGTGCACGCGGTCGGCCCCAACGTGATGGCCAGCGTCTACTACTTCTACGACGAGGTGCACGAGCGCGGCGTCGAGCCCCCGCCATTCCTGCGGCCGCTGTGGAAGCGTTACTGCGCGCTCGTGGAGTCCACACCGCCCGCGCACCGGCATTTCCGCACGCACGAGTTCCACTACACCCGCCTGCACGCCGGCGAGGCCGAGCTGATCGACGCCGCGCTGATCCGGGCCACCTGTCTCGTCGGCACCGCCGAGGAGCTCGTCGAGCAGATCCGTGAGCTCGAGCGGCAGGGACTGCAGGAGCTGATGTTCGCGACGGGCACCGGCGAGAAGTGGCACCTCGCCGAGGCCCTCGCGCTTCGCGTGCTGCCCCGCCTGTAGCGCCGACGCCGCTACATCCCGAGGTACGCCTTGCGCACGAGGTCGCTGTCCCGCAGGGTCGCGCTCGGTCCCTCGAGCACCACGCGGCCGGTCTGCAGCACGTAGCCGCGGTCGGCGAGATCGAGCGCGGCCGGGACGTTCTGCTCGACGAGGAACATCGTGAGCCCTTCCGTCTCGTGGAGGCGGCGCAGCGAGTCCATCACCTGGTCGACCAGCCGCGGCATGATGCCGAGGCTCGGCTCGTCGAGCATCAGGAACCGCGGCCGCGACATGAGGGCGCGCGCGATCGCGAGCATCTGCGCCTCCCCGCCGCTCAGCGTCCCCGCGCGCTGCCGGGCACGGTCACGGAGCACCGGAAAGAGGCGGTGCACGCGGTCCAGCATCTCCCGCCGGTGCGCGGGGTCGCCGTTGCCGTAGCTGCCGAGGGTCAGATTCTCGGCGACGCTGAGCCGGCTGAAGAGCCGGCGCCCCTCGGGAACGAGCGCCACGCCGAGCCGCACGCGATCGGCCGCATCGACGTCCACGATGCCGCGGCCCTCGAAGCTCACCTCGCCCGTCTGCGGCGCCACCAGGCCGGCGATCGTCTTCAGCAGCGTCGTCTTGCCGGCCCCGTTGGCGCCGACGAGCGCGACGACCTCGCCCGGCTGCACGCGCAGCGAGACGCCCTGCAGCGCCCGCACGCCCGCCCCGTACGCGACGTGCAGGTCGCGCACCTCGAGGAGGCTAGCGGGCGGCACGGCGCTCGCCCAGGTACGCGCTGATGACGCGCTCGTCGCGCACCACCTGCCCCGGCGGTCCGTCGGCGATCTTGGTGCCATAGTCGAGCACGATCACGCGGTGCGAGAGCGGCATCACCACTTCCATCACGTGCTCGACCACGCACACCGTGACCTGCAGCGTCTCGTGGATCCGGCGCACCAGCTGCACGGCGGCCGCCGTCTCGAGCGGCGTCAGCCCGGACATCGCCTCGTCCAGGAGCAGCAGGCGTGGCCGTGTGGCGAGCGCCCGCGCGATCTCCAGGCGCTTCTTGTCCGCGAGCGTGAGCGCGGCGGCGGGCGTGTCGGCCTTGCCGCCGAGCTCGGTGAACTCCAGGAGCTGGCGCGCACGGGCGCGCGCCTCGGTCACGCGGTTCGTGCGCTTGAGCGCGCCGCACACGACGTTGTCGAGCGCCGTCATGCGGCCGAAGGCGCGCACGACCTGCCACGTGCGCGCCACGCCGAGGCCGCAGATCGCCTCCGGCCGCGTGCGGGTGACGTCGGTGCCGTCGAGCGCGATGCGGCCCTCGTCCGGGTGCATGTAGCCGCTGATGCAGTTGAACAGCGTCGTCTTGCCGGCGCCGTTCGGCCCGATCAGCCCGACGATCTCGCCGCGCTCGATGGCGAGCGTCACGCCACGATTGGCGATGAGCCCGCCGAAGCGCTTCGTGGCGGCGTCCACGGTGAGCAGCGGCGCCATCGACCTACCGGTCGACCGCGGCCGGCTCGGCCGACGCGCCACGCGGCTCGCGCCGGAGCCAGCGCCGCCACGGCAGCGACAGCAAGCCCGTCGGGCGGAACGCCGCGATGGTCACGATGATCACGCCGTACACGATCAGATCGACGCCGCGCCCCGCGAGCGGCCCGGTCCCGAGGGTCGTGCTCATGATCTGCGCGATCGGGATGAGAATGATCGCGCCGAGCACCGGTCCCCACAGATGACCGATGCCGCCGACGACGGTGGCCATGATCGGCAGCGTCGCCCAGTTGAGCTCGAGCACCTGCTCCGGAAACACGGACAGCGCCCAGAACGCGTAGAGGACGCCGGCGGCGGCGAATACCCCGGCCGTGATGCTCCGCGCGACCACCTTGTAGAGCCGGCTGTCGATGCCGATGCCCTCGGCCGCCTCCTGGTCGTCCCGGACGGCGTGAAAGTAGTATCCGAGCTTCGAGCGCTGGACCAGCGCCATCAGCGCCATCGTCACCGCGAAGAGGACGAGCGCGCTGTAGTAGTAGCCGAGCGCCTTCGTCGGCCCGGCGAACTGCAGCGAGAGGGCGGCGCCGGCGACGCTGGCGTGAGGCTTCACGGGAATGAAGTACCCCTGGCTGCCGCCGATCGCGTCCCAGGTGGCGCCGATCGGCTGCGCGATCATCCAGATGGCCACGGTCGCGATGGCGAAGTAGTGGCCGCGCAGCCGCGTCAGCGGATACGTCAGCAGCGCGCACAGCAGCATCGCCGCCACCACGGCGATCGGCATCCCGAGCCACGCGTCGATCCCCAGCCGGGCGAAGAGCACGGCGCCCACGTACGCGCCGACGGCGAAGAACACCTGCGGCCCGAAGTCGAACTGGCCGGCCCAGCCGCCGATGACGTTCCAGCCGACGCCGAGCATCGCGTTGATGAGCACCAGGAAGCCGACGGTCTGGTAATAGGTGTAGCCCTGCAGCTGCAGCGGGATGGGATAGAGGATGGCCACGGCCGCCCCGAGCACGAGCGCCAGGCGCGCCACGCTAGAACCGTCCGAACAGGCCCTGCGGCCGGAACAACCCGATGAGCAGGTACGAGGCGAACACGAACGCATCCTTGAACGCGGGCGGCAGGTAGACGACCGTCACGCTCTGGATGACCCCGACCAGCAAGGCGGCGAGCAGCGTGCCGAGGATGCTGCCGAAGCCGCCCAGTGCCACGATCGCGTAGGCGAGCACGGTGAACTGCAAGCCGACCTGAGGGTAGACGGCGAAGAAGTTCACCAGGATCGCGCCCGCGATGGCGACGAGCGCGGCGCCCAGACCCCAGGCCACCGCGAACATCCGCTGCGGCCGGATGCCGACGAGCCGCGCGGCGTCGCGGTCCTCGCTCGTTGCCTGCAGCGCCAGCCCGAACTCCGTGCGCTCGATGAGCAGGTAGAGCGCCAGGAACAGCAGCAGCGCCAGCCCCGCCGCCGCCAGCAGCGGTACGCCGAACCTGATGCCGAGCAGCTGCAGCTTGGTGCCGCTCAGGTGCGTGAGCGCGCTGTCGTTCACGAACCGGTAGTCGCTGGTGAAGCCGGCCACCACCGCGTTCTGCAGCAGGAACAGCAGCCCGATGGTGGCGAAGATCTGCGTGAACGGATCGCCGCCCTGCACCCGACGCATCAGGAGCCGGTAGACGAGGACGCCGAAGCCATACATCACGAGGCCGATGGGCGCGATGGCGAGCAACGGGTCGAGGCCGACGGTGGCGCTGAGCCACCAGGCGCCGAACATTCCGAGCATCAGGAACTCGCCGTGGGCGAAGTTGATCATCTCCATCAGCCCCCAGATGATGGTGAGCCCCACCGCCACGAGGGCGTAGAGGAATCCCATCTGGAGGCCGTTCACGACGGCCTGCGTGACCTCGGCCATGCGGCGGCGGCGCTAGGACGCAGGCTTCGGCTTGGCGTCGCGCTCCTGCCAGCTCGGGTTCGGGAACATCGGCTTGAACCCGGCCTTCGTCGCCATATCCCACGGCCACAGCGTGTGCTTCTCGCCATCCCAGCCGATCTGCGTCACCACGCCGGTGGCCAGCACGTTCTGGTTGTGATCGTCGAACTTGATGCCCTTGTAGTCGATGATCAGCTGCTCGGGGCCCATGTTCGTCTCGCGGGCGGCCTTGGCCAGCGCGGCTGGCTCGACCGACTTCGCGCGGTTGATGACATCCGCCATCCACAGCAGGCCGGTGATCTCGCGCATGGCCAGCTCACCCATGTTCTGGCCGCGGCTGTACTTCTTGTAGATCTCGTTCACCTTCTGCCAGCTCGGCCGCTGGTGCGTCAGGTCGATCGCCGTCGGATCGCGCCCGAGCCAGCCGGCGGCGGCGTTCGTCTTCTTCTGCGCCTGCAGCCAGGTTTCGTCGGAGTAGGCGCCATTGCTGGTCGCGACCACTTTCGGCAGCCAGCCGGCGCGCTTGGCGTCGTTCTGGAACACCGTCGTCTCCGCCGTGTACTGCACGAGGAACAGCACGTCGGGATTCGCCGCCTGCAGCCGCTGCACCTCGGAAGCGAGCGTGGTGGCGCCCGTCTTCGTCGTGAGGTCGAGCACGACCTGGAAGCCGGCCTTGGGCGCCTGCTCGGCGGCCACCTTCCGGTTGTCCTGGCAGAAGAGGTTGTCGCAGGTGAACAGCGCCACCGTCTTCAGGTCCGTCGGCCCGCCGTGCTCCCGCCACTCCTTGAGAAACGAGAACACGCTGGCCACCATGACCTTGTCGTGGGGGCCCGTGCGCCAGAACCACTTCATCCCCTTCTCGGTGAGCGTCGGAGAAGCGCACGCGTGACACGTCAGCGGGATGCCCGCGCTCTCGACGACGGGCTGGATGATCGACGTCGTCCCGCTCGTGCCCTCGCCGTTGATCCAGTGCACCTTGTTGACGCTGATCAGCTGCTCGACGATGGTCCGCGCCTGCTCGCCGCGACTCTGGTCGTCGCGCACGATGAACTTGATCGGCGCGCCGCCGAGGCCCGGGAATCCCTTGCCCGGGCCGAGCGGCACCTGGAGGTCGGGATAATCGTTGTTCACGATGTCCTCGGCCGTCTGCGACGCCCACAGGTACTGCTGACCGAGGCTGGCAAAGTTGCCCGTGAGCGGCAGCACGGAGCCAATGAGGACCTCGGTCACGTTGGCGGCGGGTGCCGTCCCGAGCCCGAACAGCGCACCGGAGACGAGCACGGCCACGATGAAGACGGAGACGGCGAGGCGTCGCATGCGATTCCTCCCTCGGATGGTGGCGTCGATTGGGCGCCTATCCTACCAAATCGACCGCCGGCGCGATCTCGCGCGTCACCCGGCACGGCGGGAAGCCCCACGACGGGAAGTAGGCGAGCTGCGGGATCGCGAGGTCGGCGCCGGCCACCAGCACCGTGATGTCATCGGGCGTCTTCACGACCGGCAACGCGCCCGTCGCCTCCGCCGCACGCACCCACGCCGGCCACTCCGGCGCAGTGGCGCGGAGCCACCACTGGTGCCAGGCGGACACCGGAACCCGCGCTTCCTTATATAGCGCCCGCCGCACATCGTCCTTGCTCCATCCATCCGCCGCCAGCCGCCGCGCCACGAACGGCGCGATGACGACCGCCACGCGGCCCTCATAGCGCATCGTGAACGCGGATGCCGCGCTCGCCATGACGCTCGCCAGCTCGGCGAGGCCGCCGGTCACGGTGATCGTGGCCTCTGCGCGAAACAGCGTCACCGTGCTCTGCTCCGCGCGATAGCCGAGCTCCACGTGCAGCGACGGCCACGGGCCATCGTCGCGCTCGCCGAGACACAGCGTGTAGCGTGCCGGCTGCGCGAGGCCGGCCAGCGAGACCGCACCCGGCCAGCCGCCGCCGACGTTGACCATGACCAGCCGGAGCGCGCGGCCGATGGCGGCGTTGGCGCGCCAGCCGGGTCCGAGCGCGCCGAAGCCGGCATTGATGCCGAGGGCGGCGGCGAGCGGGCCACTGACGACCACGAGCGGGGCGACGTTCTCGTCCGTCGTCTGCACGCCGCGCATGTTGAAGGCGGGATCGAGCGCCGCCTCGACGGCCGCGAGGACGACGGGAAAATGCGCGGAGTGGCAGCCGGCCATGACGGCGTTCGCGGCGACCTTCTCCACGGTCGCCACACCGCGCAGCGGCTCCACCTCGCCGAGAGCGTCCGACGGCGCGCGCACCGTGGTGGCGCACATGGCGGCCACGCGTCCGAGGGTCGGCGGCACGATCGGAAGGCCGTCGGTCCAGCCGCGCGCCTCGAAGCGCGCGTTCACCTCCTGCACGGGATCGACGGCGCGAACGACCTCCACGCGGTGCCGCGGAAACTGCCCGGCGAGCGGCGTGCGGTCGAGCAGTCCGCGCTCCTCGGCACGGCGCCGGAGCGTGTCGTCGATCCACTCGCCCGAGGCGCGCTGGCCCGTCGGAAGAACGACCCAGAGCGCGTCCACCGTCAGCGGCCGGCCGCCTCCGCGAGCAGCGCCCGCCACGCGCCCGGCAGCCGGATCGGCTTCGTGGTCGGGAACCCGAGAATGCCGTTGTGGCTGAATACGTACGCGTTGGTGCGCAGCGGGTCGCCGCTGACCGCGATCATGATGTCCTCCGGGCGCGCGACCACCGGCACCAGGCGCTCGGGGTCGCTGGACTCCGCGTACACGGGCGCCGCACGCCGCCGCGCGACGAGATCACGCAGCGTCGGCCGGCCGGGGACGAGGTTCGTCCACTCGCCGATGTAGCGTTCGAACTTCCACGCCGGAATGCGCGCGTGGGTAAACAGCTCGCGCTGCACGTCCTGCTTGGACAGGCCCGCGCGCGCCAGCGCCTGCGCCAGGATCGGACTGAGGACGAGCAGCGGCCGCTGCGCCCCGACGGCCATGCCGACGGTGAACATCACCTCCCAGGCCACCAGCCGCGCGATGCCGTCGGCCAGGTACGGCATCATCTGCGCGGGCGTGGTGCCGAACACCGAGGCGAGCACGGTGCCGCCCGTGAAGCGCGAGATCGTCACCGCGCTCTCGGGGCCGTGGTGGCCCTGGTCGCGCGCGATGGTCGTCCAGCCGATGCGCGCCAGCGCCTCCTCGTTCTCCGCGAGCACCACGCGCCACGTGTTGCCGAAGGTGCCCTTGTCCGTCTTGTGCGGGAGGAACCCGGCCACGTTGCGGAGGTAGAGGCGCCAGAAGCGCCCGATGCTCGTGTTGGCCTGGAACCCGTCGCGCAGCGCGCCCTGCTGATAGTTGAAGCCGAGCTGCCGGATGATGGGGCCGTTCACGACGATCAGCGTCTCGGCCCCGGGCGTGTTGCCGCTGTGCTCGACGCCGTAGCGCGGGTCGGCCATCGCCTCCACCAGCGCGACCAGCACCGGCATGTACTCGGAACGGCAGCCGGCCATCACCCCGTTGATCGCCACGCTGCGCACGGTGGCGCTGCGCTTGTCGGGCAGCAGCACGCCGAGCTCCTCGTCGGGGTCGCGCTCGGTGAAGCGCAGGAACTCCGCCACCCGTGCCTCGGTCGGCGGCACGATCGGCAGGCCGTCGCTCCAGCCGTTCTCGTAGAAAAACCGGGTGATCTCGTCGGCGGTGCCCTCGAACACCACGTCACCGGGCTCGGGCTCGACGACGTCGACCGCCTGCTTCGGCGACACGGTGAGGCCCTCGATCACGCCGTCGACGGTGACGGCAGCGACGTTGGCCTTCAGGTCATCCACCGTCTGGACGTCGACGTGTCCGGGCACCACGGCGATCGGCAACCCCGGCAGGCCGAGGCCCGTCGCCGTGGTCGCCGCCTGGCCGATGAACCCCTCGCACGTGAGCGACACGGACGGCACGCCGGCTTCCTCGGCGATCGCGCTGGCCCGCAGCACGGCGGGCGTGCAGCTGCCTCAGCACGCCATGCCGGAGATGATGGCGTCGACGCCGTGCTCGCGCATGCGCTCGGGGAGCCGGCGCAGGACCTCGTGCTCCTCGGCGCCGTGCGTGGACCCGAACGTGCGGAAGCCGACGAAGCGGACACCGGGGAAGCGCTCCGCGAGCGCGGCCTCCAGCATGGGAAAGATCTCGTCGCCGCGGAACAGATCATCCCACAGCTGGCCGATCGTCTTGCCGGCCAGCGTCGAGAGGCGCGGCGCCACCGGCCGCGCGGCCACGGTGCGTCGTCCCCTCGGCCACAGCACGCGCTCGAGCATGGTCGTTCTCCTTTCTACTCCGGGATGACTGCCACAGCTTCGCACGAAAATCCCTTCCTCGGCGGCGCCCGAGCCTTCCCGGTCGATCCCGCACAGGACGTGCACCGTGAGCTGGTCGCCGGTCAGCGAGCCGCGCCGAGCACACGAGCCTGACGCTGAGGATGAGCTCGCGAGCCGTCAGCCGTGGAGCAGGAAGTCGGCGTTGTCGCGACACATCACGCGGAAGTCCGCGGCGGGCACGCCCTCGGCGTGCAGCGCCGTCACGAACCGGCGATAGCCCTCGGCCGGCATCGGGTTGTGCGCCTGGCCGCCGTCCGACGAGATGACGATGCGCGCGGCGCCGAGCGTGCGGATGCACTGCGCGATCGTCGCCGCGTCGGTGAAGCGCCAGTTCGGCGTGATCGAGCAGAACACGAACTCGACGCGCACGTGCGGGCGCGCCAGCGCCGTCACCTCGGCCAGCGTGAGGCCGGGCGCGCGGTCGTACGGGTGCGTGAGGATGAGCTTGCGGAATCCCTGCGACTCCGCCTCCGCCACGAGTGCCCGGATCTCCTCGCGCGAGACGTGGCCGGTGGCCAGCGCCGCGCCGCGCTCCTTGACGAGCGCCATCACCTCGCGCGCCTCGTCGACGAGCCGCCCGTCACGCAGCAGCGAGATGCCCGGCTCGGTCGTCTCGAGCCCGCTCGACTGTGCGGCGAAGCCGCCGCCGAAGCCGAATGCCGCGCGATGGCAGGCCGCGTCCAGGGTGGGCATCCACACGATGCGGCCATTGAGCCGTAGCGCGACGTCGACGGCGCGCGGATTGACGGCGCCGACGTAGCGGTTGAGCACGACGCCGCCGTAGACCTTCATGCCTGGCACGGCGCGCGCAGCGAGCTGGGCACGCGAGGCCGTGCTCTCGAAGTGGTTCTTCATCACCACGCCGGCGAATCCGCTGGCGGCGGCGTCCCGCACCATCGTCTCGTCGTCGGCGATGCGCGGAAAGAGATCGGGCGAGGAGTGGACGTGCAAATCGTACGCGCCGTCGATGTCGAGCATGTCCGGAGCCTGACACGGAAGCCGCACCGCGCGCCAGCCGGCGCTGGCAGCGCCGTTGCACCGCTGCCGTCAAGGGCCTCGCGATTGCATGGAGGTCAACGCCGGCCGCCGATCCCGGCGGGGCGGACATCTCCACAGGGGGTACGACATGGCGACAGAGACCAATCCGGGCGGATTTCCGCAGCAGGACCTCGAGGACGACGAGGACGAGCTCACGACGGGAACGACCGTCGGCACCGAGCTCGGCACCACGACGGGCGACGGGCATCCGCCGCGCACGAACCGCTAGCGTCGCCGGCAGCGGCCGCGCCGGCGGCGCCGCTGGCGCCGTCGGCGCACCGCGGCCGGGGAGCCGCGTCGACGACGTGACCATCGCGGACCGCATCGCGGTGGGAATGAGCGCCGACGTCTTCACCGTCTGGCATCACGCCTTGCTGACGCCACTCGTCTGCAAGCGCGTGAGGCCGGCGGACGCCGATCACGCGGCGCATCGCCGTCGCCTCCGACTCGAAGGCCACGCGCTCTCGCTGATGGCCCATCCTGGGATCGTCCGGCTCGTCGACCAGCGGCACGACGTCCGGTTGCCCTATCTCCTCCTGGAGCACGTCGAGGGCCGGACGCTGCGCCAGATTCTCAAGACGGACGGTCCGCTCGAGGCGGGCGCGGCTGTCCGCATCGTCCAGCACGTCGCCGCCGGCGTCGCGCACCTGCACGCGCGCGGGTTCCTCCACCGCGACCTGAAGCCCTCGAACATCGTGCTGCGCGCCGGCCGGCCCGTCCTGCTCGACTTCGGCGTCGTGTGGCGGCTGGCGCCGGGACGCCGGCCCCCCGATCGGAGCGGCACGGCGCAGTATCTGACGCCCGAGCAGATCGCGCGCGAGCCGCTGACACCCGCCACCGACGTCTGGGGCCTCGGCATCCTCCTCTACGAGCTGCTCCGCGGCGAGCGTCCGTTCCCCACCGGCCCGCAGTCGGCCGAGACGCCGCTGGCCGAGCGATATCCGCAGCTGACGCAGTCTCCACCGCTGCTGGCCTCTGTGTCCGGTCCGCTGGCGCGCGTCGTCGACGCTTGCCTGGAGCGGCGGCCGCGGGATCGTCCGCAGACCGCCGTCGAGCTTGCCCGCGCGCTCGATCGCTTCACCGAGACGAAGGTGTGGCCCTCGCACGTCGGCGGCGCCTTCGAGCCGTTCGGCCGCCGCACGGCCCCGCGGCGACATCACGCCGCATAGCCGTCGCCGCTGCTGACGTCCGAGGGGCATGAAGATTGCGTGAT
Source organism: Candidatus Methylomirabilota bacterium (assembly GCA_036265915.1). GTDB lineage: Bacteria > Methylomirabilota > Methylomirabilia > Rokubacteriales > CSP1-6 > AR12. The sequence continues at coordinate 22,791 of DATAOC010000068.1, read as the reverse complement.
GAGTGGGCAACGATCGCAATCAAGGGGGTAATCAATGCAAGCTGCACGTGCGTCCGAGGGTGGCGTGACGAAGATGATCGAGTCGCAGACGGCCCAGGTGCCGTCGGGGACGTACCTGTCGCTGGCCGTCGGCGCGATGGCGGTCTCGGCCGGTCTGATGCTGTTCGGTAAGAAAGGCCTGGCCAACTTCGTCGGCCAGTGGGCGCCCACGATTCTCATCATGGGCCTCTACAACAAGCTCGTGAAGGTTCAGGGCAGCGAGTAACTGCCGCCGTGAAGGCCGTCGCCGGCGTCACCATCACCAACAGCGACAAGGTGTGGTGGCCCGACGACGGCATCACCAAGCTCGAGATCGCCGAGCACTACGCGCGTTGCGCCGGACGCGCACTGCCCTGGATCGCCGATCGGCCGCTCACCGTCGAGCGCTGCCCCGACGGGATGCGCGGGCACTGCTTCTACCAGAAGAACTTCGCGAACGCGGCCAAGTTCGGTTTCGACACCCGTCCCGTCTATGCGAGGACCGTGAGACGGATGCTGCACTATCCGGTGGCGGGCGACGCGCGCACGCTCGTCGTGCTGGTCAACCTCGGCGCGCTGTCACTTCACGTGATGGGCTGTCGCGCGTCCTCGCTCGACCGTCCGGACTGGCTGGCCTTCGACCTCGACCCCGCCGAGCGCTTCGCCGACGCCGCGCGCGCCGCGCTCGTCCTCCGTGAGGTCCTCGGCGAGGCCGGACTGCGGGGGTACCCGAAGACGACGGGCGGCAAAGGACTGCACGTGGTGGTCCCGCTGCAGCCGGGACCGAGCCACGCCGACGTCCTCGCGTTCGCCGAGACGCTCGCGGAGCGGATGATCGAGCGCGCGCCCCGGCTGGTCACGCTGAGCTTCGCCAAGCGCGGCCGCGGAGGACGCGTGTACCTGGACATCCGCCGCAACGTCTTCGGCGCGACCCTCGTCGCGCCGTACTCGGTCCGCCGGCGTCCGCACGCCCCGGTGTCGACGCCGCTCACCTGGGACGAGGTCCAGCCGGAGCTCGATCCCGCCTCGCTGAACGTGCGCACGCTGCCCGCGCGCCTGGCACACCGCGACCCGTGGCGCGATGCCAGCAACGACCGGCAGCGATTGCCTACGGATTCTTCAGCGCGCGCACGGTATAGGCGGGCACCGGCCGCTGGAAGCCCTTGAGACTGAGCTCGCCGACGAGGACGGCGTCGATGAGGTCTCCCGCTTCCGCGTGGACGCGCTGGCTGATGAGGATCTGACCTGGCCGTGCCTCCGCGCACAGGCGCGAGGCCAGATTCGTCACGCTGCCGATGGCGCCGTAGTCCAGCCGCCCCTCGAAGCCGATCGCCCCGATGGTCGCGTACCCCTGCGCGATCCCGACGCCGATGTGCAGCTCGTGCCCGCGCTTGCGCCACCGCTCCGCGAGCTCGTCCATTCCGTCGCGCATGGCGACCGCCATCCGGAGCGCGCGCGCCACGGCGTCGGGCACCACGACAGGATCGTTGAAGAAGATCATCATCCCGTCGCCGGTGAAGCGCTCCAGCGTGCCCTCGTGGGCGACCACCAGCTGTCCCATGCGCACGTGAAACTCGCGCAGGACGGCCATCAGCTCCTCGGGCTCCGCGGTCTCCGCGAACGCCGTGAAGCCGCGCAGGTCGATGAACACGACGGTCACCTCGCGGCGATGCGACGCGAGCGGGTCGTCGGTGTCCCCGCGGACGATGAGCTCGGCGACCGGTGGCGAAAAGAAGCGCTTGAGCCGGCCCACCCGCTCGAGCTCGGCGAGCTGGCTGCGCACGCGGTCCTCCAGGGTGGCGTTCCAGCGAGCGAGCTCCTCGGCCTGCTCCTGCACGGTGTCGTGGAGGGCCTTGATGCGCAGCATGGAGCGCACACGTGCCGCCAGCGCCTGCTGGTCGACCGGCTTGGTGAGGTAATCGTCGCCGCCGGCGTCAAAGCCGGCCACGACGTCCTTCGTGTCGGCCATCGCGGTCACCATCACGACCGGCGTGAACGGAAACGCCGGATCCCCCTTCAGGCGGCGGCACACCTCGATGCCGTCGACCTTCGGCATCATGATGTCGAGCAGGATCAGGTCCGGCGTCGTCTCGTAGGCCACGCGTAGCGTCTCCTCGCCGTCGCGGGCCACGACGACGTCATACCCATCGTGCCGTAGCCGCGTCTCCAGCATGCGAACGTTGGCGGCCGTGTCGTCGGCGACGAGGATGCGCGCGGGACTTCTCACGAGCGTGGAGTATACTCGCGCAGCACATGCGGTTGGAACACACCGACCCCGTCGCCGCCTTCCTGCTGCGCGGCCCGCTCGGCGTCCTCGTCCGCGGCGTGGCGCGCATCCGGAGCTCGGTGCAGCACAAGCTGCTGGCCGCCTTCATGCTGGTCACGCTGCTCTTCCTGCTCATGGGCGGCTTCAGTGTCCAGACCATCCGGCGGATGTGGCAGCACACGGACTGGCTCGACGAGGCCCACCAGCGCGTCGACCTCTCGCACCAGCTGCAGCACTCGCTGGCCATGCAGATGCACCTGACCGGCATGGCCCTGCTCGTTCGCGAGGAAGCCGCGGTGGCCAACATCCTGCGGGAGAACAACCGCTTCAACGACACGCTGGCCCAGATCGAGCAGGCGGCGCCGGACGCCGAGCGGCAGATCATCCAGAAGATTCGCGCCGAGCAGGAAGAAGCGATGACCGTCGTCGCCGACATCGCGAATCTCGTGCGCGACGGCAAGGTGGCGGCCGCCACCAGCGTGCAGATCACCCGCGAGGATCCGCTCTACCGCTCGATCGACGGGCTGGTGCGCCAGGTCGTCCAGCACGAGAACCAGCGGATGGCCGCGCTGCGCGACAGCATCGACGCCGCCAGCCGTCGCTCGATGCTCGTCATGGGCGCCTTCGCGCTCGCCTCGGTCGGTCTGGCGCTGATCGGCGGCTTCGTGATCTCGTGGGCGTTCATCCTGCCCGTGCGGGCCGCCGACCGCTTCCTCACCGACGTGGCGGCCGGGCGCTTCGACGGCGCCGTCCAGGTGCCGAACGGCGACGAGTTCGGGGCGCTGGCCGCCCGCCTGAACGAGACCGCGCGCGAGCTGGCCCGGCTCGATGCCGAGCAGCGGCAGACGGCGGACGCGTTGCGCTCGCTCAACGTGAAGCTCGAGCAGGCGAGCAAGGCGAAGTCGGAGTTCCTGGCCAACATGAGCCACGAGCTGCGCACGCCGATGAACGCCATCCTCGGCTTCACGGAGATGATCCTCGACGACCTGTACGGTGAGGTGCCGGTCGAGCTGAAGGAGCCGCTCAGCGATATCCAGACGAACGGCAAGCACCTGCTCCGGCTCATCAACGACGTGCTCGATCTCTCGAAGATCGAGGCGGGACGCATGGAGCTGGCCCTCGGCGACTACGCGGTCGACGACGTGGTCGCCACCGTGCGCGCCTCCCTCCGCTCGCTGGCGGAGGAGAAAGGGCTCGACTTCGTGACGGAGGTCGAGCCGGATATCCCGGACGCCTATGGCGACGGCAAGCGCATCACGCAGTGCCTGCTCAACCTGGTCGGCAACGCCCTCAAGTTCACCCGCCACGGGCGGGTGACCATCGGCGTGGAGCGCCAGGGCGGGCTCCTGCGCTATCGGGTGAGCGACACGGGCATCGGGATCCCCGCCGACCAGATCGACGCCGTCTTCGCCGAGTTCCGCCAGGTCGACGCGACCACGACCCGCGACTTCGGCGGCACCGGGCTCGGGCTCAGCATCACCAAGCGCTTCGTCGAGCTGCACGGCGGGCGCATCTGGGTGGAAAGCGAGCTTGGCAAGGGCTCCACCTTCTATTTCACCATTCCGCTGCGCGTCACCGCCGGAGCGACTGCATGACGGGCAAGAGCATCCTCTATGTCGAGGACAACGAGTTCAACCGCAAGATCGTGCGCCAGCTCCTCGCCCGGACGTCGTACCGGCTCCGGGAAGCCATGGACGGCGAGGAAGGCGTCGCGGCCGCGCTCGAGGCGCGGCCCGATCTCATCCTCATGGACATCCAGCTGCCGAAGATGTCCGGGCTCGACGCCACCCGCGCGCTGCGCGCCGATCCGCGCACCGCCAGTGTTCCCATCATCGTGGTGACGTCGTTCGCCCTCAGCGGCGACGACCAGAAGGCCAAGGAGGCCGGCGCCACCGCGTACCTCGCCAAGCCCTACAGCCCGCGCGAGCTCCTGGCCCGGATCCGCGAGATCGTGCCGGAGAGCTGAGTCGACAGGAGGCAGACGCAATGCGATCGATCCCCGCCACCCTGATCACCCTGGGCGCGCTGCTCGTGCTGACCACGCCCACCCGCGCCGGCCAGGAAGAGCAGTTCACGCCGGAGTTCAAGGAGGTGCGCAGCTCGTTCGACGCCAAGCACACGCCGAAGCTCACCGCGCCCGACACGGTGAAGCGCGGTCAGTGGTTCGACGTGACGGTGGCCGTCGGAGCCGGCGGCGAGCACCCGTCGCTGTCCGAGCACCACGTCCGCTACATCGCGCTCTACAAGGACACGGCGGAGATCGCGCGGGTCTACCTGCACCCGGTGTTCTCGGCGCCGAAGGTGACCTTCACGGTCGCCCTCGACGAGAGCGGGACGCTCCGCGCGCTCGCCGAGCCGACGCACTCGGCGGCGTGGGAGGCGTCGAAGAAGATCAGCGTGACGCCTTGAGGTCCACCGTCACGCGCGCCTCGTCGCCCGTGACGGTCACGTCCTGGCTGCTGATGCCGAGCGACTCCTGCCAGATCTGCAGCGTGTACTTGCCCGGCGGCACACCGCTCAGCGCGAACTCGCCATTGTCGTCGCTCATCGCGTAGAACGGGTGGTCGGCGACCACCACCCACCCCCGCATCCACGAGTGCAGGTCGCAGTTGACGCGAATGATCTCCGGCCGGGCGAACGCGATGGGGATGACCCGGCCGCGCGGCTGCGTGCGGTTGAACGTCGGGTTGTCCTGGCTCGTGCTGTGAAGGTTGTGCAGGAGCCGATCGCTGTTCAGAAACTCCACGGTGCCGCCGGCGGGCACGAGCACCACGCGCGGCACGAACACGCAGCCCTTCTGGTCCATCTCGACCTTGTCGGGTCGTGGCGCCACCGCGTCGCCGGTCGCCACCGGCGGCGGATTCTTGAGCCACACGACGGCGTTCCGCACCCCACGCTGCGCGTTGACGACGAGGTCCTCCGCGACTTTCTCCTTGCCGCACACGTACTGGTCGATGGTGACCGGCAGCTTCTTGACCTCCACGGGGAAGGCCACGCGTACCACGCCGCGAATGGTGGACGCGTGCGCGGGCGGCGCGGCCCCGAGGAGTGCACCGGCAAGACAGGCAGCGGCAACAACGGACCTGAGCGACGGCATGCGCGTCACTATACACGAGCGGCGGGGGCCGATTGCCAACGGCGTCGGGATCGAGTACGGTTCTGCGCGGGCGCCGCCCGGAATGCTGCGGAGTTCCTGCCCGGCGCTCGTCTTGGCCTGCCGGAGGCATCGATGTCGCTGCTCGCGTGCGCGCTGCTCGGTGCGTCGTTGCTGTGGTGGGCGGCTCCCGCCGACGCCGCCGACACCACGGCGTGGCGCCGAGCCGCCGTGGAGGCGACGTCGGCGCGCGTGATCGCCGTCGTCCTGCATCCCGACTTCGCCGCGAACGCCCGCGTCTACGTGCTGTGGACCGAACGCGTGGTGGAGGCCGATTCGCCCGATCCCTTCGCGCCGCCCCTGCTCGCTCAGCGCGTCGACCGGTTCGTCTGGAACGGGGCCGAGCTCGTCTTCGAGCACACCGTGCTGCAATTCGAGGCGGTCGACCGCGACGCGCCAGCCGGCGAGGCACTCGCCTTCGGCGCGGATGGCAAGCTCTACGTCGCCGCCGGAAGCGCCGTCGACGGCTGGAGGCAGAACCTCGTCGGCGCCGCCATGCCGGCCGCCGAGACGGCGAGCGAGATGATCATGCGCCTCAACGACGACGGCAGCGTTCCGGCCGACAATCCGCTCGCGACCGCCGCCGCCGTCGTCGGCGATCAGACCGGCGCCCGCTTCCGCGCGCTCTACGCTGTCCGCCGGCGCTGAGCCGCCTCAGCGCTTCTTCAGGAAGTCGCCGAGGGTCATGCCGAAGCCACCCTGGCGCGCATCCTTGATGTAGGCCTGGGTCTCCGCCTGCTCCTCGTGCATCAGCGCCTTCTCGCGTGACAGCCGGATGCGGCGGCCGCCCTCCTCGATGCCGAGCACCAGTACCTTCATGTCACTGCCGGCGGGAAAGAGCTTGCGGTGGTCCGCCCCGCGCGCTGTACCGAGCTCCGCATTCGGCACCAGCCCGGTCTGCCCCGGCCCCAGGCGGACGAAGACACCGAACGGCTCCACGCGGTCCACCACTCCGATGAGGACCGCGCCCACCGCCGCCGTCGCGGCCAGCTCCTCACCCACCGCGGAGCCCTCGGGCGCGAGCGCGAGCGCGATCCGGCGCTTGGTGAGGTCGACGCTCACGATCATGACGGCGATGTCGGCGCGCGCGGCCACCGCATCGCGCAGCTCGCCGGCGCGGTGACGCGGGATCTCGCTCGTGTGCAGCAGCCCGTCGACACCGGGCAACAGCTCCACGAAGACGCCGAAGTCGGCGGCGCGCACGGCGCGGCCGCGCACCACCTGACGCTCGCGCAGCCGCGCGGGGACGGCCGTCCAGGGATCGCCCTCGAGGGCGCGCAGGCTGAGGGTCACCTTGCCGCGCTCCTCGTCGACGCGCAGCACCTTCACCGTCACGGACTCGCCCACACGCACCCGGTCGCCGGCGCGCTCCACGCGCGCGTGCGACAGCTCCGACATCGGCACCAGCCCCTGCACGCCACCCAGGTCGACGAAGGCGCCGAAGTCGGCGAGCGACACGACGGTGCCCGAGAGGATCGCCTCCGGCACGAGCTTCTTGCGTGTCTCTTCGGCCGCCTTGGCGGCCTGCTCCTCGAGGATGGTGCGGCGTGAGACGACGATGTTCCGCCCGCCCTCCGCGTACCGCGTCACGCGGAAGTCCAGCACGCGGCCGACGTAGTCCTGCTCGGACTCCACGCGGCGCAAGTCCATCTGGGAAAACGGGCAGAAGGCGCGCAGTCCGCCCACCGTCACCTCGTAGCCGCCCTTGATCACGGCGGCCACGCGCCCCTCCACCGGCACCCCCGTCTGCGCCGCCACCGCCAGCGCCTCGCGCGCCTGCGCGCCCTGGCGAAGCTTGTGCGACAGGCGGATCTCGTCGCCGGTGGCGACCACGGTCGCCTCCACGTCGTCGCCGACCTTCAGGCGCAGCTCGCCGTGCTCGTCCACGAGCTCGGCACGGTCGATCCAGGCCTCGCCCTTGCCGCCGACGTCGACGAACACGTGCTCGGCCGTGATCTGGATGATGCGGCCCTTGACCACCTGCCCGCGCTCGAGCGCGCGGCGCGATTCGTGCTGCGCGAACAGCGTCGCGAAGTCTTCGGATTCAGCCATGCGTCACTGCCTCTCGGACATTGCCGGGCGGGTCGCCGCCTGACGGGATGCGCAGATTATACCGGGCCGGCGCCGCCCGATGCACGGGGAGCCGCGCGCGCTTGACATGGCGACACGTGACTTCTATAGTTCGCGCCTCGGACCGCGGCTCCCCAACACGTTCCGGGAGCGTGCAGCAACAGTCTCACCGGAGCAGCGCCATGGAACGAATGGACGCCTGCGCGATCTGCGGAAAGCCCGACATGCCCGAGCACCTGGTCGCATGGTACGTCGGCTCGGAGCCCGTGCCCGTGCACGATGACTGCTGGCTGCGAGCGCATCGCACCGCCGCCGCGGAGGCCGCCGCCCCCTCCGGCACCGCGATCCGCTGAGGCCGGCCGCCGCCCGGTCGGCGCTCAGCGGCCGCCGAGCGCGCGCTGGATGAGGCCGTCGGCTTCGTGCTGGATGCGCCGCAGGTGCTCGGGGCCCTTGAAGCTCTCGGCGTACAGCTTGTAGACGCTCTCGGTGCCCGACGGCCGCGCGGCGAACCAGCCGCTCGCCGCGACGACCTTGAGCCCGCCGATCGGGGCGCCATTGCCGGGCGCGGTGGTGAGCACGCCTGCGATCGGCTCGCCCGCCAGCTCGGTGGCCTGCACCTGCTGCGACGACAGCCGCCCGAGGATGGCCTTCTGCTCCGTCGTCGCCGGCGCATCGACCCGCTCGTACACGGGCTCGCCGAACTCGCGCGTGAGGTCGCGATAGAGCTCACCGGGGTCGCGGCCGGTGACCGCGGTCATCTCGGCCGCCAGCAGGCCGGGCACGATGCCGTCCTTGTCCGTCGTCCAGACGGTGCCGTCACGGCGGAGGAACGACGCGCCGGCGCTCTCCTCGCCGCCGAAGCCGAGCGAGCCGGCCAGCAGTCCGTCCACGAACCACTTGAAGCCGACCGGCACCTCGACCAGCGGCCGTCCGAGGCGCGCCGCGACGCGGTCGATCATGCTGCTGCTCACCAGCGTCTTGCCGACGCCGGCGTCACGACGCCACTGCGGCCGGTGCGCGAAGAGGTAGGAGATGGCGACCGCGAGATAGTGGTTGGGGTTGAGCAGCCCGGCGCCCCGAGCGACGATGCCGTGGCGGTCGTGATCGGTGTCACACGCCCACGCGACGTCGAAGCGGTCCTTCAGTGCGATGAGGCGCTGCATGGCCCACGGCGACGAGCAGTCCATCCTGATCTTGCCGTCCCAGTCGAGGGTCATGAACCGGAACGTCGGATCGACCTCCGTGCTCACGACTTCGAGCGGCAGCCGATGACGCTCGGCGATCCGGGGCCAGTAGCGGACGCCGGCACCCCCGAGCGGATCGACACCCAGGCGGATGGCGGCGCCGCGCATCGCCTCGAGATCGACGACGGACGCCAGGTCGTCCACGTAGGCGCTGACGTAGTCGTGGCGGCGCGTTCTCGGCGCGCGGCGCGCCCGCTCGAACGGGATGCGCTTCACCGCCTGGACGCCGCCGGCCAGCAGCGCGTTGGCGTCATCCTGGATCGAGCCGGTGACCTGCGTGTCGGCCGGGCCGCCGTGCGGCGGGTTGTACTTGAAGCCGCCGTCCTCGGGCGGATTGTGAGACGGCGTGACGACGATCCCGTCGGCCAGCCCGTCGCGTCGTCCCCGGTTGTACGTCAGGATGGCGTGCGACACGACCGGCGTCGGCGTGTAGCCGCCCGCCTCGTCGATCATCACGTCGACCTCGTTGGCGGCCAGCACCTCGAGCGCGCTCGCGAAGGCCGGCTCGGAGAGCGCGTGCGTGTCGATGCCGAGGAACAGCGGCCCGTCGATTCCCTGCGCCCGGCGATAATTGCAGATCGCCTGCGTGACGGCGAGGATGTGCCACTCGTTGAACGCGCTCGCCAGCGCCGAGCCCCGGTGGCCCGAAGTGCCGAAGGCCACGCGCTGCTCGCGGATCGAGGGATCCGGCCGGAGCGCATAGTAGGCGGTCACGAGTCGCGGGATGTTTGCCAGCTGCGATGGGTCGGGCGGCTTGCCTGCGCGGGGATCCACTCTGTCGGCCTCCTGCGGGCATCGTTACGCTACCGCGCCGGGCGGCGCGCTGCAATCTCGTGCAGAGCCGAGCACCGATTGTCGCGGGAACGGTCGTTGCTAAGGGGATGCCCATGGCGATCCATGATCTCTGGTACAAGAACGCCGTTCTCTACTGCCTGGACGTCGAGAAGTACATGGACGCCAATGGCGACGGCATCGGCGACTTCGAAGGACTGAGCCGCCGCCTCGAGTACCTGCACGGCCTCGGCGTGACCTGCGTCTGGCTGCAGCCGTTCTACCCGACGCCGAACCGCGACAACGGCTACGACGTCTCCGACTTCTACGGCGTGCATCCCAAGCACGGCTCGCCGGGGGACTTCGTGGAGTGCATGAACCACGCGAAGGCGCTCGGGCTGCGCGTCATCGTCGATCTCGTGGTCAACCATACCTCGCTCGACCACCCGTGGTTCCAGCAGGCGCGGGCCAGCGCCCAGTCGCCGTTCCGCGACTGGTACGTGTGGTCGGACGAGCGGCCGCGCGATCACGCCAAGGGCGTCGTGTTTCCCGGCGTGCAGCGCACCACGTGGACCTTCGACGACGCCGCCGGCATGTGGTACTTCCACCGGTTCTACGACCACCAGCCCGATCTCAAGACGGACAACCCGGCTGTCCGCGAGGAGATCAAGAAGATCATGGGCTACTGGCTCGAGCTCGGCGTGTCGGGCTTCCGGATGGACGCGGTGCCGTTCCTCATCGAGCGGAAGGGCGCCAACGTCGAGCACGTGAAGGATTTCGAGCTGCTCCACGAGATGCGCACGTTCCTCAGCTGGCGCTGCCGCGACGCCATCATGCTGGCCGAAGCCAACGTCGTGCCGGAGGACAGCCTGGACTACTTCGGCGACGAGGGCGATCACCTGCAGATGATGCTGAACTTCCCGGTGAACCAGCGGCTCTGGTACGCGCTGGCCACCGGCGAGACGGGCCCGCTGGTGTGGGCGCTGCAGCAGACGGCGAAGCGGCCGGAAAGCGCGCAGTGGGTGCACTTCCTGCGCTCGCACGACGAGTGCGACCTCGGGCGCCTGTCGGCCGAGCAGCGCGGCGAGGTCTTCGCCGCCCTCGCGCCCGACAAGCGCATGCAGCTCTACGATCGCGGGATACGCCGGCGCCTGGCGCCGATGCTGGGCAACGATCGCCGGCGGCTGGAGCTCGCCATGAGCCTGCTGTTCTCGCTGCCCGGCACGCCGATGATGCAGTACGGCGACGAGATCGGCATGGGGGACGATCTCGTCCTCGACGAGCGCGAGTGCGCGCGCACGCCGATGCAGTGGACGAGCGAGCGCCACGGCGGCTTCTCGCGCGCCGAGCGCACGGTGCGCCCGGTCATCGACGACGCCGACTACGGCTACAAGCACGTGAACGTGGCCGATCAGCGGCGGGATCCGGCCTCGCTGCTGAACTGGTGCGAGCGGCGGATCCGGATGCGCAAGGAGTGCCCGGAGATCGGCTGGGGCAACTTCACCGTGCTGCGCCACGACACACCGGAGGTGCTCGCGCTCCGCTATGATTTTCTCGGTGTGTCCCTGCTCACGGTCCACAACTTCGCCAGCCGGCCAAAGACGGTGGCCCTCGACCCGAAGGTCAAAGGCGCCAACATCCTGACCGACGTCTTCGACGACAACCACAGCCGCAGCGAGAACGGCACCCACGAGCTCAAGCTCCCCGCCTACGGCCACCGCTGGATGCGCATCGGCGCCGCCGACACCGCGCTCAACCGCACCCCGTTCTGAGCTTCGCGTCGACGTGCGCGGTGTCACACGCCGCGCCGCTCGGTGCCACGCGCGGTTCCGGCGCGGCGGCACCGGGCGGCGGCGTGGCGTGTGAGACCCGTGCTTCAGGGTAAGCGTCGGCCCCGGCTCGGAGTCATTGCCCCGTCGGCAGGCGTCCCACCGACGTCGATTTGCGTGGTCTCACACGCCGCGCCGCCGCCCGGTGCCGCCGCGCCGCCGCCCGCGCCGGCCGGGCCGCGGCCGAGCGCGGTCAGCTGAGCTGGCTGCGGAAGCGCCAGGCGCTGACGCCGACGAGGACGCTCGCCAGCGCGATGAGCGCGAGGAGGTTCGGGTAGACGACGTCGAGGCCGGCGCCTTTGACGAGCACGCTGCGCGCGATCGTCGCGAAGTGGGCGATCGGGTTGAAGAGCGTCAGCGGCTGGACCCACTTCGGCATGGCCTCGATCGGCGTCAGGCCGCCCGACAGCATGGCCAGCGGCGGGTTGACGAAGAAGCTGATCAGCTGCGTCTGGTTCGCCGAGCGGGCGAGCGTGGAGATGAAGGTGCCGAGCCCGATGCCGGTCAGCACGCAGCACGCGCACGCGGCCAGCACCAGGGTCGGACTGCCGCGGAACGGGACGCCGAACACCATCCGCGCGACGATGAGCACGAGGCCGACCATCGCCATCAGCAAGACGAACAGCGGCACGATCTTGGCCGTGACGACCTCCAGCGAGCTGGCCGGCGTCATGAGCAGCTGCTCCACGGTGCCGCGCTCCTTCTCGCGGATCATGGTCGCCGCCGAGACGAGCGAGCCGTTGAGGATGATGAGCGTGCCGAACACGCCGGTGACGATGTACCAGGCGTTCACGAGCCCGGGGTTGTAGAGGAACGCCGTGCGCACCTCCACCGGCGCCGCGCGCGCGCCAACGGCCTGCCGGTTCACGAAGGCCACCGCGCCCTCCACGTAGCCCTGCGCGATCTGCGCGGTGTTCGCGTTGGCGGCGTTGAGCAGGACCTGCACGGTTGCGGGCTGGCCGCGGCGGCGCAGCCGCGCGAAGTCGTACGGGATCACGACGCCGACATCGAGACGCCCCCGGCTGAGGGCCTCGCCGAGCACCTCCGACGTCGCATAGGCGCCGCCGCGACGGAACGTGCGGTTCTCGGTGAGCACGGAGATCAGCTCGCGGCTCTCCGACGTGCGGCTGTCGTCCACGATGCCGAGGCGAAGATCGCGCACGTCGGAGTCGAGCGCGAAGCCGAAGAGCAGCACCTGGAGCGTCGGCGGCACGATCAGCGAGATGGTCAGCCGCCGATCGCGGCGGATCTGCCGCAGCTCCTTCAGGGCCAGCGCCCAGAACCGACCGCGGAACAGCGAGGCCAGCCGGCGCCTCACGCCTTCACCTGCATGCGACGCATCGCGCGCCAGGCGAGCGCATAGAACACGAGACCGATGGCGCCGATGGCCAGTACCGCCCACCAGACGGCCGGCCAGCCGCCGCCCTGCAGAAACGCATCGCGCACGATGAGCACGTAGTAGCGTGCCTGCACCAGGTTCGAGACCCAGCGCAGGCCGGCCGGAATGTTCTCGATGGGAAAGATGAGCCCCGAGAGCAGGAACGACAGCAGGAAGCCGCCGAGCGAGACGGCCTGCACGGCCGCCGCCTGGTTCGGGATGGCGCCGCCCACCAGCGACGCGAACGACGCCATGCAGAAGACGAAGAGGACGCTCGCCACCACGAACGGCGTCGGATCGCCCGGAAACGATAGCCCGAACAGCGTGTACATCAGCCCCACGCCGAGCAGGCACTGCGTCAGCCCGATCGCCATGCCGGCCAGGATCTTGCCGAGCAGGAACTCGTGCGCCGAGATGCTGGACACGTACACCTGGAGGATCGTCTGCTGCTCGCCCTCGCGCGACATCGCGAGCGCGGCCAGGACGGTCGGGAAGATCGACAGGCCGAGCACGAGAAAGCCCGGACCATAGAACTTCCGGGGCTCCCGCCCCGGATTGAACCAGAGTCGCGTGGCCGTCTGGATCGGCGGCGTCGCCCGCGCGGGCGCGAGCTGCTGCGCGAACACGCGGGTGATCTGCCCCGCGTTGCCGCGCACGAGCCGCGCGGTGTTGCCGTCGGTGGCGTCGACGAGCACCTGCGTCTCGACCGGACGGCCACGGCGGATCTCGCGCTCGAAGTGCTCGGGGATGATCACGGCGGCGCGCGTGCGGCCGCGTGCCAGCATCTTCTCCGGCGACGTGGCGGAGGGCAGTGAGATCACCCGGAACGTGAGAGACGTCCGGAAGGCGTCGGCGTACCGGCGCGACAGCGGCGTCTGGTCGAGATCCTGGATGACGATCGGGATGTCGCTGACCGTCAGCGACACCGAGGTCCCCATCAGTGCGGTGAGGCCGACCGGCAGCACGAGGGCGAGCCCGAGCGCCAGCCGATCGCGCACGAGCTGGATGAGCTCCTTGCGCGCCTGGGCGAGGATGCGTCGCATGGCCTGCCCTCAGTCGGCGGTGCCGCCGGCCGCCGCGCCCTTCTCGGCGATGACGAGAAACACGTCCTCGAGTGAGTAGTCCTGCTCGCGCGTGTCGAGCACGCGCACCCCGCCGGCCGTGAGCCGTGCCGTGAGGGCCCGGGCCGCGCTCGCGGGATCGTCGTCGACGATCACGTGGATGCGATCGCCGAAGAGCGAGACGCGCCACGGCTCCATCGCGCTCTTCAGCAGCGCCACCGCGCGCAGCGCGTCGTCCGCGTAGACCTCCAGCACGCGGCCGCCCTGCGCGGCCTTCACTCCGCTCGGCGTGCCTTGCGCGACCAGCTCGCCGGCCACCATGAACCCGAGCCGGTTGCACTGCTCGGCTTCCTCGAGATAGTGCGTGGTGACCAGGATCGCGGCGCCCTGGTCGGCGAGCTGGTTGATCATCGCCCAGAACGCGCGTCGCGCGATCGGATCGACGCCCGAGGTCGGCTCGTCGAGGAAGAGCACGCGCGGCTCGTGCATGATGGCGGCGCCGAAGGCCACGCGCTGTTTCCAGCCGCCGGGCAGGCTGCCCGTCAGCTGACCGCCCTTGCCGGGCAGGCCGGCGAACTCCAGCACCCAGCGCTTGCGCGCGGCCCGGCGCTCGGGCGGCACTTGATAGACACCGGCGAAGAAATCGAGGTTCTCGTTGATCGTGAGGTCGTCGTAGAGGGAGAACTTCTGCGACATGTAGCCAAGCTGCTGGCGCACGCCCTCCGAGCGCAGATCGCTCACCTCGCCGGCCAGACGCATGTCGCCGGCGCTCGGCTCGAGCAGCCCGCACAGCATCTTGATGGTCGTCGTCTTGCCCGCGCCGTTCGCGCCGAGCAGCCCGTACACCTCGCCGTAGCGAACCTCGAGGTCGATGCCCTTCACCGCCTCGAACGCGCCGAACCGCTTGCGCAGCCCGCGGGCGCCGATGGCCACCGTGTCGCCGTCGCGCACGGGCTCGCGGCGGTCGGGAAACGGGGGCACTCGCGTCTCGCCCTGCAGCCCGCGCAGCATGGCGACGAAGGTGTTCTCGAGCGTCGGCGGCGCCGCGCGCACGCTGGTCACGTCACCGTCGAGCGCCTCGCGGACGACGCGCTCGCCGGCGCTCGCCTCGCGCACGAGCACGTCGAGGCGGTCGCCGAAGCGCTGCACGTCGGCGATCCCGTCATGGCCGCCGAGCGTCGTCTCCGCGCGCCGTAGATCGCGCGCGTGCACCTCGAGGCGCTCGAGCCCGAGACCGCGCCGCAGCTCGGCCGGCGTGCCCGTCCGGTGCAGGCGTCCGTCGTGCATCAGCGCCACCCGATGACAGCGCTCCGCCTCGTCGAGGTACGGCGTCGCGAGCAGGATCGTCATGCCGTGGCTCGACAGCTGGGCGAGCGCATCCCAGAACTCCCGCCGCGACACCGGGTCGACGCCGGTGGTGGGCTCGTCGAGCAGGAGGATCCGCGGCTCGGCCACCAGCGCGCACGCGAGCGCGAGCTTCTGCTTCATGCCTCCGCTGAGTCGCCCCGCCAGACGGTCCAGAAAGCGCTCCATCCCGAACATCGCCAGGTAGCGCAGGCCGCGCGCCTCGATGTCGGCCACCGGCACGCGTCGCAGGTCGCCGACGTAGCGGAGGTTCTCGGCGACGCTGAGGTCCTGGTAGAGGGTGAACGTCTGCGTGAGGTAGCCGACGTACGAGCGCGCCTGACGCGCGGGCGCGCCGAGCAGCTCGGCGTCGCCGGACGTCGCCTCCATCACGCCGCCGAGGATCTGGAAGGTCGACGTCTTGCCGGCGCCGTCGGGTCCGATGAGGCCGAAGATCTCGCCCGTCCGGACGTCGAGGTCGATGCCGCGCACGGCCTCCACCGCGCCGTAGCGCTTGGTCAGCGCGCGCGTGCGGATGGCGACGCCGGCCTCGCTCACCGGCGCGCCTGACGCGCGGGCCACTGCTCGCCGTCGACGAGGATCTCGCCGTCGGCCGGCATGCCCGGCTTCGCGAAGCCGACCGCGCCGCGCAGCTGCAGCTTCACGCCGACGACCTGCTTGACGCGGTCTTCGCGGAAGTAGGTGTTCTCCGGCGTGAACGAGGCTTGCGGGTCGATGCGCATGACATGGGCATCGATCGGCGTCGCCGGCGCGGAGTCCAGGTAGACGCGCGCCGGCTGGCCGATGCGCACGCGTCCGATCTGGCCCTCCGGGACGAATGCGCGCAGGTACACCTGGCCGAGGTTCACGAGCGTGATGACAGGCGTGCCCGCCATGACCACCTCGCCGGGCTCCGCGGTGCGCGTGGCGACGGTGCCGTCGAACGGCGCGATGATCTGGAGGTCCTTGCGGTTGGCGCGCGCCTCCTCGAGCTGCGCGCGTGCACGCTCGGCCTCGGCCTGCGCCGCCGCGATGTCGGCCTGCGCCTGGAGGATCTGGCCCTGCACGGCGGCGACCTGCGAGGAGCGGATGGCCGGATTGGACAGCATCGCCCTGGCTGCCGTGAGCCCGCCCCGCGCCGCTTCCACCTGGCGGCGCTGCGCGGCCACGACCGCGGCCTGCGCCTCCTCGGCGTTCTGCGCGCGGCGCGCCTCCTGCTCGGCCACCAGCTCGCGCTGGAACAGCCGCGTTGCCGCCTCGCGATCCCACTTGGCCTGCGCGTACGACGCCTCCGCCTGCGCGAGCTGCGCCTCGGCGGCGGCCAGGCGCCCTTCCGCCTCGTTCACGCGACCCTCGGCATCGGCGCGCGACTGATCGACGCCGATGCGACTCTGTCGCAGCTGCTCGTTCAGCACGTCGATCTGGTGCTGCGCCAGCCGCACCCGCGCCTCGGCCTGGCGCACCGCGGCCATGGCCTGCTGCTCGCGGGCGCGGATCTGCTCGTCGTCGAGGACGGCGATGACCTGACCGGCGGTGACACGATCGCCCTCGCGCACGGCGATCTCGCGGATCCGGCCCGACGTCTTCGCGGCCACCGCGGAGTCGTCGCCCTCGATGCGGCCGCTCACCACGAGGACGCCCGGCGGCACCGCCGGCCGCGCGAGCACGAAGCGCCACAGCGCGACGCCGGCGGCGACGACGAGCGCCAGCACGACGACTCCGGCCACGCGCCGGCGCCGCACGCTCATGCGCCGCGCCGGGCGCTGCGCCGGTCGGCGGCGAGGCCATGCGTCAGGAGGTCTTGCATGTGCCGGACGTACGCGGCCGCGTCGGGCGGCTTCATGCCGGGTCCGCGCTTGGCCAGCACGCGCTCGCGGAAGCGCGCGGTGGCGAAGAAGAACACGAGGCTGCCGACGAGGCTCAGGTGCGTGAGCAGCGGGTCCACCGGCCGGAACGCCCCCTCGCGCACGCCGCGGGCCACGATGCGCTGCACGGCGGCCAGGATCCGCACCGGCTTGTCGATCAGCTCGCGATCGAGGTGCGTGCCGCCGGCCACCACTTCCCGCAGCATCAGCGTGCAGAAGTGCGGATGGCGCTCCGTCGCGAGCTCGGCCACGGCCGCCACCAGCTCGCGCAGCACGTCGGGCGCCGGCCGTGGAGCCTCCGCCAGGCGCTCCACGCGCGTCACGATGTCGGCAAAGGTGGCGCCCACGATGGCGCGGTACAGCTTCCGCTTGCCGCCGAAGTGATAGTTGATCATCGCCTTGTTGACGCCCGCCTGCTGCGCGATGGCCGCCACCGGCACGCCGTCGTAGCCGTGCTCGGCGAAGAGCGCGCTGCCGGCGGCCAGCAGCGCCTCGCGCGTGGCGGCGGCATCGCGGCGGCGCGGCCGGCGGGCGGCGGGCGAGAGCCTGGCATTCATCCTAACTAAACGTATGGTTAATTAGGTCACCGCGTCAAGGGGCTGTCGAGGCCGGCGGTCGCCTCAGCGAAGACCGGCGCGGGCGGCGGCGCCGATCAGACGATCGAGATCACTCTGGCGTCGATAGGGCAGGCGCTCGCGCAGCGTGGCGAGCGAGGCGGTCGGGATGAGCTCGCGCGTCCGGTCCCAGGCGGCGCGCGCCTCCCGCTCGCGCCCGAGCTCGCCGTAGAGCACGGCCCGGTACGCCTGCGCGCCGATGAAGTTCGGGTTCGCCGCCGCCACCTTGTCGAGCGTGGCGAGCGCCTCCTGCTTGCGGTCCGCGAGATAGTAGCCGTGACCGAGCGTCCACAAATAGAAGAACGGGTAGTGCGGGTTCAGCCGCATCGCGCGCTGGATCATCGTGATGCTCTCCTCCGGCCGCCCGCCCCAGCCGAAGACCTCCGCCAGCGTCTCGTACCCGTCCGCATCGTTCGGCGCCAGGCTCACCGCGCGCTCGGCCTGGGCGAGGGCACGGTCGTGCTCCTTCTTCCACAGCGAGATCTGGGCGAGCAGGCTGTAGGCGTGGGAGAGACCGGCGTCGTGGGCGATGGCCCGCTCGGCCAGCTCCTGCGCGTGGTCCAGCGTCTCGCGATCGGCGCTCCACAGCAGCTGGAACGTCTGCAGATAGGTCCAGCTGAGCGCGATGTACGCGCGCGCGTAGTTGGGGTCGAGATCGAGCGCCTGCACGAACAGCCGCCGCGCCTCGGCGTTGGCTTCACGTGTCGTCCGCCTGCGCGCCTGCTCACCGCGCAGTACCAGGTCGTACGCGTTCAGGTCGCCGGTCGGCGTCTGCGCCAGCAGGCCGCGCTCCGACTCGCTGAGCTTGACGGCCAGCGCGCGGACGATCTGCTGCGTGACCTCGTCCTGCAGCGCGAAGATGTCCGAGAACTCGCGATCGTAGCGCTCCGCCCAGATGTGATACCCCGTGCTGGCGTCCACCAGCTGCGCGGTGATGCGCACGCGGCTGCCCGCGCGCTGCACGCCGCCTTCGAGCACGTACCGCACGCCGAGGTCGCGCCCGACGTCGCGAATCTTCACCGGCTTGCCCTTGTAGGTGAACACGGAGTTGCGCGCGATGACGAACAGCCCCGCTACCTTCGACAGGCCGGTGATCAGGTCCTCGGTCACGCCGTCGCTGAAGTAGTCCTGGCCGGGATCCTGGCTGAGGTTGGCGAAGGGCAGGACGGCGACCGACGGACGGTCCGGCAGCGGCAGCCCCGAGGACTGAGCCGGCCCGAGCCAGCGCCAGCCCGCCCAGCCGCCCACGCCGAGGAGCACGATCAGTGTGATGGCCGCCATCGCGGTCACGAGCGCGCGCCGGTGTCGCCGTGGCCGCGGCGCCGGCGGGGCGGAGGCGTCGAGGCGCAGCCGGTAGACGCGCACCGGCCGCGCGATGTTCTTCACCGACTGCGTGCCGAGGAAGTCGAAGGCAAACGGTAGCTTGCCTTCCACCTGGTCATAGGCGGTGCCGGACACGGTCACGCCGCCGCCGTCGGCCAGGCTCTCCAGGCGCGCCGCGATGTTGACGCCATCGCCGTAGAGCCGCTCGCCGTCGACGATGACGTCACCGAGATTGATGCCGATGCGGAATCGCATGCGCCGCTCGGCCGGCAGCTCGGCGTTGCGCGCGGCGAGCGCGCGCTGGATCTCGGCCGCGCACTGCACGGCGTCGACGACGCTGGCGAACGCCGCCAGCACGTTGTCGCCGGGCGCATCGACCACGCGCCCGCCGTGGCGCCCGACCGCCGCCGCCAGCACCGCCCGATACTCGGTGATCGTCCGCACGGTGGCCACCTCGTCGTCCCCCATGAGCCGGCTGTAGCCCTCGACGTCGGCACTCAGGATGGCGACCAGCTTGCGGTCCACGACCCGCCCGTCCATGGCCTGGATTCTACCCGCCCTCGCCGGCGGGCTGTCCGGCACCGTGTGCTATCGTCCGGCGATGGCGGAGGCGCTCCCGACTCACGCGCGCGTCGTGATCATCGGCGGCGGCATCGTCGGCTGCAGCGTCGCCTACCATCTGACCAAGCTCGGCTGGCGCGAGGTCGTGCTGCTCGAGCGTCGCGAGCTGTCGTGCGGCACCACCTGGCACGCCGCCGGCCTCGTGGGGCAGCTCCGCTCGAGCCACAATCTGACGCGGCTCGCCCGGTACGGCGCCGTGCTGTATGAGCGGCTCGAGTCGGAGACGGGACAGGCCACGGGCTTCCGCCGCTCCGGCAGCATCAGCGTGGCGCGAACCGCGGAGCGTCTCACCGAGCTCAAGCGAGGCGCTTCGATGGCGCGCTGCTTCGGCGTGGAGGTGGAGCCCATCTCGCCGGGCGAGGCCGGCAAGCTGTGGCCGCTGATGCGCACCGACGATCTCGCCGGCGCGGTGTGGATTCCCGGCGATGGCCGCACCAACCCGATCGACACCACGCTGGCCCTTGCGCGGGGCGCGCGCCAGGGCGGCGCGACTGTCGTCGAGAACGTCACCGTGACCGGCGTCCTGCGCAACGCGCAGGCGGTGACCGGCGTGAGAACGGATCGCGGCGACATCGCGAGCGACGTGGTCGTGAACTGCGCGGGCATGTGGGGACGCGAGGTCGGGCGCATGGCCGGCGTCAATGTGCCGCTGCACGCCGCCGAGCACTTCTACATCGTGACCGAGCCGATGACCGGCGTCACCCGTGATCTGCCCGTCCTGCGCGACACCGATGGCTACATCTACGTGCGCGAAGAGGTCGGCGGCCTGCTGATGGGCGGCTTCGAGCCGACGGCGAAGCCGTGGGGCATGGAGGGGTTCCCGAAGGACTTCGCGTTCTCCCTGCTGCCGGAAGACTGGGACCACTTTCGCCTGCTGATGGAGCAGGCGTGCATCCGCATCCCGGCGCTCGAAAGCGCGCCGGTGCGCCGGCACGTCAACGGCCCCGAGAGCTTCACGCCCGACAACCGCTACATGCTCGGCGAGGCCCCCGAGCTGCGGAACTTCTTCGTGGCCGCCGGCTTCAACTCGGTCGGCATCGCGTCCGCGGCCGGCGCCGGCCAGGCGCTGGCGGAGTGGATCGTCGGCGGCCAGCCCACCATGGATCTGTGGGACGTCGACATCCGCCGCTTCGCGCCGTTCCAGAACAACGCCGCCTACCTGCGCGAGCGGACCACTGAAGTCGTCGGGCTGCTGTACGCCATGCACTGGCCGTTCCGCCAGCCGGAGACGGCGCGAGGCATCCGTCGCTCGATGCTTCACGACCGGCTCGCCGCGCGCGGTGCCGTCTTCGGCGTCGTCGCCGGCTGGGAGCGCGCGAACTGGTTCGCCACCGACGGCGTCGACGCGCGCTATGTCTACACCTACGGCCGCCCGAGCTGGCTATCGTGCGCGGCGGCCGAGCATCACGCGGTCCGCTCGGCGGTCGGGCTCTTCGACCAGTCGTCACTCGCCAAGCTGCGGCTCGAAGGCCCGGACGCGACGGCGGCGCTGCAGCGGCTCTGCGGCAACAACGTCGACGTCGCCGTCGGCCGCGTGGTCTACACGCAGATGCTCAACGCGCGCGGCGGCATCGAGTGCGACCTCACGGTGGCGCGCCTGGCCGAGAACGCCTATCTCGTCGTCACCATCGCCGCCGCTGCCACGCACGACACGGACTGGATCCGCCGCGGCCTGGCCGGCGCGCGCGCGACGCTGACCGACGTCTCCTCCGCCTTCACCGTCCTCGGCGTGATGGGACCGCACGCGCGGCGGCTGCTCGAGCGCCTCACGCCGGCCGATCTGAGCAACGCGGCATTCCCGTTCGGTGCCACGCGCGACATCGAGCTGGCCCATGCGATCGTGCGGGCCACGCGCATCACCTACGTCGGCGAGCTCGGCTGGGAGCTCTACGTACCGACGGAGTTCGCGGCCGGCGTCTACGAGGCGGTGCTCGACGCCGGCAGCGACCTCGGGCTCCGCCACGCCGGCTACCACGCCCTCGACTCGCTGCGCCTGGAGAAGGGCTATCGCTCGTGGGGCCACGACATCGGCGCCGACGACACGCCGCTCGAGGCCGGCCTGGGCTTCGCGGTCGACTTCGACAAGGGCGACTTCACCGGCCGCGAAGCGCTGCTGCGCCAGCGCGCGCGACCGCTCGCGCGCCGGCTGGTGACGTTCGCGCTCGCCGACCCGGAGCCGCTGCTGCTGGGGGACGAGCCGATCTGGCGTGACGGTGCGCTGGTGGGCCGTATCACCTCCGGCGCCTTCGGCCACACCGTCGGCTCCTCGGTCGGCCTCGGCTACGTCGCGCACCCGGACGGGGTCGACGCGGCGTTCGTCGCGGCCGGGCGCTGGGAGCTCGAGATCGCGACCGAGCGATTCGCCGCCCGCGCACAGCTGGAGGCCTTCTACGATCCACGCTCCGCGCGCGTGCGCGGATAGCGGTTGCGCTGGGCGCGGGCGCTGCGGTAGCGTCGGCCCGGCATGTGCGCTCCACGCTGTGTCAACTGGTGGCGGGCCCTCGGCGCGGCTGCGAGCCGGCGCGAATTCGTCAAGACCGCGCTCGCCCTGCCCGTCGCGATGGCGGGATGCGCGACGGCGTCTCCCGCCGCGCAGACGACCGGGCGTGCCATCCTCGACGATGTCCCGTCGATCGACGTCCACACCCACCCCGCGCTGTTTTCGACGTATCTGAACACGACGATCGAGGAGCACGCGCGAGCCGCCGAGGCGGGCAAGCTCGGCGGCGCCTTCCTGGCCGCGGTCGGGGACGGCGCGGCGCTGTCAACGCGGCCGAACGGCGCGCCGTACGCCGCGCGTGAGCCGGCGCCTGGCGTGCTGCTCGCGTCGTGCTGGCGACAGCTGGATGTGCTCGACCGCCACGCGCACGTCCTGGGCATGCGGCGGGTCGGGCGCGGCTCCGATCTGGCAGTCGCGGCCGCCGCCCGGACGCGGGTGGCCATCATGTCGGTCGAAGGCGGCGACTTCCTCGAGGGCCGCCTCGAGAACGTGCAACGCGCGTACGACCGCGGCGTCAGGTCGATCCAGCTCGTCCACTACCGCGTGAACGAGCTCGGCGACATCCAGACAGAGCCGCCGGTGCATCACCGTCTCACGCCGTTCGGCCGCGACGTCGTCGTCGAGATGAACCGTCTCGGCATGCTCATCGATCTCGCTCACGCGCCGCTGCCCGTCGTTCGCGGCGCGCTCGACGCCTCGTCACGGCCGATGCTGGTCTCGCACACGAACATCG
>DATAOC010000067.1:0-49995 GCA_036265915.1 Candidatus Methylomirabilota bacterium | reverse complement strand
CGCCGCGGCCGCTGCTCTCCGCGATCCAGTCGGAGCTGCCGGTGGTCCTGCTCATCGACGAGATCGACAAGGCCGAGCCGGAATTCGAGGCGTTCCTCCTCGAGGTGCTCTCCGATTTCCAGGTGTCGGTGCCGGAGCTCGGGACAGTGAAGGCGCGGCACATCCCGCTGGTGGTGCTCACCTCGAACAACGCCCGCGAGCTCTCGGATGGGCTCAAGCGGCGGTGCCTGCATCTCTTCATCGATTTCCCCGCGCCCGCGGAGGAGCTGGAGATCATCCGGCTCAAGGTGCCCGAGATCCCGGAGCGCCTGGCGCGCGCGGTGGTGGCCGCCGTGCAGAAGATCCGCGCGCTCGAGCTGCGCAAGCCGCCGTCGGTGTCGGAGTCGCTCGACTGGGCGCGCTCGCTGGTGATCCTGAACGCCAAGCAGCTCGACGCCGCCCTCGTGGAATCGACCCTCACCATGCTCGTGAAGTACGAAAAGGACCTCGAGCGCGTGAAGGGCGCCCTCGACAAGGTCCTGGCCGAATCCACATAAGATGGACGAGCGGATCCTCGAGTTCATCGGCGACCTGCGGCGTGCGGAGCTGCGCATCTCGCCCTCGGAGGCGCTCGACGCGCTGGCGGCCAGCGCCGAGATCGGCCTCGCCGACCGCGACACCTTCAAGTCGTCGCTGGCGGCGACGCTGGTGAAGGAGTCGCGCGACCTCGAGACGTTCGACCGGCTCTTCAACCTGTACTTCATGGACCTCGAGGCGCTCGGCGCCGGCATCAAGAAGGCGCTCGGCCCCGAGGACCCGCGCGTGCAGGACATGCTCGACAAGCTGATGGACGAGGACGGCCTCGAGCTCGACGACCTCACCGAGCTCTTGATGCGCGGGCAGGGCAGCGAGATGGAGATGGCCATCCGCGCCGGCGGCCAGAACGCCGGCCTCGAGCGGCTCATGTACTTCCTGCAGGTCGGCTACTTCTCGCGGAAGATCTCGGACCGCTTCGACTGGTCGATGATCGAGCGCGACATCGAGAAGATCATGAAGATGCTCGAGGCCAAGGGGCTCGACCCGGGCCAGCTGGCGCGCATCCGCAACTACCTCGAGCTGCGGCTGGAAGCGTTCAACCGGATGATCCGCCAGCACGTCGAGCGCGAGCTCGAGCGGCGCGCGTATCGCGCCGGCGAGAAGCTGACGCGCGAGGTCCTCTCCGACAAGCCGCTGTTCGCGCTCACCCCGGACGAGGTCGCGCAGATGAAGAGCGTGGTGGCGCGGCTGGCGCGGAAGATCAAGGACGCCCTCGCGCTGCGCCAGCGCCAGGAGGAGCGTGGCCGACTCGACACCCGGCGTACGATCCGCAAGAGCCTGCAGTACGGCGGCGTGCCGATGGAGGTCTTCCTCAAGCGCCGCCATCGCGACAAGCCCAAGCTGATCACCATCTGCGACGTCTCGGACTCCGTGCGCAACGCGTCGCGCTTCATGCTCCAGCTCGTGTGGAGCCTGCAGGAGTGCTTCAGCCGCGTCCGCTCGTTCGTGTTCGTGTCCGAGATCGCCGAGGTCACGCAGGCCTTCAACAATTACCCGGTGGAGCGCGCCATCGAGTGGGCGCTGAAGGCGGCGCCGGTCGACTATCACTGCCGCTCGGACTTCGGCTACGCGTTCAGCCGCTTCGCGAATTCGGAGCTCGAGTCGCTGGATCGCAAGACCACGGTGATGATCCTCGGTGACGCGCGGAACAACTACAACGACCCGCAGGGGTGGGCGCTGCGCCTCATCCGCGAGCGCGTGAAGGGCATCATCTGGCTCAACCCCGAGGGGCAGTGGGGCTGGGGCATCGGCGACAGCGTGATGCCCATGTACGCGCCGGCGTGCGACTTCGTGAAGGAGTGCCGCACGATCGGGCAGCTCGGCGAGGTCGTGGACAACCTCGTGCACCACTGGTGGCGGCGCGGCCGCTGATGGCCCGGCCGTTGCACCAGCGACGCGCATGACTCACGCGCTCGTCGTGGCGCTCGCCGCGTTGCTGCTGGCACCCGCGCTCCTGGCCGGCGCGGCGACGCCGGAGAGTGATTGCGTGACGCTGGAGGACTTCAAGTCCTCCACGCCCGGGCAGTTCCCCGCCGGCTGGAAGGCGCGCAAGGACGCCGGTCGCGCCGTCTACAAGGTCGCGGAGGAGGGCGGGATCCGATTTCTCCGCGCCATGTCGCGCGGAGTGGGCATCCAGGCCGCGCGGCCGACGCGCGACTGGAATCTGAGCACCCGACCGGTGCTCGCGTGGTCGTGGCGTCCGCGGGAGTTCCCGAAGGGGGCCGACGAGCGCGAGTCGTCGACGAACGACAGCCCGCTCGCCGTCTACATGCTCGTGGAGCACTCGCGCATCACCGGCCCGAAAGCCGTCAAGTACGTGTGGAGCGCGCGCGTGCCGGCCGGGACGCATCTCACCTCGAACAACGGCCTCACCCAGGTGCGCGTCCTGCGAACCGGCCCCGATAGCGCGGGCTGGGTCGAGGAGCGCGTGAACGTTCTCGAGGACTACCAGAAGTACTTCGACGAGAAGGGCACGCCCAAGCCGGCCGGGCTCGCCGTCCTCACCGACGCCGACGACACGAAGTCCGTGGCGGCCGGAGACTACGCGAACTTCCGGGCCTGCGCGGCCGGCGGCACGACGGCCGCCTCGCCACGGACGAATTAGACCGCGCGGTCAGCCGGAGCGGCGCATTCGCGCGCAGGGATCACTGTCGTCGGCGCGCGTCGTGAACCAGACGTAGTCGAACGGTAGACGAGCCGCGCCGAAGCGCTCGGCGTAGTCGCCGGGCGACGTGAGACCGGTCGCCACCTCGATGAACGCCACGCTCGCGATGCCGGCGTCCGGCGCGCGCCCGGCCATGTACGTCGGCACACCGCGGTCGGTGCGGACGTGGCCGGCGCCGGCGATCAGCACGGCGCCGTCGCGCTGCGTCGCGAGTAGCCGGTCCGCCATCTGCGCGTCCCGTGCCCGCTGCGCGGTGACCATGTGCGGCAGGGCGCTGTCCGGCAGCTGTCCGCAATGCGTCTCGCGGATCTCCCGCTCCATGGCCGTCTGGATCGGTGGCGCCGCCGGGCGGTCGAGGGCGTGGGCGCGGACCAGCGCGGGGTCGAGCGCGCCCGTATCGCCGCGGGCGACGGCGCGCGCGGTGCCGGTCGGCAGATTCGCGGCGACGATCGGCAGGCCGGCGGCGATGGCGGCGTCCGCGATCGGCTGATACTCGCGCCAGGGCGGCCACCCCGAGGCGGCCCAGCCGACGGCGTCTCCGAGGCCACTGGCGTCGCGCGGCGCGCGCGCCAGGTAGTCGGCGAGCGCGGTCGCCTGGTCGGCGCTCAGCATCTCGAAGGCGAGCGCCGGACGACGTCCGGCAGCGATGAGCCCGCGGACGATCCACGCCTGAAACGCGTGATGATCCGGGTGATCGTGCCGCTCGCCGAGCAGAACGAAGCGCGCGCCGACGAGCCGCTCCACGAGCGCGTCCATCGTCACGAACTGCGCGCGGCCGACGTCCCAGATCCGGCCCGTGAGCGGATGATCCTGGCCGCGCCCGGCGGGCGGCGGCTCCGCCCCCTGCGCCACGCTCGTGAGCAGGAGGAGGACGACGAGGACGCGGAGCGCCCGCATGAGGTCAGCATACCGCCCTCGTGGTAGGTTCTTGATGTGACCGGAGTTGCGGCCCGCCACGCCCCCGATCCCATCGAAGAGCTCTTCGAGCGCGGCGTGACCGACGGCCTGCCGGTGGTGCCGCCGACGCGCGACCGGGTCGACGCCGCCGTCGCCGCCGCCGGGCGCCCGGCGGACGATCTGGTCGCGCTCGTGCCGCCGAATTACGGTCGGGCCACCATCGGCAAGGTGGCCGTGAACGCCGTCATGGCCGGCTGCCGTCCGGAGTTCATGCCGGTGGTCGTCGCCGCGGTGGAAGCCGTGTGCGACGACGCGTTCGACCTCCATGGCGTGTCGGCGACCACGAATGCGCCGGCGCCGCTGCTGGTCATCAACGGTCCGCTGCGCAAGACGCTCGACGTCAACTGCGGCGCCGGGGTCTTCGGCCCCGGCTGGCGCGCCAACGCCACCATCGGACGCGCGCTGCGGCTCGTGTGCGTCAACATCGGCGGCGCCGTGCCCGGGGTCGTGAGCATGTCGACGCTGGCCCACCCCGGCCGGTACACGTACTGCATCGGCGAGTGGGAAGAGCAGAGTCCGTGGGAGCCGCTGCATGTGGAGCACGGCTTCGCCGCAACGGACAGCACGGTGGCGGCGCTCGCGGCCGATGCGCCGCTCGGCGTCTACGACCACGCGAGCCGCACCGCGCCCGACCTGCTCGCCACCATCGCGGCCAGCATGGCCGTCATCGCGCACCACAAGATGACGCACTGGGGCGACACGCTGCTGGTGCTCGGCCCCGAGCACGCGCGCACGATCGCCGGAGACGGCTGGAGCAAGGCCGACGTGCGGCGTTTCCTGTTCGACCGCCTGCAGCGCCCCGTCTCCGAGCTGCTGCCCGGGCGCGACGGCGGCGAGGGGCTGCCGGAGCACGTGCTGCGCAAGTTCGCCGACCCCGCGCGCGAGCAGACACGCATCCCGAAGTTTCGCGCGCCGGAGCACATCAGGATCGTGGTGGCCGGAGGGACGGCCGGGCGCTTCTCCGCCATCGTCCCCGGCTGGTCCTTTCCGAAGGGCTCGAATCTCGTGCTGAGGAGGATCCCGTGAGCGACTATCTCGACCCGACCGATTCCGTGGCGGTGCCGCGCAAGACGGCGCCGCGGCCGTCGAGCCTCGACGGCAAGGTCATCACGCTGCTCGACATCTCGAAGGCGAAGGGCGACCACCTGCTCGACCGGCTCGAGGAGCTCCTGCGCGAGCGCACGGGCGCCAAGACCATCATCCGCAAGAAGAAGCCGACGTTCGCGCGGCCGGCGCCCGAGCCACTGCGCGAGGAGATCGCGCGCGAGACCGACGTCCTCATCGAAGCGCTCGCCGACTGAGGGTCCTGCACCACGTGCAGTGTGCACGACGGCGTGTTCTTCGAGGATCGCGGTATTCCGACGGCGACCATCATCTCCACCGAGTTCGCGCGGGCGGCCACCGCGCAGGCCACGGCGCTCGGCGCCGACAGCTACCGGACGGTGATGGTGGCGCATCCCATTCAACCGCTGACGCGCGACGAGGTTCGCGCGCTGGCCGACAAGGCATTCGACGAGGTGGTCGCGCGGGTGACCGCGTGACAGTGGCGTCTCGATAGGGTGCAAGCCGATCTCCTGACCGCGATCGGCGTCAGCATCGTGGCGGCGGCGGCGCTCGCGCTGCTCGCGCGCGTCGTCCGCCAGCCGCTGATCCTGGGCTACATCGCGGGCGGCGCGCTGCTCGGCCCTCATCTCGGCCTCGGCATCATCACCGAGCGCGCCGAGGTCGAGGTGATCTCCGAGATCGGCCTCATCTTCCTGCTCTTCATCATCGGGCTCGAGATCAGCATCCCGAGCCTCGCGCAGGTCGGCCGCGCCATCACCGTGGGCGGCCTGCTCCAGTTCCCCATCTGCGCCGCGCTCGCCTGGCACGCGTTGGGCCGGATCACCGACGCCAGCGGCGGCGAGTTCGATCGCCTCTACCTGTCGGTCGCGCTCGCGCTGTCGTCCACGCTGATCGTCGTCAAGCTGCTCTTCGACAAGCTCGAGATGGCGACCCTGGCCGGTCGGATCACCGTGGGCATTCTCGTGTTCCAGGACCTCTGGGCCATCGCCTTCCTCGCGCTCCAGCCGAGCCTCCGCGCGCTGGAGCCGGTGCCGCTGCTGGCCTCGCTCGGCGCCGGCGTCGCGCTGGTGGCGACGGCCGCCGTGCTCTCGCGGCTGGCGCTGCCCGCGCTCTTTCGGGCCGTTGCCGGCTCGCACGAGCTGCTGCTCCTGACGTCGGTGGCCTGGTGCTTCCTCGTGGCGGGCATGGCCGGCTACCTCGGTCTGTCGAAGGAGATGGGCGCCCTCATCGCCGGGATGGTCATCGCCGCGTTTCCGTACGGCACCGAGGTCATTGCCCGGCTGTCGGGTGTCCGGGACTTCTTCGTGACGCTGTTCTTCGTCGCCCTCGGGCTGCAGGTGCCGGTGCCGTCAGGCTCCATCTTGCTCGTCGCAGCCGGCCTGGCCGTGCTCGTCGTCGCCACGCGGTTCGTGACGATCTACCCGGTCTTCGCCGCCCTCCGGCTCGACATGCGGACCTCCGGCGTCGTGGCCGTGAACCTGTCACAGATCAGCGAGTTCTCGCTGGTCATCGTCACCCTCGGACTCGGCGACGATCACGTCAGCGACACGGCCGTGTCGCTCGTGCTCTACACGCTGGTCCTCACGTCGGTGGCGAGCACCTACGCCATCCGCTACAACCACGCGATCGCCACCGGCGTGGCGGCCGCGCTGGAGGCGACCGGGCTGCCGCGCTGGCTACGCCTGCGGCACCAGGCGGCCGGCGCCGCCCCGGCCGCGATCGCCCACGGTCACGACATCTTCTTCCTCGGCGTCTCGCGCGAAGGTTTGGCGCTCGTGAAGCAGGCGGAGCGGCACCAGCCGGGGATGAAGAAGCGGATCGTGGCCGTCGACTTCAATCCGGAGACGCTGGCGCAGCTCGAAACGGACGGCGTCGCGTGCCACTACGGAGACATCAGCAACCCCGAGACGCTGCGCCACGCCGGCATCCTGGAGGCGCGGGTCATCGTCTCGCCGATCTCCGACTGGTTCCTGCAGGGCACCGACAACCTCAAGCTGCTGCGGCAGGTCCGCGCGCTGGCCCCACGCGCGCGGGTGATCGTGACCGCCGACACCCCGAGCGCGGCGAAGGGCCTCTACGCCGAGGGTGCCGACTACGTCATGATCCCGCCCGTGCTCACCGCCGAGCGCCTCTTTGCCCTGCTGCGCGACACCAGCGACGCGGCGCTGGCGCGGGCGCGTCAGCGGCAGGCCGAGGAGTGATCCGGGAAAAGACTCATTCGGGCAGCTGCCAGACTCTCCCCACCGGGGGGTCGTCGGTGAGCGTGAACTGGGGGAGGGCCATGTGGGGGGCGAGGTCGTGGAAGACGACGCGGACGCGCTTGCCGATGGCGACGTTCTTGGCGTCCTCCATGGTGGCGCCGTCGGGCTTCACCAGGTTGCCGACGATGCGCAGCGCCTCGTCGGGGGTCGGCATGCCGCGCTGCTCGTCGAGCTCCACCAGCACCACCGCGTACGGTGTCGCGTCCTTGAACCCGGGCTGGATGGCGTGGACGACGGTCTCGTACGAATAGATGGTCCCGCGGCCGCTCACGGCCTTCCAGGTCCAGCCGAGCTCGGTGCACCAGGGACAGGCGTGCGTGGGCGGATAGCGCATCAGCCCGCACGCGTTGCAGGCGCGCAGCATGAGGCGATGCTGCCGCGCGTGCGCGAAGTACTCCTTCCACTCGCTGTCGTTGTCCGGCACCAGCAGCGTCATGCCGCGATACTGAACGGGTTCCGGCATGGTCAGCCTCGCCGCATGATGAGCGCGCTGCCGGTGGGGGGCATGGCCCAGCCGAGGTTCATGGTGATCTCCGCGTCGCGCACCTGGCGGCACCGGCCCGGCGCGTAGTCATAGGTGTGCTGGCCCTTGGCGGCGCCGGGGCAGTAGTCGTCGACGGTGCCGCGTAGCTGGCGCACGTTCTCGATCACCATCGACATCCCGTGCGTGTAGCCCTCGCACAGGTGCCCGCCCGACGTGTTGTTCGGGCGCTTGCCGCCAAGCTCGATGATGCCGCTGGCGACGTACTGCCCGCCCTCGCCCTTCTTGCAGAAGCCGTACTCCTCGAGCTGCAGCATGGTCGTGAACGTGAAGGCGTCGTAGGAGCCGGTGACGTCGACGTCCTCGGGCTTGATGCCGGCCTGCCCGAAGACGATGTCCTTGGCGTAGTAGCCGGCCACGCGCGTGATCGGGCCGTGCGCCCAGTGAAAGTCCGTGCGCGGCTTGTTCACGCGTCCCGCCACGCCCATGACGTGCACCGGACGCGCGCGCAGGTCCCGCGCGCGCTCGGCGGTGGTGACGATGAGGCAGGTGGCGTTGTCGGTCTCCAGGCAGCAGTCGAGGAGGTGCAGCGGCTTCACGATCCAGCGCGAGCCGACGACGTCCGGCACGGTGACGCGCTCCTTCAGCGTCGCCTTCGGATTCTGCGAGGCATGCTTGCTGTGGGCGACGCGCACGTGCGCCACCTGCTCGGAGGTCGTGCCGTACTCGTACATGTGCCGCATGAACGTCAGCGCGAAGGCCTGGCCGGCGCTGCGCATGCCGAACGGCACCTGCGCCAGGTCCAGCGAGCGCACCGGCTGCGCGGCGCGGGCGCCGGTGCCGCCGATGCGGAACTCCGTGTAGCCGTTCATCGACCGGAACAGCGCCACGGTGTTGCACATGCCCGTCTCGATGGCGCCCATGGCCAGACCCACCAGCGCTTCCGTGGACGAGCCGCCGCCGAACACGTCCATGTAGAAGTTCAGCCGGATGCCGAGGTCGGACGCCACCCAGTTGGCGGGCGTGGAGTCCCCGCTCTGGTAGCTCATCATCCCGTCGATGTCGCCGGCGCGCAGGCCGGCGTCGAGCATCGCGGCGCGGATGGCGTCGACGGCCATTGCCCGCGTGGTGCGGCCGGAGTTGCGTGAGTACTCCGTCTCACCGACCCCGACGATGCAGTACTTGTCCTTGAGCGATTTCATCGCAGTCGTCCCAGCGGGCCGAGATCGAGATTGAGATCCTCGGGCGCGAGCCCGAAGCGCGCCCCGATGTCGCGGATCGTGTCCTCGAGACGCATGAGCGCCAGCCCGACGCGCTCGGTCTCCTCGGGGGTCAGCGTCTGCGCTTCCATGCGCCGGATGGCCTGGCGCTCCATGAGCTGCCGGAGAAACTCCACCAGCGTCAGCACCAGCTTGGCCACCGAGCGCTGCACGTCCTCGGGGTCGGCTGTCCAGCGAGGCGGCGCCAGATCCTGCACGCGGCGCTCGAGCTCCGCGCGCAGGGACTCGATCTCGGCCACGTCGGCGCGCGCAGCCGTCACCCCCGGCCGCGGCGTCCGCGCCGGGCGCGTGCCGCCGGCGTCGTCGCGCGTCGTCATGAAAGACTCTCGCGCGCGAACGCGTAGGGCGGCCACGGTCCGCTGGCGGTCACGCGCATGGGCGCCAGCGCCACCGCCGTCTCCGCGATCACGGTGCGATAGGCGTCCGCGCGGCCGCGGTCAATGAGGTGGTAGACGCTCGCGACGAGCGGTGGGCGAGCGTGGCGTTCCACGTGCTCGGCGCGGACCATCGGCGCCAGCGCTTGCCGCAGCGGACCCAGCTCGGGCACGGCGGCCGCGCCGTGCATGCGCCGGCGGGCGTCCAGATAGCGCGCGCCGGGCCCGAGCGCAGGATCGATCGATGGCGCGTGATCGGTGCCAGTCGCCTCGCCGAAGAGCCGCAGCGTCATCTGCTCGCGACCGGCCACGCGCGCCAGTGCTGCGTGCAGCCGCGCCATCCGCGGGGTGATGGCCTCGGCCAGCGCCGCCTCGTCGTCCACGACCGTGCCGAACTGGACGGGAAGGATGGCGTCGACGCTCGAGGCCAGGCGGCGCACGACGGCGTCGTGCGCGAGCAGCGTGGCCCGGGTCACCGGCGGCGCCGCCGGCAGCTCGCCGACCGCGGCCAGGAGGCCCTCGACGCGCAGAAACGCCAGTGGCTCCGATTGCAGCCCCTCGCCGGCCTCGCCCCGCGGCCGCTCGGCGAGCAGCGCGTAGACGTACCGGCTCACTCGCCGCGCTCCTCGACGATGCGGTCGGCCGCGCAGAGCAGGACGGACAGGCGCACGTAGATCAGGTCCACGCCGGCCAGCCCGAGCACGACGTCGCCGCTCAGGACGACGCCCTTGTTGAGGAGGTTGTCGACGACGTCGAGCAGCGAGGCGTCCGCGGTCTCGACCATCGCGCGCGCTTCCGCGGCGGTCGGGCTCACGTGGTGCCGCCGACGAAGTTGTACGGCGGCCATGGGCCGCTCAGCGTGAGACGGTAGCCGAGGTCGGCGAGCCGGCCGGCGCGCTCGCGCGCCGCGCGCTTGAAGGCCGCGGCCCGGCGCGGCGGCACCAGGAAGGCCGCGTCGAGCACGAGTCGCGTGCCCTCGACGTTGTCGGGCGGTCGCCGGCGGGCGTCGTCGGCGGCCTGGGCCAGGCGGTCAAACGTGGCGTCGACGTCGGCGCGGCCGCGGGTGAGCGCCTCGCGCACCGCCTGCTGCTCCTGCTTCTTCAGCACGAGGAAGCGCGTGCCCGAGGTCATGCCGGCGGCCGCCTTGGCAGCGCGCTGCCGCTGGACGCGGCGCGCGCTGGCCTCGTCGAGATGCACGCGGATGCCCCACTCCTGGCGGCCAGCGACGCGGGCCACCGCGCGGTCGAGCGCCGGTCGCAGCCGGCCGATGTGGGCGAGCGCGCGCTCGTCGCCGTTGAACAGCGTGAAGAGCTTGAGCGGAATGGTCGTTGCGGCCCGCGCCACGTGCTCGACGACGGCCTCGTGCGCGGTGGCGCAGGCGGCCACCCAGTCGAGATCGCGCAGGTTCGCCTCGACCTGCGCGCTGCCGTAGCGCTCGAGCGGAGCGTCGGCGACCACGAGCCAGAGGTCGTCGCCGGCGTCGAGGGCGCGCAGCGGCCCGGTGCCGGGCAAGCCGTGCGGCGACCGTGTCAGCGCCGGCGCACGGCGCGCGTGCGCGACGCAGTACACGTACGTCGCGGTCTTGTCATCGCTGCGCGTCACCCGCGCCACTGCCACCTCCGCAGCCAGTCCTTGAGCGCTTCGACGCCGCCCGGGGGCGGCGATTCGGCCGGCGACGAGATGATAGCGCATCGCGCGCCGGCCGCGGAGCGGGCGGCGCCGGCGAGCGCGGCTGCCTCGCGGCGCTCACGGCGCGCAGCCGCCGCGCAGCGCGCGCAGCCCGGCGGCGTGAGGGCGTTGATGACGATGCCGCCGACGGGAATCGCGAGTCGCCGGAGGCCGCGCAGCAGACGCCCGGTCTCCAGCCGGGGCAGGGCGGCCGGCCGCGCGACGGCCACGACGCGCGTGCGCGCAGGGTCGCGCAGCAGGGCGCCGAGCTCGCGCAGCTCGCGCGCCACGTCGAGCAGGTCCGAGGCGAGCTCGCCGAGACCGAGCACCGCGCGGTACTTCAGCAGGATCGCGAGCAGCGCGTGCACCCACTCGAGCGCGCCCGCCGGCATCGCGAGCAGGCGCAGGGCGTGGCCGGTGGGCGCGGTGTCGACGACGACCAGATCGTGCGGCGGCGGCGTCGTGCGGAACAGCGAGTCCACGAGCGTCAGGACGCCGAACAGCTCGTCGAGGCCGGGCGGCGCCAGATCCATCAGCTCACGGACGACGGCACGGTCGTAGGCCACGTCGAAGCGCGAGCCGCTCAGGAGCGAATCGAACAGCTCGTCGACGGCCTTCTCGTAGCGGTCGCGCCGGGTGCGGAAGGCGGCCTCGGCGTCGAGCTCGCGCGCGCGCAGCCCGCGCGCCCCGGGCACCGGCCGCTCCTCATCGTCGAGCGGGATCTCGAGCACGTCGGCGAGCGAGTGCGCCGGATCCGTGGACAGCAGCAAGAGCCGCGCGTCCGGCCGGCGCTCCGCGAGCGCGAGGGCCACGGCAGCCGCGCACGACGTCTTGCCGACGCCGCCCTTGCCCAGGAAGGCGAGCACCCGCGTGCCGGGCGGCGCCAGCGCGTCGAGCCACGCGGGCGCGGGCAGACGGCGGGCAGACGAGCGGCGCCGGTGTCGACCGCGACGGCCGGCGTGTGCCGGCGGGGCGGCGCTCGTCAGCCGTCGGAGCGCGGCCAGGCCGCGCGGCTCGGTGTCCGACGCGCGCAGCAGGCGCAGTCGCCGGCCGGGGAAGGCACGTCGCAGACGAGCGACGACGGCCGTCTCTCCGTCGGCGCGGCCGCCGCAGAGCGCACATCCCGGCGAGGGCGGCGTGAGGCGATTGACGACGAGCTCGTCCACCGTGATACCGGCCGCGTCCAGCGCGCGGACGCCGTCCAGCGTCTCCGCGAGCGCGACCGGCTCGGCCACGAGCACCCAGCTGAACGCGCAGCGCGCGGGATCGCGGAGCAGCGCCTGCAGCGTCCCCGCCTGCGCCTCGATCTCCGCCACCAGCGTATCGGCCGCGTCCGGGTGGTGAAGGCCGGCCAGACTCTCGCCGAGAAACCGGTGCTTGGCCAGCATGTCGCCAAGCACGGCGGCGATGCGTGAGAGCGTCTCCGGCATGGCGAGCAGCCGGAGGGTGTGGCCGGTCGGCGCGGTGTCGACGAGGACGTCCTCGTACCGGCCGCCCTCGGACAGCCGGTGGAGCTCGACCAGGCCGATGAGCTCGTCGACGCCGGGCAGCGAGAGCGCGAGCAGGCGATCGACGTCGTCCTCGTCGAGGTAGGTCCCGCGATCCGCGATGGTGCGCAGCGGCCGCCGCCGCGCGGCGAGCCAGCGCTCGAGCGCGCGGTCGGCATCGAGCTCCACCGCGGCCAGCGGCGCCCCGCGCGTCACGACCGGACGCGGCCGCGACGCCAGGCGCGCGCCGAGGGCATCGCCGAGCGAGTGGGCGGGATCGGTGGAGACGAGCAGGACGCGCCGGCCGTGATCGGCGAGGGAGACGGCGGCGGCGGCCGCGCAGGTGGTCTTGCCGACGCCGCCCTTGCCGCCGAAGAACCGGAAGCGCGGCGCCCCGCTCACCGGCGCCGCGCGCCGTCCTCGTCGTCGGGCGGCTCGTCGGCGAACGTGGTCGCCTCGATCCCGGTGATGCGCATGTCGCCCGTGTCCGGTCCGGTCGTGATGCCACGCTGCCGCTCGTGGATCTCCCGCAGCCGCGCGAGGAGATCGGCCTCCTGGACCGCGAAGTCTTCCTCGCTGATCTCGCCGAGCTCGAGCCGCATCTGCGCCGCCAGCAGCTCCTCGCGCAGGACACTGTCGTCGTTGAGCTGCGCCTCCACGGCATCCACCAGCTTGCGCAGCACGAACTTGATCCCGCCCACGAGCAACGTGTCCAGGATGATCACGCGTCGACGTGCCGGTTGGTCAGGGTGGCGATCACGGAGGCGAGGTCCTCGGCCGCGATGGGCTTGGGCACGTGCATCTGGTAGCCCGCCTGCAGCGCGCGCGCGCGATCCTCCACGCGCGGGTACGCGGTGAGCGCCACCGCCGGCGTGTAGCGGCCGAGCGCGGTCTCGATGTCCCGGATCTTGCGGATGAGCTCGTAGCCGTCGGTGTCGGGCAGACGGATGTCGGAGACGAGCACGTCGAGCCGCTCACGCGTGACGGCGTCGAGCGCCTCGCGCCCGGAGGCGGCCGTCGCCACCCGCGCGCCCCAGCGCTCGAGGGTCATCACCAGCCACTCGCGCGCGTCGGGATCGTCCTCCACCACGAGGATGGCCAGGCCGCTCATGCGCTGCGCGTCGTCCACGGGCGCGGGCGGACTGGCCACCGCGTGCACGGCGAGCGGCAGCGCGACCGTGAACGTCGCGCCCAGGCCGTCCCCGGGGCTCTCGGCAGTAATGCGGCCGCCGTGGACTTCCACCAGGTGCCGGACGATCGACAGCCCGAGGCCGAGGCCGAGCGGCGAATGCGAGGCGGTGTCCGACTGGCGGAAGCGGTCGAAGATGTAGGGCAGCAGCTCGGCGCTGATGCCCTTGCCCGTGTCCGCGACCTGGATCACGACCTGACGCTCGCGCCGGGCGAGCGTGATGGCGACGCGGCCCTTCTCCGGCGTGAACTTGATGGCGTTGGACAGGAGGTTCCACATTATCTGCTGCAGCCGGTCGGGATCCGCGAGCACCGGGCCGGCCGCCGCATCGAACGAGACGTGAAGCTCGATCGACTTGGCCTGCGCGGCGGGACGGATCGCGTCCACCGCCGCCTCGGCGAGCGGGGCGGGCTGCACAGGCTCGGTCCGGAGCCGGAGCTTGCCGGTGATGATGCGCGAGACATCCAGCAGGTCCTCGATGAGCTGGGCCAGCGCCTGCGTGTTGCGCTCGATCGTCTCGAGCGCGCGGGCCTGGCGCGGCTGGTCGAGCTCGCCCTTGCGCAGCCACCAGAGCCAGCCCACCAGCGCGTTGAGCGGCGTCCGCAGCTCGTGCGACAGCGTCGCCAGGAACTCGTCCTTCGCGCGACCCGCCGTCTCGGCGTCGGCCCGGGCGGCCTGCTCGAGCTTGAGCGCCTCCTCGCGCGCGGCGGCCAGCTGCTCGGCGCGCGTCTGGGCGTCACGCGCGCGGGTGTAGAGGGACGCCGTCAGCAGCGCGACGAGCAGGAAGGAGGCGACGCGGAGGAGGCTGCCGGCATCGACCTGGTAGAGCGGCGGGAAGAAGAACGTCTCGGTGACCAGGGCGGAAAGCGCGGTCGCCAGCAATCCCGGTCGCCGGCCGCCGTACCAGCAGGCGACGACGACGGCCGCGAAGAACACCGGCGAGACGGCGCCGCCGAGCAGCGACCGGGAGGCGGCGGCGATGATCGCCGCCACGCCGACGGCGGCGACGGCGACGACGTAGCCGAGGGCCGGCCGCACGCTTTACTCTCCCGGCTTGGCCCGCTCGAGCTTGAGCCGGATGTTGACGAAGTTGTACGGCGGCCAGGGACCCGTGTAGCGAAAGGTCAGATGATCGTACTTGGCGCCGATGGCCTTCACCTTGGCGTCGAAGGCGTTCTCGCGCGCGCGCGCGACGAGGAACGCGGCGTTCATGATCATCTTGTCGCCGATCGGCTTGTTGGCTCGCGAGGCCACCGAGACGTCACGCAGCATCTCGAAGATCTCGGAGACGTACCGCTCCGAGCGGTTCTGCAGAGCCGTCTCCACCAGTCGCCCGTACTGCACCCGCGCGAAGTACGTCGGCCCCGTCTGGGACGCGATCTCGCCCTTCAGCTGGCGAACGTCCTCGTCCTCGCGCTCGATCTGCTTGATGACCTCGTCGCGGTCCCAGAGGACCTTCAGGCCGAACTCGACCTTGTCCTCCATCTTGAGCAGCACGTCGGTGAAGGCACCGTAGGCGCCCTTGAGGAGCTCGGTGATGTCGTCGCGGGTCTTGAACACGGTCCCGAACGACATGGGGATGACCGTGTGCTGCCGCATGACCGCCTCGTTCACCCGTTCATGGGCCAGCACGTTCTCGCGCGTGGCGTCGAGCACCTCGATCGGCGTGTCGGAGATGACCGCCGCGATGTCCTTGTAGTGCACGGTGTGGACCTCGGCCGGGGTGGCGCCGAGGCCGATGGCCCCGAACCGGAGCGGATCCTCCGAGCGGATGACGCAGTAGACGTACTTGCCGCGGCTCTCCGCCGCCTTGCCGCTGGGTGGCTGCGTCGAGGCGGGGACGGGCGCGCGCGGCGGAGTCTCGCGGATGACGCGGGAGCCGGTGCGGCGCGGCCCGTTCTCGGTCACCGCCTCCGCCGGCGGTCGCGGAGACGCGACGGCGCTGCGGCGGGTGCGGGCGCTCGGCTTCGACTTGGCAGCCATGATCAGCCCTCTTTCTCGGCGGTCGGCCGGCTGTCCAGCATCTTGCGGATCTCCTCCAGCAGCCGTTCGGGGAGACACGGTTTGGTGATGAACGCATCGCAGCCCGCTTCCATGGCGCCCTTGGAGTGACCGGCCAGGGCGTGGCCGGTGAGCGCGATCACGGGAATGGCACGCGTGCGGGAATCCGCCTTGAGGCGTCGGGTCGCCTCCCAGCCGTCGAGGCCGGGCAGCGACAGGTCCATGACGATGAGGTCGGGCAGAAGTGCGAACGCCTGCTGCAGCGCCTCGTGGCCGTTCTGCGCTTCCGCCACCCGCAAACCCGAGAATTCCAGGTACTGCATGTACATGTCGCGGTTGTCGGGGAAGTCGTCGACGACGAGCACGAGCGGCGCCGCCTTCGCGGTCGTCGCCGTCTGTGCGCCGGGTTCGCCGGCCGCGCTCACGTGCGCTTCACCTCGCGCGGGATGCTGAGCGTGAACGTCGAGCCCCGTCCCACCTCGCTGTCGAGCACGATCCGGCCGTCGAGCATGGCGGCCAGCCGGCGACAGATGGCGAGGCCGAGGCCAGCGCCGGTGTACTCGCGCGTCGGCGAGTTGTCGGCCTGGCGGAAATCCTCGAAGATCCGCTCCTGATCATCGGTCGAGATGCCGATGCCGGTGTCGGCCACGGCGATCGTCATCGACTCCGTGTCGTCGAGGTAGCGC
This sequence comes from Candidatus Methylomirabilota bacterium, assembly GCA_036265915.1. Lineage (GTDB taxonomy): Bacteria > Methylomirabilota > Methylomirabilia > Rokubacteriales > CSP1-6 > AR12. The sequence goes on along the minus strand of DATAOC010000067.1, from coordinate 33,806 downwards.
ACGGCGACCTCGACCGAGCCCTGCGACGTGAACTTGATGGCGTTGGTCAGGAAATTGATGACGATCTGCTTCACCTTCTGACGATCGGTCTTGATCAGCGGCAGATCGTCGGGCAGGCGGCTCGTGACGGCCAGCCGCGAGCGCGCGATGATCGGCTCCACCTCGGCCAGCACCTCGGTGATCAGGTCGCGCATCGCGAACGCGGTCACCGTCAGCGGCATCTTGCCGGCCTCGATGCGCGAGATGTCGAGGATGTCGTTGATGATGGCGAGCAGGTGGTGCGCGTTGGAGTCCACCCGCTCGAGGTTGCGCCGCTGGTGCGGCGTCATCTCGCCCGCCACGCCCTTGAGCAGCATGCTCGTGTAGCCCAGGATGGCGTTCAGCGGCGTCCGGAACTCGTGCGACATGTTGGCGAGGAACTGCGACTTCGCCGCCGACGCCTGCTCGACCTCGATGTGCGAGCGGCGCAGCAGCTCGTTCTGCCGCGACAGCTCCGCGGTGGCCTCCTGCACGCGCTGCTCGAGCTCCTCGGACGCGCGCTTGAGCTGCTCGTACAGCCGCGCCCGCTCGAACTCCTCGGTGCGATCGTGGAGGATGGTGACCATGGCCGTCACCTCACCGTGCTCGGACACGATCTTGCCCGAGATGGCCTCCACCGGGAGCGCGTTGCCGGTGCGCGGGTCCACGAGGCCGATGGCGCCGCTGCGCCGCATGACGCCCGCCTCGAAGAACAGGTTGGACACGAACGACGAGAAGTGCGCGTCGTTCGCCTGCACGGCGCGCCGTGTCTCTTCGCTGCCGCTCAGCTCGGCGGTGAACAGGCGCTCGGCGGGCGCGTTCATCATCACGATGTTGCCGTTCGGATCCGTGACCAGGATGGGATCGGCCACGGAGTCGATGATGAGGTCCAGGCGATCGCGCTCGGCGCGCGCGTCGGCCTCGGCCAGGCGGAGCTTGCGATAGTTCTCCTCGATCTCCTCGGTCGCCCGCCGCAGATCCGTGACGTTGCGCAGGATGGAGACGATGCCGGTGCCCTCGCGCGGATCGACGGTGATCGTGCTGAGCAGCTCGAACAGGAGGTCGGAGCCGTCGCTCGGATCGACCAGCAGCAGCTCGTGGCGCCAGGGCTCGGAGTCGCCGAAGGCGCGGCGGCTGAGGGCGGAGGAGAACAGCATGTTGTTCAGGGCGACCGCGCGGCGGCGGCCCTCGCTCTCGTCCTCGGAGGCGGCCAGCAGCGCCTCCGCGCGCGCGTTGGCCACGATGATGCGGCCCTCGGTGTCGGTGAGGAGGATCGGATCGGTCACCGCGTTGATGATGCTGTAGAGCAGCGTGCGCTCGCGGCGCAGGCGCCGCTCCGACTCGGTTCCTCGGTGCGCCGATCGCAGCGCCGTCAGGCGAGGCCCGAGGATCGAGGCCACCCAGGCGACGTCGTCGCGGGCGTCGTCCTCGACCGGGCTCAGCAGCAGCAGACCGACGGGCAAATCGTACAGGGAGTCGCGCCCGTGCAGCGGCACCGCCGTGAACCGCGAGGCGTCGAGCGGCGTCGTCGGCGCCGGTCGTCCGTTGGCGCCGAAGACCACGAGGCCGCTGCCGAGGGTGGCGGCCACGAGCGGGTGGTCGCGCGCCTCGAGGTCGAGCGCGAAGCGGGCGATGCGCCGCTCGCCCACGCCGACGGTGGCGATCGGCATCAGGATCGTCGCGCTCTCGGCCGGGCCGAACAGACACACGCCGCGACAAATGCCGGTGGCGCGATGCAGCCACTCCAGCGCCCGCTCGGCGCACGTGGCGACGTCGTCGGTGCCGAGGACGGCCTCCGCCAGCTGGAGGCGGCGCGTTGCGTCGACCCGTGGACGCCGGCGCGCCGCGGTACGCACCGCGGCGGCGCGAGTCACGGCTTGCGCGACCTTCGCGCCGTGACCGGCTCGCGGCCGGTGGCGGCGATCTGCGCACGCAGGGCCGCGTTTTCAGCCAGGACGGCATCGTTCGTCCGGCCGTCCATCACCGCGGGCTTCGACGCCGGCGCCACCGTCCCGACCGCTTCCGAGTACTTCAGATAGGTATCGATCGACGCCACCACGACCCGCGCCTCGACGGTGATCAGGTCGATACCGACGAGCGACACCCTCACCCAGGCATCGATGACGATACCCTTGTCGAGCACGCGGTCGAGGACGTCGATGAGGCTTGTGCCGCCGGTGGTCCTTTCGACTGGCATCCTCAGTCTCCTTGGGGATTTCCGTCACGCCGCTGCCGTCGAGCTCCCGTGGAGCGCACCGACGTGAGCGACGCGATCTTGCGCTCGAGCACGCGCACCTGCTTGCGCAATTCCTCGTTTTCGGCCGAGAGCCGGTTGCGCCCCGGCGCCAAGTGGCTGTCGTGCTTCCACCAGTCGAGGCCGATCTGCTGCGCCTTGTCGATCGAACATACGATGAGCCGGATCCGGATGGTGAGCAGCTCCACTTCGGCCAGCGAGATCTTGACGTCCCCCGCGACCACGAGTCCCTTGTCGAGAACGCGATCGAGGACGTCAACGAGACCACTGCCGCGCCCATCCGGTGCCGGTAAGTTCACTCTGATCGGTGGTGCCATGTTAGCGAGTGCGAAGTATAGTCCGTACGTTTGAAAATCGTAACGTGTGAAAAAGTTTTCCTACCCCGCCGCACGCCGAGGCGGCCGGATGCCGGCCACCAGCGCCGCCGCCGCCAGGTTCGCGCCGCCCGACAGCTGAAAGGCCAGCCCGTAGGACCGGGTCACATCATAGACCGCCCCGGCGATCAACGGCCCCCAGGCGGCCATCGAGCCGGCCACCGCGAACAGGCAGCCGACGATAGCCCCGGCCGAGGCGCGGCCGAAGATGTCGCCGACGAGGGCCGGAAAGAGCGCCGACACGCCGCCGTACGAGTAGCCGAAGAGCAGGGCGGCCCCGAAGAGCGCGCCCATGCCGTGCGCGGTCGCAAAGGCCGCGAACGCGAGGGCCTGAAGCCCCATCGCCACGATCAGCGCCGGCTTTCGTCCCACGCGGTCCGACACCGGGCCCATGATCATCCGACCCGCGACGGCGCCGGCGCCCAGGGCGCTGACGAGCCAGGCGCCGGTGGCCGGGGCGTGCCCCAGGTCGCGAGCCAGCGAGACGAGGTGTACGAGCGGGATGAACACCGGCAGCCACGTGGCCGCGAACGCGGCGGCCAGCAGCCAGAAGGCCGCCGTGCGCATGGCCCCGCCGAGCGACATGCCGCTGGCGACGCCGTGGGGCGGCGGCGGCTCGCCGTCGGGATGAAGCCCCATGGACTCGGGGTCGCGCCGCATCACGCGCGCCACGACCGTGAGCGTGACGAGCACGACCACGCCGAACACCAGGTACGCGGTGCGCCAACCCGCGGCGCCGACGAGCCACTGCGCCACCGGCGGTAGCGCGAACGTGCCGACCGAGCCGCCGCTGCTGGCGAGGCCGACGGCGAGCCCGCGCCGCCGCGCGAACCACTTCACCACGGTGCTGTTGCACGGCACGTACGCGGTGCCCATGCCCAGCGCGGCCACCACGCCGTACAGGACGTACGGCTGCCAGAGCCGGGTGACCGAGGCCATCCCGCACAGCGCGACCGCGATGAAGATGCCGCCGGCGGTGATGACCGTGCGCGGTCCCCAGCGGTCGGTCAGACGACCGGCGGGGAAGCCGAAGACCGAGTAGGCGAACGCATACAGCGTGAACACGCCGGCCAGGCCGGCGCGGCTCCAGTGGAACTCGTCGATGAGCGCGGCGAAGAACACGCCGAAGGAGTACTGGGCGCCGTACGCGGTGAAGAGGACGAGGAAGGCGCCGGCGACGATGCGCCAGCCGTAGAAGGTCACTTCCTGCCGTTCTTGGGCAGCATCTCCGCGAGGAATTTCCCGGTGTACGAGCCGGGCGTCTGCGCGACGACCTCGGGCGGGCCTTCGGCGATGATCTCGCCGCCTTCCTCGCCGCCCTCGGGTCCCAGATCGACCACGTGGTCGGCGGCGCGGACGACGTCCAGATGATGCTCGACCATCACGACGGTGTTGTTGGCGTCGACGAGGCGGTTGAGCACGCCGAGCAGCTTCTTGACGTCGTCCAGATGCAGGCCGGTGGTGGGCTCGTCCAGGATGTAGAGCATGTCGCCGCCGGAGCGCACGGCGAGCTCGGCCGCGATCTTGAGGCGCTGCGCCTCGCCCCCCGAGAGCGTCGTGGCCGGTTGGCCGAGCCGGAGGTAACCGAGCCCCGTCTCCTGCAGGGTTCGCAGGCGCCGGGACAGCGCCGGCGTGCCCGCGAAGAAATCGACCGCCTCGTCGACCGTCATCTGGAGCACGTCGCCGATCGAGCGGCCGCGGTATTTCACGCCGAGGACGTCCGGGCGATAGCGACGCCCTTCACACTCCTGACACGACACGTACACGTCCTCGAAGAAGTACATCTCCAGCTTCTGGAAGCCGTCGCCCTGGCACGTCTCGCAGCGGCCGCCGGGCACGTTGAACGAGAAGGCGCCGGCGCCGAGGCCCAGCGACTGTGCGCGGGGCAGCGCCGCGAAGATCTTGCGGATCTCGTCGAACGCCTTCACGTACGTGACGGGATTCGAGCGCGGTGTGCGGCCGATCGGCTCCTGGTCGATGAGCCGCACGCCCTTCACGTACTCGAGACCCGTGAGCGCCGTGTAGGCGCCCGGCGAGTGAAACTCGGTCTTGAACGCGCGGGCGACCGCGCGATACAGCGTGTCGTGCACGAGGGTCGATTTGCCGGAGCCCGACACGCCGGTGACGACGGTCATCGCGTGCAGCGGGACGCGGAGCGTGATGTCCTTGAGGTTGTGCTCGCGGGCGCCGGTGAGGGTGAGAAAGCGCCGGGCCGCGCGCCGTGCCAGCGGCGTCGGAATCGTCTCGCGTCCCGCGAGGTAGCGCGCGGTGAGCGAGCGCGTCGTCTTCCTGAACGCCTCCTGACCGCCGCTGAAGACGATCTCGCCGCCGCGCTCGCCGGAGCCGGGCCCGAGCTCCACGATGTGGTCCGCCGCCTCGATGAAGGCGCGGTCGTGCTCGACGACCACGACCGTGTTGCCGGCGGAGGCGAGCTCGCGGCACAGGTCGGCCAGGCGGGCGGTGTCGCGTGCGTGCAGGCCGATCGACGGCTCGTCGAGGACGTAGAGCGTGCCCACGAGCTGCGAGCCGAGCTGGTTCGCGAGGTTGATCCGCTGCGCCTCGCCGCCCGACAGCGTCCGCGTCTGCCGGCCGAGCGTGAGATAGCCGAGGCCGACGCGCAGCAAGAACTCCAGCTTCGCGCGCAGCTGACGCAGGATCTCGCGCCCGACGGCGGCTTCCCACGCCGTCAGCGGCAGCGCGTCGAGCACGGCGGCCGCGCGCTCGATGGTGAGACCGGTGAACTGAGCGATCGTCAGACCGGCCACGCGCACGGCGAGCGCGGGCGGCTTGAGCCGGGCGCCGCCGCAGACGGGGCACGGCGACTGGGTGCGATAGCGCGAGAGGAAGACGCGCACGTGCAGCTTGTAGCGATACGACTCGATCTCCTCGAAGAAGCCGTTGATGCCGGGAAACTTTCCATCGCCCTCGTACACGAGCGCGCGCTGCCGCGCCGGCAGCGTCTCCCACGGCGTGTCGAGATCGACCCCGGCGCGGCGCGCGGCCTTCAGCAGCTCGCGCTGGTACCACTTGCCAGATGGATGCGTCCACGGCTCGACGCAGCCCTGCGCCAGGCTCAGCGTGCGGTCGGGCACGACGAGCGACTCGTCGTACTTGAGCACGTTGCCGAATCCCTTGCACTCGGCGCACGCGCCCAGCGGATGGTTGAAGGAGAACAGCAGGGGCTGCGGCCGCGCGAGCGCCGCACCGCAGCCCGCGCACCGGAACGCCTCGGTGAACGGACGGCGTGGTCCCTCGACGACCTCGACGGCAAGCCGACCGCCACCCTCTCGCAGCGCCGTCTCGAGCGAGTCCACCAGCCGGGCGCGTCCCTCCGGCCGCAGCACCACGCGATCGAGGACCACGTCGAGCTCGGGCGCGGCCAGCGTCTCCGGCGCGGGGCTGCCGAGCTCGAGCACGTCGTCGCCGACACGAACCCGCGCGAATCCGCGTCGCGTCAGCGTCGCCCACACCTCGGCCGGCGCCGTGTTGGCGGGCACCGGGAGCGGGAAGGTCACCAGCGCGCGCGCGCCCGGATGCTCGGCGAGGACGGCGTCGGCGATGGAGTCCGCCGAGTGCGAGACGGCGGGGGCGCCGCAGGCGGCACAGTGCACGCGGCCGACCTTCGCGTAGAGCAGCCGCAGGTAGTCGTAGATCTCGGTCGCGGTGCCGACGGTGGAGCGCGCCGTCCGCACGGGATTCTTCTGCTCGAGAGCGACCGCCGGCCGGATCTGCTCGACGCGATCCACGTCGGGACGGTCGATACGCTCGAGGAACATGCGGGCGTAGGTCGACAGCGACTCGATGTAGCGCCACTGGCCTTCGGCGAAGAGCGTGTCGAACGCGAGCGACGATTTGCCGGAGCCTGAGACGCCGGTCACGACGGTGAGCCGATCGTGCGGAATCTCGAGCGAAACGTTTTTGAGGTTGTTCTGCCGGGCTCCCTCGATGCGGAGAGCCGGGGGCGACGACATTCCGATCGGTCCTCCTGAGGTGGGTAGTGTACTGGAAGTGGTAGCATGGCGCCAGATGCCGGACGCCATTCACGTGCTCGTCGTCGACGACGATCCCGACGTGCGCGGCCTTCTGACCGCGGTCCTCTCGCGTCCGCCGCTCAGCGTCGTCGACGCGAGATCCGGTGGCGAGGCGATGGAGCGGCTCGCGCGCGCGGAGTTCGACGTGGCGCTCGTCGACGTGCACCTTCCCGATCACTCCGGTCTCGACATTCTGCGCTGGGCGCGCGAGTCCGACGTCGACGTCGAGATGATCGTGCTCACCGGCAACGCCGACGTGGAGACGGCGGTGGAGGCGATGCGCCTCGGCGCGTACGACTTCATCACCAAGCCGTGGAAGAATCCCGAGCTGCTGGAGGTGGTGGCGAAGGCGGCCGAGAAGAAGGCGCTGCGCCGCGAGAACTCCGTCCTGAAGGAAGTCATCACCCGCCGCGACGGCCTGCCGACCATCGTCGGAACGAGCGGCGCCGTGAAGGACGTCCTGAACATGATCGCGCGCGTGGCTGCCAGCGACAGCCCCGTGCTCGTCCACGGCGAGAGCGGCACCGGCAAGGAGCTCATCGCGCGCAGCATCCATCTGCGCTCGCCGCGCGCGGGTCGACCGTTCGTGTCCATCAACTGCGGCGCCCTGACGGATACCCTGCTCGAGACCGAGCTGTTCGGCCACCGCAAGGGCGCGTTCAGCGGCGCGGTCACCTCGCGCGTCGGCCTGTTCGAGGCCGCCAACGGCGGCACCCTCTTCCTCGACGAGATCGGCGAGATGTCGCCGGCGATGCAGGTGCGCCTGCTGCGTACGCTCGACTCCGGTGAGATCCGGCGCGTGGGCGAGGAGCGCGCGTTCCACGTCGACGTGCGCATCGTCGCCGCCACCGCGAAGGACCTCACGCGCGAGGCGAGCGAGGGGCGGTTCCGCTGGGATCTGTTCTATCGGGTCAGCACCGTTGTCGTCGACGTGCCGGCGCTACGCCAGCGGCGCGACGACATTCCGTTGCTCGTGCAGCATTTCCTGGCATCGCCGCGGAGCGGCAAGCCGCTGGCCTTCGCGCGCGACGCGATGGAGCGTCTGGTCGCCTATGACTGGCCGGGGAACATCCGCGAGCTGCGCAACCTCGTCGAGCGGCTGCAGATCCTCCACGAGGGGACGGAGGTCCGCGCCGCCGACCTGCCGTCCGAGCTGCGTCGCGCGCGGGAGCCGTCCGAGCCGACCGACGAGCGCGAGCCGGCGCTGGTGCCCCTCGCCGACGTCGAGCGCCGGCACGTCGAGCGCGTGCTCACGGCGACGGGATGGAACAAGGCGCGCGCGGCCCGGGTCCTCGAGGTCGACGTCAAGACGCTGAACAAGAAGATCCGCGACTTCAACATCGTCCGCCGAGCCTGAGGGGTTCGGGCCGGCGAGGAGGTTCTCCCGGGAGATCGCGGCTCGCTCCCGTGACATCGCGTCAGCGTGCAGGGTTACAAGTGCCGGTATGGCGGCCATTTACGGCCGAAATCGCGTGGCCGGGAAGTTGCCTTGGGAATGCGGCATGAGGAAAACGACGACCGGCCGTACCACAGGCGAGTCTCGGCGCGTGAAGCTCCCCACGAGCGACGTGGTCCTCTGGCGTCCCCGCATTGTGCTGGCACCGACGGTGGACGCGGCGACGAGCCGCCGTCGGCGGGTGACCCTGGAGGCGCTGGCCTCACCGGCGGCGCCCGCACCGCGCCTCGGCACCGCGGCGCACGTCCTCGGCTCGCTCGCCGACGCGCGCACCTCGCTGGCGAAGGCGGCCGATGCACGCGCGCGAGCGGCCGAGGCGGGCACCGCCCGGGATCGCGTGGCCGCCGCCATGGCGGCCTACCGGCTGGAAGCGTCGTTCGACCAGGTGCTCGCGGGAACGTACCGTCAGGTCACCGAGCTGATGGAAGAGCGGGGGCTGGCATGAGCGAGGTCATGCGCTCCGCGAACGTGTACTTCCTGCCGGCGGTGCCGGCGGTGGTCGAGTCACCGCGCCGTCCCTCGCCGTGGCGGCGGCTGCGTGCAACGCTCCGCGGCGAGCTCTGGCGTCTGCGATTCGCCCTGGCCGGCTTCCGCATGGCGCTGCGTCGCCCGCGCACGGCGCTGTTCGACGACGAGGCGCTCGGCGTCTACGGCGAGCAGCGCGCGCAGCTGATCGAGCGGCGGCCGCGTCTGGCTCCCGCGCGCATCATCGACTTCGGGTCGGCGCGCGCCCGCCTGCGGCCGCTCGCCGCCACGCGCTGACCCCGCCGCGCGTTTGACATCCTCCGGAGCGCCGCGTACATTCGCGCCGCTCCGATGACGGTCCGCTCGCGTCGTCGCCTCGCCGCCTCGCTCGCGCGCGTCGCCGTCTGCCTGACACCGCTCGTGGCGGCGGCGTGCTCGGACGGCGGCGGTGATCCTGCCGCCGCGCGCGGCCGTCAGGTCTATCTCGCCCAGTGCACGCAATGCCACAACGCAGACCCGGCCGCGGCCGGCCCCGTCGGGCCGCCGCTGAAAGGCTCATCCCGGGCGCTCGTGGAGTCCAAGGTGCTGCGGGGCGAGTATCCGCCGGGATACAAGCCCAAGCGGCCGACGCACGTCATGCCGCCGCAGCCCGGTCTGGCGGACGACATCCCGGCCCTCGCGACATATTTGAAGTAGACGCGGTGCTGCGCCGCGGCGGGCAACGAGCCCGGCATCGGCGCCGGGCTCGTTGCGACCGCCACGTGCGACGATCAGCGCAGGATGATGCTCAGGCCGAAGTAGAGGATCGCCGTCAGGATGAACCCAGCCCAGAAGGTCCCGTTCAGCGTCGCCAGCAGCTTCTTGCCCGCGCCGGCCTTGTCCGGCGTGGCCGGTCCCGACAGCGCATTCACTTCCGCGGCGACAAGGACGACCAGGAGCAGGATGAGTGCGCCGATCTTCTGGCCGGCACCCACGGGATCCGCCATGGTGAGATGGGACGCCGAGCCCATGAAGAACAGCATCGGAATCGAGAGCAGCGTGTTGGTGCGCGAGGCGACACCGCCGCGGGCGCCGCGCGCGGCGGCGTCGGGGATCGCCGACCCGCCCTTGGCCACCTGTCCGGCGGACGCCATGACCACCTGCTGCGCCGGCCAGATGACGAACCAGACGTTGGCCCACATCACCGAGCCGAGCATGCCACCGAAGAAGATCTTCCACGCATACGCGGTCGCGAAGAACTCCCGCACCCCGCCGTACCGGGCGAACATGACGTGCAGGATGTACAGCCAGCCGGTGATGAACGTGAACATGGCGCCCCAGCGGAACCACCAGAGCGCGCGGGCGACCAGCCCGCCCGTGATCATCCCCGTGCGAACCGGCGCCTCGGCACCTGCAAAGAAGGGGGTCTGCACGAAGTTGAAGTAGTACAGCATCCCGATCCACGTGATGCCGGCGAGAAAGTGAAACCACCGCAGCAGAAACAGCCAACCTTCGCCACTGGCTAGCGCCATGGTTCCACCCTCCTGTCGTTCGGTGAACTACGCCTCGTCGTCCTCGTCCTCGTCGTCCTCCACATCATCATCATCATCGTCGTCATCGAGATCATCGTCCTCGTCGTCGTCCTCGTCATCGTCCTCGAGGTCGTCGGCAAAGCCGTCGTCGTCCTCATCGAAGTCCTCGTCGTCCTCGTCGTCGTCGGCCGCGTCGTCCTCGTCGTCCTCGTCTTCGTCGACGGCCTCGTCCACGTCGTCGACGAGGTCATCGTCCTCGTCGGTTTCGTCCTCGTCCTCGAGGTCGTCGTCTTCGTCGTCGTCATCGTCCTCGAGCGCGGCGCAGACAGGAGTGGACGGCTCGTGCCAGGGGTGTCGCCGGAACTGCATGGAAGATCCTCCGAGCGGTGCGTCTTAAGTAGCGGAAACACTACTCCGGAATTTGCCCGTGCGGATTATACCAACATTCGTTTTTCTGCTCGTCGATCTATCGGTGGCCCGCTCGCTCACCGCGGCGTCCCGGTCCTCGCGGGCCCCGCGCACTCGGCCGCCCGCGCGACCTTTCCGCGCATGGCTGCCGTCGCTGAGGTAAACTCAGCCGCCGAACAGCGTTCGACCTGCTCAGGGCGGTGTAGCTCAGCGGCAGAGCAGGGGTCTCATAAGCCCCGTGTCGGAGGTTCAATTCCTCCCACCGCCACCAGCCACCACACGAGGAGACGCCCATGAGACTCGGCGGAAAAGTGGCGCTCATCACCGGCGGCGCGAGCGGCATGGGGCAGAGCGAGGCGATGATCTTCGCCCGGGAAGGCGCCCGGGTGGTCGTGGCCGACCTGCTCGAGGTCGACGGCGGACAGGTCGTCGACAAGATCCGGGCCGCCGGCGGGCAGGCGCGGTTCGTGAAGGTCGACGTCACCAGCGAGGCCGACTGGCAGCGCGCCATCGACGCCGCGGTGACCGGCCTCGGCGGCCTGGACATCCTCGTGAACAACGCCGGCATCAGCGGCACCATCGATCCCGACATGCTGAGCACGTCCGCCTGGGATGCTGTGATGAACGTCAACGCCAAGGGTGTCTTCCTCGGCATGAAGCACGCCATCCCGGTCATGCAGCGCGCCGGCGGCGGCGCCATCGTGAACATCTCGTCGATCTCGGGCTTCGTCGGACAGCCGATGGTGCACATGGCCTACAACGCGTCGAAGGGCGCCGTGCGGATCATGACCAAGGCCGCCGCCGTGCAGTACGCCCGGGACGGTATCCGGGTGAATTCCGTGCATCCCGGATTCATGCCGCCCATGCGGACGTCGAAGGCCTCGGCCGATCCGCAATGGCGCGCGACCATGCTGGCGGCGGTGCCGATGAAGCGCGAGGGGCGTGTCGAGGAGGTGGCGCACGCGGTGCTCTTCCTCGCCTCGGACGAGGCCTCGTACATCACCGGCACCGAGCTCGTCGTCGACGGCGGGCACCTCGCCATGTGAGGTTGCCTGCCTGGCACCATAGGTGCCATCGCGCCGCGTCGCGCGGGGCCGCCGGCGTATACCTCTATCAATACGCGCGCCCGGTGCGGCATCGCCCTTGCTCCCGCCTCCTCGCCAGACCCGCTCATACCGCGCTTCAGCGCGACTGGCGCGCCAGCCGAGCGCGACGAACCGGAGGAGGGCCGATGAAGCGAAAAGACGACGTGATGACGGAGCTGATGTCGCCGGAGGGCCGGCGGGCGCTCTCGGCGGAGTTTCTCGGCACGCTGCTGTTCCTCGTGTTCAGCGCGGGCACCGCGGCCGTCACCGGTGGCCTCCTGGCCGAGCGCATGACGTCGGCGCGGCTGCTGGTGGTGGCTCTAGCGAACGGCGTCGCCTACGCCGTCTTCGTGGCGGCCGCGCTGCCGATCTCCGGCGGCCACCTGAACCCGGCCGTCACGTTCGCGGCCGCGCTGTCCAAGCAGATCCACCCGGCGCGCGCGGTGGCGTACGGGCTCGCGCAGTGCGCCGGCGCCGTCACGGGCTCGCTCCTCCTCATCCTGATGATCCCCTCGTCGCTGCAGGGCAGTCTCGGCGCCGACACGCTGTCGACCCGGATGACGGTGGGCGGCGGCCTCGTCACCGAGATCGTCCTCACGGCGGTGCTCGTCGGTGCCGTGCTCTCGGCGGTCCGCGGCGTCTCGCCGATCGGTCTCGCGGTCGTCGGGCTCGTCGTCGTGCTCGGGCAGCTGCTCGGTGCGCCGCTCACCGGCGCCTCGATGAACCCGGCGCGCAGCTTCGGACCCGCGCTGGTCTCCGGGCTGTGGAAGGACCAGTGGATCTTCTGGATCGGTCCATTCGTCGGCGCCGCGGTCGCGCTCTTCTTCCACGACGTCTGCTTCTCGGCGGCCGGCAAGGGCACGCGCGCCTTCGCGGAGCCGAATCACTCGCCGAAGACGGCGGCGGCTCGCAGCTTCTGAGGCACCTGGAGCCGCGGCGGCGGCCAGCGCCGCCGCCGCCGGCTCCGCGCGTTCTGCTACACTCCACGCTCGTGACGGTTCCCGATTCCGGCCGCGATCTTCTCGTCCAGCACGACGGCGCCATCGGCACCGTGGTCATCAACCGACCCCGGCTGCGAAACGCGATCAGCTACGCGATGTGGGTCGAGCTCGCGCGCATCACCGAAGCGCTCGTGAAGGACGACTCCGTACGCGCGATCGTGTATCGCGGCGCCGGCACCGTGGCCTTCGCCTCGGGTGCCGACATCTCGGAGTTCGAGGAGCAGCGCAGGGATCTCGAGACGTCGCAGCGGTACAACGCCGCGACCGGCAGCGCCTATGCCGCCATCCGTGACTGTCCGAAGCCGACCATCGCGATGATCTACGGGTTCTGCATGGGCGGGGCGATGGGGATCGCCATGAGCTGCGACCTGCGCTTCGCGGCCGAGGGCGCCAGGTTCGGCATCCCGGCGGCTCGGCTCAACATCGTCTATCCGCCCGACGCGATCGGCCAGCTCGTCGACCTCGTCGGACCCGCCTACGCGAAGGACATCCTCTTCTCCGCCCGCACGCTCGACGACCGCGAGGCGCTCGCCATCGGACTGATCCAGCGCCTGGTGGCTGCCGACTCGCTGGAGCAGGTGACGTACGGCTATCTTCGCGGCGTGGCCGACAACGCGCCGCAGTCCGTCCGCGGGAGCAAGCAGGCGGTGCAGTTCTATCGCGCCGGCTTCACCGACGAGCGTCGACGGCAGCTGCGCGACCTCGCGCGCGAGGCGTTCGAGAGCGCCGACTACAAGGAGGGCACGCGGGCGTTTCTGGAGAAGCGCCCGCCGCGATTCCTGGGCCGCTGACGCCGCCGTGCGCGTCGAATTCCTGAGCTCCACGCCGCCCAGCGCGCTCGAAGGCAGCGGCACCTGGGTCGCGATCGACGGCGTGCGGCGCGGACTGGAACGCCTGGGCCACACCGCGACGCTGCGGCCGCTCCGTGCGCGCTCGGGCTTCCACACCCTCGATCGGTGGCGGTACAACCGCGCGGTCGTGCGCACGCCCCCCCGGGTAGACCTCGTCGTCGGCGTCGACCTCGACGGGTTTCTGTGGGCCGCTGGCCGACCGCACGGCATCCGCTACGTGGTGATGCTGAAAGGCATCATCGCCGACGAGCTGCGAAACGAGCGCGGCCTCGTCCGCGCGCTGCTCTCTGTCCAGGCGCGCTGGGAGCGGCGCAACGTCGCTTCCGCCGAGCGGGTCATCGTGCCCAGCCGCTACTCGGCGCGCGTGGCCCAGGAGGTATACGACGTGCCGGCCAGCGCGCTGGTGGTCGTGCCGGAGCCGATCGATCTCGCGGAGTGGCGGCGCCGCTTCGCGGCAGTGGCGCCGCGCACGGACGGAGCACCGACCGTGCTGGCGGTGGCGCGCATGTACCCGCGCAAGCGCCTCGAGGATCTCCTGCGCGCGGCGGCCGCGCTCCGGAATCGAATCCCGGGTCTGCGGGTACGCATCGTAGGGGAGGGGCCGGAGTCCGCGCGGCTGCGGATCCTGGCGCGCCGCCTGCGCGTGCAGGACGTGGTGGCGTTCCTCGGAGAGCTCCCGCGCCAGGCGTTGGCCGTAGAATATGTGCGAGCGGACTGCTTCTGCCTGCCCACGGTCCAGGAGGGCTTCGGGATCGTGTTCACGGAGGCGATGGCGGCCGGGCTGCCGGTGGTGGCGTGTCGAGCGGCGGCCGTGCCCGAAGTCGTCGAGGATGGACGCACCGGGCTGCTGGTGAGTCCGCGAAATCCGGAGGAGCTGGCGATGGCGCTGGAGAAGATGCTGACGAGCGGAGAGCTGCGACGCGAGCTCGGCGACAACGGTCGTCGCCGCGTCGAGCGCCTCGACCTGGACCGCGTCGCGGCGCGGCTGCTGGAGGCCATCGACTAGATGGCCTCGGCGCGGTCGACCCGACGATTCACGTTCTCCGCCGGCCACCGGTACTGGGTGAGCGCATGGACGCCCGAGCACAATGAGCGGACATTCGGCCGGCTCACCGTGCCCCACGGCCACAACTACATGCTCGACGTCACCGTCCAGGGCCCGATCGACGAGCAGACCGGCATGGTCATCGACCTCGGCGAGCTCAAGCGCATCGTGGGCGAGACCGTCGTGGATCGCTTCGATCACGCCGATCTCAACGCCGATCCGCTCTTCCGTGACCGCGTTCCGACGACGGAGAACATCGCGCTCGCTGTCTGGGATCTGCTGGCGCCGAAGCTCGGTCTCGAGCGGCTCGCCGCCGTGCGCGTGTGGGAAGACGCGACGCTCTCGGTGGAATACGATGGCGCGTGAGGTTACGCTGACGCGGAGCTATCATTTCAGCGCGGCGCACGAGCTGACCAACCCGCGGCTGTCGCCGGCCGCCAACGCCGCGCTGTATGGCGGCTGCCACCGGCCGCACGGCCACAACTACTATGTCGACGTGACCGTGGCCGGCGTTCCCGATGCGACCACGGGCATGGCCGTGGATCTGGCCGCTGTCGATGAGCGCGTGCAGCGGCTGCTGCTCGACCAGATCGACCACCACAAGCTGGAGGAGGCTCCCGCACTTGCCGGCGTCATCACCACCGGCGAGAGCCTGGCCCGCGCCTTCTGGCGCGTCCTGGCCCCGGCCATGGCGCCGGGGACCCTCCGCAGCGTCGTGGTAGTTGAGACGGCGAAGAACCGGTTCGAGTACCGGGGTGAGGGCGCATGATTGCGCGATTGATCGAGAGCCTGCTGAAGGAGCTCGGCGAGGACGCCCACCGCGAGGGGCTGGCCAGGACGCCCGAGCGCGTCGAGAAGGCCTTGCGGTATCTGACCTCCGGCTACGAGCAGCGGGTGGAAGACGTCCTGAACGACGCGCTCTTCGTCGAGGACTACGACGAGATGGTCATCGTCAAGGACATCGACTTCGCCAGTCTGTGCGAGCATCACCTGCTGCCATTCGTCGGCAAGTGCCACGTGGCGTACATGCCGAGACGCAAGATCGTCGGGCTCTCGAAGATCCCGCGCCTCGTCGACATGTTCAGCAAGCGACTGCAAGTGCAGGAGCGGCTGACCACGCAGATCGCGAACGCGCTGAACGAGGCGCTGGAGCCGAACGGCGTCGCCGTCGTCATGGAAGCCACTCACCTGTGCATGCTGGTCCGTGGGGTGGAGAAGCAGAACTCGAAGGCGGTGACCTCCGCGATGCTGGGCGGCTTTCGCAACCGCCCGGAGACGCGGGCCGAGTTCATGGAGCTCATCAAGAGCAGTCGCGGGGTGCAGCTATGAGTGCGGCGCTCGACGGGAAAACGGCCATTGTCACCGGCGCCGGACGCGGTATCGGCCGCGCCATCGCCCGCGCGTTCGCGGCCGAAGGCGCGACCGTCGTGCTCGTGGCGCGCTCGCGCGCCGACCTGGCGACGGTGGCGGCGGAGGTTCGCGAAGCCGGTGGTCGCGCGCTCGCGATTCCGACCGACGTCACCCAGGATGCCGCGGTGGAAGCGCTGGTCGAGCAGGTCACGTCCGAGACGAACCGCGTCGACATTCTCGTGACGTCCGCGGGCCTGGCCTCGTTCGGCGGCGTCGCCGACACGAAACCGGCCGACTGGGACGCCATGCTGGCGCTGAACCTCCGAGCGGCGATCATGTGCTGCCGCGCCGTGCTGCCCGTCATGATCCGCCAGCGGTCGGGCACCATCCTCAACCTGTCCTCGATCGCCTCCAAGCGCGCGCTTCCCGGCTCCGCGGTCTACACGGCCACGAAGGCCGGCCTCGACGCCTTCAGCCGGGTGCTGGCCGAAGAGCTGCGCCCGCATGGTGTGCGCGTCGGCGTGCTGGTGCCCGGCGCCGTCGACACGCCGATCTGGGACGCCATGGGCGCCACGCCGCCGCGGGACAAGATGCTGAGGCCGGAGGACGTTGCGCGCGCCGCCGTCCTCATGGTGACGCTGCCTCCGCACGCGGCGCTGGAAGAGCTCACGCTCATGCCCGCGGGTGGCATCCTGTGATACGATGAGCGCAGGCGTCGGGCCTGAAAAGTCCCTTGTTTTCCGGGAGGATCGAATGATCACGATGAGCGAGACGGCCGCCAAGAAAGTGTCGGAGCTGCGCCTGGAAGAGGGCAAGCCCGAGTGGGGCCTGCGAATCCGGGTGGTCGGCGGCGGATGCTCGGGCATGTCATACGAGCTCGGCTGGGAGGACCAGCAGCAGGTCGACGACAATGTCGTAGACGCGCAGGGCATCAAGGTCTACATCGACAAGATGAGTGCGCCGTATCTGCAGGGCAGCGAAATCGACTTCGTCCAGAACGAGATGATGGGCGCCGGGTTCGCGATCAAGAACCCGAACGTGAAGTCCAGCTGCGGCTGCGGCCAGTCCCACCGCTTCTAGCCTGTGCGCGTTCGCGTCCGCCTCTTTGCCCGCTATCGCGAAGCGACCGGGCAAGAGCGGGTGGACGTCGAAGTTCCTGACGGCGGTACCGTGGAGGCGGCGTGGACGGCGATGGTCAGTCGCCATCCCGAGCTGGCACGGTATCGCCCGTACACGCTGTTCGCCGTCGGCCATGACTACGTCGAGCCCGATCACCGCCTGAGCCCTGACGACGAGCTCTGCCTCTTTCCCCCCGTCAGCGGCGGCAGCGATGCCGCCGGCGATGTCTACCGCGTGGTGGACACGCCTCTGTCGCCGGACACGATCGCGGCGGCCGTCGACGAGCCGGGCGCGGGCGGCATCGTCATCTTCTCCGGTGTCGTCCGCAACCAGACCGACAACCGGCCGGTGAAGTTCCTCGAGTACGAGGCACACGCGCCGATGGCCGAGGCGAAGATCCGCGAGATCGGCCACGCGATCCACGGCCGCTGGGCAGGCGTGCGGCGCGTCGCGATCGTGCATCGCATCGGGCGGCTCGAGATCGGCGAGTCGTCCGTGATGATCGCGGTGTCGGCGGCGCACCGCGGCGACGCCTTCGACGCCTGTCGCTACGCGATCGACACGCTGAAGCGCACCGTCCCCGTGTGGAAGAAAGAGCACTTCGAGGACGGCGAGGTCTGGGTGGGGCTGCAGGGAGGCTAGCGGTGGAGCTGGCAGCCGCCGTCGATCGCGTGGTGCGCCGCCACGCGATGCTGGTCGGCGGCGAGCGCGTCGTCGTCGGCGTCTCGGGCGGCGCCGACTCCGTCGCACTGCTTGCCGTGCTGTGCGTCCTGGCGCCCGCCTGGCGTCTGCAGCTGCACGTCCTGCACGTCGATCACGGCCTGCGCCCCGATTCCTCGAATGACGCCGCATTCGTCCGCCGCCTCGGCGCGCGCCTTGGCGTTCCCGTCGACGTGGCAACGGTGTTCGTGGGGCCCGGCTCGGTGGAGGCCGCGGCGCGCGTCGCGCGTCACGCCGCGCTCGCGGCCGCCGCCGAGCGGCTGGGGGCGCAGCGTATCGCGCTCGGGCACACCGCGGACGATCAGGCAGAGACCGTGCTGATGCGCCTCCTGGACGGCGCGGGCGTGCGCGGGCTGGCCGGCATCCCACCCGTACGCGGGCGTCTGATCCGACCGCTCATCGAGACGCGCCATGACGAGGCCCGGGGCGCGCTCCGGGCGGCCGGGCTGCCGTGGGTGGAGGACCCCACGAATCTCGACCGCGCGTTCCTGCGCAACCGCGTGCGGCACGACGTGCTCCCGGAGCTCGCGTCCGTGTGCGGCGCCGACGTGGTCGTGCGGCTTGCCCGGGTGGCCCGGGCAGCGCGCACTCACGTCGACGCGCTCGACGCCATGGCCGAGCGGGAGCTCGAGCGGCTGGCCGTCGTCGCGCCGGACGCGATCACGCTGTCGCGCGCTGGGCTGGCCGCGCTGCCCCCCGCGGTGGCCGCCGAAGTCCTTCGCGCCGCCGCCGGCCGTCTCGGAAGCCGGGCGCCGCTGCGCGCGTGGGGCCATCGCGGCCTGCGCCGCGTGCTGGCGGTTCCCGCGGCGCGGCGTCCGTTTCGGCTCGGCCACGTCGTGCTCGAGGTGAGCGGCGACCGGATCCGCGTGGGCGTCGGCACCCCCGCCGCGTTGCCGTCGCGCACGCTCGACGCTCCCGGCCGTCTGGAGCTGCCGGAGATCGGCCGCGCGCTCGACGCGCGCGTCGTGGCCGCGGCGGGTTACGTTCCGCCGCGCGATCCGACCCGCGTCGCCTTCGACGCGGACGGCGTGCCGGCGCGCCTGCTCGTGCGCGCGCGCCGGCGTGGCGACCGGCTGCACGCCTTCGGCGCCGGTGAGCGCCGGCTGAAGTCGCTGCTGATCGACGCAAAGATCCCGCGCTGGGAGCGGCCGCGCGTGCCGGTCGTGGAGGCGGACGGTGAGATCGTCTGGCTCGCCGGCGTCCGCCGGGCCGCGAGCGCGCCGCTGACGGCGGCCACGCGCCGCGTGCTCGAGCTGCGTCTCGTCGGGCTGACGTAGGCCGTCGTGCTCGTCGTACTGGCGTAGCCGCACCCGAGGGCGGTAGAATCGCGGTCTGCGATGAAGCGCTCCGTCGCCGCGCTGCTGCTCCTCCTGCTCGTCACGCCGGCGTGGGCTCAGACCGCACGACCCAGGCCGAAGCCCGATTCGAAGGCCGACGCGGCGCGCGTGGATCCGCACGCGGTGCTGCGCGCCATGGAGGACGCCTTCTCCTCCGTGGCGGACCGGGTGACCCCCGCCGTCGTGAACGTGAGCGCCGTCCCGGATCGCCCGGCCGCCGGCAACGACGGCGAGGGCGACGAGCGCTTCCGGCAGTTCTTCGGTGACGACCTCTACGAGCGCTACTTCAAGCGTCGCCCGCGCGAGGACACGCGCGCCACCGGCTCGGGCGTCATCGTGGATCCGAAGGGATACATCTTGACGAACAACCACGTGATCGAGAACGCTCGGGACATCACCGTGCGACTCTCGGACTCGCGAAAGTTCCCGGCCAAGCTGGTGGGCCGTGATCCGAAGACGGATCTCGCCGTGCTGAAGGTCGACGCGCCGGCGGCGCTGCCCGTCGCCGAGCTCGCGGACTCCGATCGCCTGCGCGTCGGACAGTGGGCCATCGCGATCGGCAATCCCTTCGGCCTCGATCGCACCGTCACCGTCGGGATCATCTCGGCGACCGCGCGTAATCGCGTCGGCGTGGCCACCTACGAAAACTTCATCCAGACCGACGCGTCCATCAACCCTGGCAACTCCGGTGGCCCTCTCCTGAATCTGGACGGCAAGGTGATCGGGATCAACACGGCCATCGTGGCGTCGGGGCAGGGCATCGGCTTCTCGATCCCGATCAACGAGGCGCGCGCGGTGATGGGCCAGCTCATCAGCAGCGGCCGTGTCGTGCGCGGGTGGCTCGGCATCGTCATCCAGGACGTCACCGACGAGCTGGCCGGGACCTTCGGCGTCCGCGAGCGCGAGGGCGTGCTGGTGGCCGACGTCATGAAAGGCGGCCCCGCCGACAGCGGCGGCCTGCGGCCGGGCGACGTCGTGGTCGATTTCGGTGGCACCCGCATCCGCGAGGTGCCCGACCTTCAGCGTCGCGTCGCGAACGTGCGGCCTGGGCAGGCGGTGAAGCTCGTCGTCGTCCGCGACAATACGCGCGTGCCGGTGACGGTCACCGTGGGTGAGATGCCGGCGGAGGATCCGACGGTCGCTGCCAGCGAATCCGGCGTCGAGCGGTTCGGCCTGCGCGCGGAGCCGCTCACGTCGGACGTCGCCGAGCGCCTCGGGGTGTCGTATACGCGCGGTGTCGTGGTGGTCGAGGTGGCCGCGGGCAGCCCCGCCGCGGCGGCCGGGCTCCGTCGCGGCGATCTGATTCTCGAGGTTGCACGGCGGCCCATCGCGGATCCGTCGGAGCTGGCGCAGGCGCTGACCGCCCTCCCGGACGGCGAGCCTGCGCTGCTCTACGTGCATCGGCCCGGCGCCGACGCGCGCAACGAGTACGTCGTCCTCAACCGCACCGCGCATCGATGACCGCGCGCGCGCTCGACCCGCCGCCGCCGGCGATGCGCCGGCGCGGCACGGTCCTGGTCGTCGACGATGAGGAAGGTGTCCGCGCCTCCGTTCGCGCGATCCTCGAGGAGACGTGCGAGGTGCTCGAGGCCGAGAACGGCGGCAAGGCGCTGCAGCTCCTCGCCAGCCGCGAGGTCGATCTGGTCATGCTCGACCAGCGGATGCCGGGCGAGGCGGGCGTCGATGTCCTGCCGCGCGTGAAAGCCATCGACCCGTCGGTCGTGGTCGTCCTCGCCACCGCCGTGCGCGACGTCCGCACCGCGGTCGAGGCGCTCAAGCGCGGCGCCTATGACTACCTCACCAAGCCGTTCGACGTGGAGGACATCCTCGGCCTCGCCGACCGGGCGCTGGAGAAGCGCGCGCTCGAGCGCCAGGTGCTCTGTCTCCGCTCGGTGCTGACGCCCAGTGGCGTGGAAGCGGTGGTGGGGTTCCAGGGGATGATCGGCCGCCATCCGGAGATGGTGCGCGTCTACCAGCTGGTGACGCAGATCGCGCCGACACCGACCACGGTGCTGATCACCGGCGAGAGCGGCACCGGCAAGGAGCTCATCGCGCGCGCGATCCACCGCCAGAGCGAGCGCGCGACGCAGCCGTTCGTGGCCGTCAACGTCGCCGCCATCCCGGAGACGCTGATCGAGTCCGAGCTGTTCGGGCACGAGAAGGGCGCCTTCACCGGCGCTCACGCCCGGCGTCTCGGCCGCTTCGAGCTGGCCCAGGGCGGCACGGTGTTCCTCGACGAGATCGGCTCGCTGCGGCTCGATCTGCAGGCCAAGCTGCTGCGCGTGCTGCAGGAGCGCGAGATCGAGCGCGTCGGCGGCCAGCGCACGGTGCCGGTGGACGTCCGCGTGCTGGCCGCCACCAACGTGAACCTCAAGGCCGCCGTGCGCGAGCGGAGCTTCCGCGAGGACCTCTACTACCGGCTGAATGTCGTGCCGATTCACGTGCCGCCGCTGCGCGACCGGCGGGACGACATCCCGCGCCTGGTCGAGCACTTCGTCCGCAAGGCCGCGCGCGAGTGCAACCGCGACGTGCGCTCGGTGTCCGCGGGCGCGCTCGACGTTCTCACTCGCTATGACTGGCCGGGCAACGTGCGCGAGCTGGAGAACGTCATCCACCGCGCGGTCGTGCTCGCTTCGGGTCCGACGCTGCACCTGCCCGACGTGCCGCTCGACGTCGCGATGCCCGAGATGGGCGCGCGGCTGACGGAGGATGAGGGCCTGCCGCTGCGTGACGCGTGCGACCGGTTCGAGCGGCAATACGTGCTGCGCGTGCTCGAGCGCGTGCAGTGGAACGTCAGCCGGGCGGCACGGCTGCTCGGCGTCCATCGCAACACCGTGCTCGCGAAGCTCGCCGCCTGGAACGTGCAGCGGCCAGGCGACGGCCGGTCGCCCGGCGCTCAGTCCGCCGCCACCAACGCGTAGACGACGCCGGCCAGCCGGAGGAAATCGGTCACGCCGGTGGCCGCGCCACCCTCGACGTGCCCGATGGCACCCACGAGCACGACGCGCGTTCCCGCGGGTCGCGCGGCCGCCAGCCGGAGGCTTTCGGTGAACGGCACGGCCGGATCGCCGCGGCCGTGCACGAGCACGATCGGCGCAGCGATCGCGCCGATGACGCGCTCGGGCGAGACGGCATCGAGGAGCCGGCGTGTCGCGGCCGGCAGCGTGGCCAGGGCGCGCTCGACCGCCGCGGGATCGCCGCCGGCGAGCGCCTCGCGGAGCGCGGGCGCGGCCAGCTCGGCGTTCGCCTCGATCACCGCGCGCGCGGCCGTCGCGTCGTCCGGCGCCACGCGACCATCGATGCCATTCCACGCGTACACGCCGGTGAGGTGAAAGCGGATCAGCTCCAGCGCCGACGCGTACGCACCGAGCGCGAGCACCCGCGACACCCGATCGCGCACGGCGCCGTGCGCGGCGGCGAGAAAGGCGGGGCCGGCGCCCACGCTGACGCTCACGAGGCGCGTGGGGCCGGGACGCGCGGCGAGTGCTTTCACCACGACGCCGGCATCCTCGGGACGCAGTCGCGCGCGCGTCAGGCCCGCCACCGTCGGCACCGCGACGTCGAACCCGGCGCGGGCGAGCAGTCGCGCGGCGCGTTGCACGCGCGGGTCGTCCTTGCCGGCCGGGGTGAGGCCGTGCACCAGGACCAGCGGTCGGCCGGTGAAGACGCCGCCGGGGAGATACCGATCGGTGTCGGCGTCGAGCGCGACCGCGATCGGTGGCGCGGTGAGCCGGGTGAGCACGGGGTGCGCTCCGTCGCTCAGGAACTCCAGCAGAAAGGCGGTGGCCACGACCAGCGCCCGGAGGGCGACCACCACGGGCGCGACGAGGACGAGCGCGGCGAGGAGAGTGCCGAGGTGTCCGGCTACTTCCGGTTGACGCACTTCACGAGGCGCCACCCGTTGAACATGTTGACCTTCTGCACCAGCTCCGGCGTGAGCCCGACCTGCGCGAGCAGCGGCTTCATGGCGAGGTTGGACTTCCAGCCGAGACGGGTGCACACCGGCGCCACCAGGTCCTCGGCGAGGCGGATCACGCGACGGTCACTGCGGAAATGATTGAGCAGCACCAGCGTGCCGCCCGGCTTCACGACGCGCCGCATCTCGCGCAGCACCGCCACCGGATCGGGAACGGCAGAGATCGTGTACGTGGCGAGCGCCTTGTCGAACTCGTTGTCCTCGAAGTCCAGCGAGGTGGCGTCCATCACCTTGAGGGTGACGTTCGGCATCGCGAGGTTCTGCACGCGCTCCACCGCCTTGTCGAGCATCTCCGACGACAGGTCGATGCCGGTCAGCCGCGTGAGCGGCGGATAGAGCGGCAGGTTCAGGCCGGTGCCGATGCCGACCTCCAGCACGGTGTCGTTGGGCGCCAGCGCGAGCTGCGACACGGCCGCGGTGCGGCCGGGCGCGAAGATCCAGTCGAAGATGAAGTCGTACACGGGCGCGAGCAGCTCGTAGGCGCGCTCGACCTGCCTCTTTTCCAACGCTACGTCCACGTGTTCCCCTCCAGCGTGGTAGATGCGAGGCCGGCGGTTGGCGGCCGTATTCTACCCGGCCGAGCGTGGCTCTGCCAAGCCGGATATCGGGCTACAACAAATAGCGGATCAGCAGCGTGGCGAGACCGAGGAACGAGAAAAATCCGCACACATCGGTGAACGTCGTGATGATCACGCTCGACGCGATGGCGGGGTCGACACGAAACGTCTTGAGTGCCACCGGGACGAGGGTGCCGACGACGGCCGCGACGAGCATGTTGAAGACCATCGCCACGCCGAGAACGGCGGACAGCAGCCAGTGCCCCTTCCACAGGTAGGCAATGACAGCAATCACCAGGCCGTTGGCCGCGCCGGTGGTGAGCCCGAGCCAGACTTCCTTCCACAGCACACGGCGGAGGACGCCGAGAGTAAGATCGCCAACGGCGAGCCCGCGCACGGCCACCGTCGCCGTCTGCGTGGTTGCGATGCCGCCCATCGACGCCACGATCGGCATGAACACCGCGAGCGTGGCGAGCGCGTGGATCGAAGCCTCGAACAGCCCGATGACCGATGCCGCGAGCACGGCTGTGCCGAGGTTCACCAGGCGCCAGACGAGGCGGCTGCGGAACACCTGACGCGCTGGGTCGAGCACCGTCTCGTCGCCACCGACGCCGCCGAGCCGCTGGATGTCCTCGGTGGCCTCCTCGTCGATCACGTCGATGAGGTGGCCCGCGCTGATGGCGCCGACGAGCCGGCGAGTGCCGTCCACGACGGGAACCTCGACCAGGTTCGAGCGACGTGCGAGTCGCGTGACCTCTTCCTGATCCGTGTCCACGGTGACGCTCTCGACGTTCTCGCTGCGGATGCCGCGGACGGACGTGCCGGGCTCGGCCGCGAGAAGGCGATGCAGCGGTACCAGGCCCACCAGGTGGTCGTGCTCGTCGACCACGTAGAGATAGAACGCGTTGTCTCCGGTGGCCGCCTTCCGGATGTGCTCCATCGCCTGCATCACGGTGGCGTTCTCGTGCACGGCGATGAATCCGGTCGACATGAGCCGCCCCGCCGTCTTCTCGCCGTACTCGAGCAGCTCGTGGACTTGCTCGGACTTCTCCTCCTGCATGAGCTCGAGGAGCTTGTCGGCCTCGGCGCGCGGCAGCTCCTCGACCACCTCGACCACGTGATCCGACGGCATCCGGTCGAGGATGCGCGAGACCTCGACCTCGTCGAGCGCGCGCATCAGCTCGGTGCGGGTGGCGTCATCGAGCTCGGACAGCACGTGACCGGCTGGCTGCGGCGCGAGCAATCGAAAGAGGTGCACCTGTTCGGGCAGCGGCAGCTCGCGCAGCGCCGTGGCCACGTCCGCGGCGTGCGCGGCGTCGAGCACGTCGGCCAGCCGCTCGGATCGGCCCGACCCCAGGAGCTCCTTGATCGACTCCGTGAGGCGGGCCGTCTCCTCCAACGTCAGCCGCGAAGTGCGCGCGTGAAGCGGCTGACGATGCCCTGGGCGAGCGCCCGCGACGTGGCCGCGCCCTGCCGCGCTCGCCAGTCGCGCAGGCGGATGACCGCCTTCGCCATCGAGCGATGCCCGCCGGCGCCGCCGAGATCGCCGAAGGCCTGCCGCACGACCTCGCCGGCGGCCCGCACGTAGCCGACGTTGCGGACCGACACGTGGAGCTCGCCGTGCACGGTGCCCGAGACCACCGACCACTCCACGCCCTCCACCTGGAGGAAGAAGTCGGCGAACTGCGCGATGAGCTCGGGGTAGGCGACCGGACCGAGGTGCGCGAACACGACGCCGTTCACCACCTGGCGGTTCTCGATCCCGCGTGCCAGCACGTCGAGCGCCTCGTCCGGCAGCTCGGGCCGCTCGATGCGACGCAGCGCCGAGTGGTTGGCGAGCCCGTGCACGAAGGCGAAGGCGTCCATGTCCGCCCGCGTCGCGCCCCGCTCGAGATGCTGCGTGTCGGCCTTGATGCCGTACAGCAGGGCCGTGGCCAGCCGCTGCGGAACCTTCGCATCGATGGCGCGCAGGTACTCGGTGAGGATGGTCGCGGTGGCGCCGTACGACGGCCGGATGTCCTTGAGCGCCGCGCGGACCGGTGTCTCTTCCGGGTGGTGATCGACCACGAAGTCCACCCGCTCGATCCGCTCCTCGAAGAAGCTCGGCTGGGCGTCGACGACGGCCAGCATGTCGTACTCCTCGAGCGCGCGCGGCTTGATGGCCTCCACGGGGATGTCCAGCACGCGCGTCATGGCGCGGTTCTCCGCCCGCGTGATGGTACCGAAAGTGGCGAGCGTGGCCGCCGTCCGGCTGCGACCGAGCACCGTCTTGAGCGCCAGGGCGGATGCGATGGCGTCCGGATCCGGGTCATCCTGCATGAGGATGAGGACCCGGGCCGCGCGCGCGAAGTGCGCGCGGATGCGCTCGACGCGCAGCCGCGTCAGCGCGCGCTCGAGGGCGGGATCGAGGATGCGCTCGGCGAACGCGTCGAGCGAGTCGCCGAGGGTGACCACCGGCGCGTCGGGTGCGACGCGCCGGATGGCGGCCGTGATCCGGGGCTGCCGGGCGCGCTCGACGGCGAGCAGGACCGGCTCATGGCCGGTGCGGAACGCGCGCCCGTAGAGGCTCGGACGCTCGAGATCCCCGACGAGCACGGCGCCGCCGCGCTGGGCGATGCGAGCCCGCGCGCGGGGCTCCTCGACGATGTGCAGGACGTCGAAGTGCGACGGATCGGCGTCAGCCAGCAGGCGCCAGAGGAAGTCGTCCGGGCAGACGAGAATGCTCCGCATAACGCCTGAAGTATGACGCCGCCGGCCGACCGCACAAGGGCTTTTCTGGCGGCCCGCTCAGGCGGCGCGCTGCTGCGCCTCGCGCACCTGATACCGATGCCGGTCACCGTTCGCGCCCGGCAGCAGGCTCGGACGGCGACCGTGCCGACCGAAGTACCACGCCTCGAAGCACTCCCGGTGGTACGTGCCGGCGGAGGCGACGACCTGCGGGGCGAACCGCGCTACGAGCATGTGGCACCGGCCGCATGCCGGTGCGCCCTTCATCGAGATGTCGGTCAGCTTTTCGTCTTCCATCGGCTTCGTCCCACCTTTCTCGGATGCCGCGTGGCGCGCGGCTTGGAGGGAAGGAAGGCAAGCGAGATGCCAGATGAGACGCGCAGCTTTTCAGTACGTTGCGGTCACAGACCGCCCGGCTCTCAGGGTAAGACTTACCACGAACGGGCGACGGCGACGATCAGGCGGCGGGACGGTCGGCGGCGCCGCGCGGGATGCGAGCGAGCTCGGCCAGCAGCAGGCCGGCCCACCCGAAGATGTTGTGCTCGCGGACGTGCGACCGCATGCGGCTCATGCGCGAGCGGCGGTCCTCGCGCTCCATCGTGACCGCGTGGTGAACGGCGGCCGCGACGTCCTCGACGTCATAGGGGTTCACCAGCAGGGCGTCCCGGAGCTCGTGCGAGGCGCCGGTGAACCGGCTCAGGATCAGGACGGCGTCGTCGTTCTCGCGCGCCGCCACGAACTCCTTCGCCACCAGGTTCATCCCGTCATGGAGCGATGTGACCATGCAGAAGTCGGCGTGCCGGTAGTAGCGCTGGATCTCCCGGTGATCGTGGTGGCGCTCGCGATAGACGATCGGCTGCCAGCCGCGGTCACCCAGATCGGTGTTGATTCTCCGCACCAGCTCGCGGATCTCCTCGGCGACCTCCTGGTAGCGCGCGATCCGGGTCCGGCTGGGCGAGGCGATCTGCACGAACACCAGCCGGCGCCGGAACTCCGGCCACCGCTCGAAGAAGCGACGAATGGCGCGGAAGCGCTCGGGCAGGCCCTTGGTGTAGTCGACGCGCTCGACGCCGACGCCGATGAACTCGGCCGAGATGCCGAGGTCGGCGAGCAGCGCCTCACGCGTCACCGGCGCCGGGTCGTCCAGCACCTCGGTGGCCACGCTGATCGGGAGCGGTCGCACGTGCGTCGTGTGCTGGCCGCGCACCACCGTGAACCGGTCCCACTCCACGCGGCCTTCGATGGCGCGCTCGACCGTCTCGAGGAAGTTGTTGCAGTAGAACTGCGTGTGGAAACCGACGAGGTCGGCGCCGAGCATGCCGAGCAGGATCTCGTCCTGCCAGGGGCAGATCCCGAACGCCTCGAAGTTCGGCCACGGGATGTGCCAGAACAGCGCGATGCGCGCGTCCGGCCGCGCTTCCTTCACCATGCGCGGGAGGAGCGCGAAGTGGTAGTCCTGCACCAGGACGATCGGGTCGTCGGCCTTTTCCATTTCCTCGAGCAGCGTGCGCGCGAAGCGCTCGTTCACGAGGCGGTACTGCGCCCAGTCGGCCGCGCGGAAATGCGGCCGCTCGTGCACGATGTGGCACAGCGGCCACAGCCCCTCGTTGGCGAGCCCGTAGTAGTAGCCCGCTTCCTCCTCGTCGGTCAGCCACACGCGCCGCAGCGAGTACCGGGGGTCGGCGGTCGGCAGCCCGAGACGCTCGCCGACGAGGCGGTCGGCGTTGCCGCTGCCGTGCGCCACCCAGACGCCGCCGCACGCCTCCATGATCGGCTGCAGCGCGGTGACGAGGCCGCTGGCGGGCTCGACCTCGCGCACGCCGCGACCCTCGCGGACGTGGCTGACCGGCTCGCGGTTGGAGACGACGAAGACCGGCCGGCTGCCGAAGCGCGCCTCCACGAACTGCTTGAGGCGCTCCTCCGTCCACAAGCTTTCGCCGGCCAGCCGCAGGCGCGCCTCCTGCTCGGCGGCGTTGCGCACGCGCGCCAGCGTGCGCGCCAGGCTGGTCACCTCGGTGGCGAGCGGGCCGAAGAGGCTGGCGTCCGCCTCGGGCGGTGGCGCCACGGGCTGTCCCGCCTTGAGCTGCTTCGTCCATTCGGCGATGCGCGCCATCGGGCGCGTGACCGACCAGCGCACGGCCGCCCATGTGATGCCCGTGACCAGGAGCATCAGCACGCCGATGCGCACGGCCGTGCGTCGCCACAGGTTCCAGTCGGCCGCGTCCAGGTACTGAGCATCGAGCAGAACGGCGGCGGCGCCGACGGACTGCTCGTCCTGCTGCAGCGGCAGCACGTGCACCCACGTCAACCGTCCGGCCACCGGCTGGAACCGGCCGACCTGCTCGTTCTTCTGCATCGCTTCGGTGATGAGCGGTGAGAGCGGACCCAGGAACGGCCGCACCTCGGACGTCGCCGCCAGCACGCTCCCGAACGCGTCGTAGAGCGCGATGCTGCGGTCGGGACGGCCGAACCGGCTCAGCACGCGCTCGTAGCCGCTCTTGCTGCCGCGCGCGATCAGCCCCTCGGAGGCCTGGCCGACCGCGTAGCCGACGAGGGCCGCCCGTCGGTGGAGGTCCTCGATCTGCCGCTCGCGATCCTCGCGTACCTCCAGGTACGCGAAGCCGGCGGAGACGACCAGCGTGGCGAGCCAGATCCCGCCCAGCAGGCGGATGAGAAAGCGCATCGCGCCTCAGGCTCCGAACTTCGTCAGGCGCAACGCGTTCGCCATGACGAGCGGCATGAGATGGTGCGCGGGCAGTGTGCCGAGCGTCCCGGCTGCGCAGGCGCGCTCGGTGAAGGCGGTGACGGGATCGGCGCCGCAGTAGCGGCTCCATAGCAGCACCGGAACCGGCTGCCAGCCGTGGGCCGCCAGCACGGCCGGGGTGGCGTGATCGCCGCTCACGACGAGCACGTCCGGGCGCAGCGCGCGGACCTCGGGGACGAAGGCGTCGAAGCGCTCGAGCGCGGCCACCTTGGCGTCGAAGTCGCCGTCCTCGCCGGCCTTGTCCGTGTCCTTGTAATGCACGAAGAAGAAGTCGTACGCCTCCCAGTGCTCGCGCAGCGTCGCGATCTCGTCGGCGTAGGTGCCGCCCGTCTTCAGCACGTCCATGCCGACGAGCTTGGCCAGGCCGCGATACATCGGGTAGGCGGCGATGGCCGCCGCACGCAAGCCGAACACCTCGGGAAAGCGCGGCAGCTCGGGAAGCTGATCGAACCCCCGCAGCAGGATCATGTTGGCGGGCTGCGCGTCGTGGAGCAGTCGCTGCGCCTCCGCGATGAACCGGTTCACGAGCCCGGCGGTATCGGTCGCCTCGGCCGTGAGCGCGCGCACCGGCAGCGGCGGCTTTCCGAGAAGCTGCGGATCCGTCTCGGACAGCCGGCCGCTGAGCCCCGAGCCTCGCAGCACGAGGACGAAGCGGTGCTCCTTGACCGGCTCGACGAAGATCTCCACGCCGGGCAGACGGATGGTCCGCAGGCGATCGACGAGCCGCACACACACCTCGGTGCTGATGCGCCCGGCGCGCCGATCGGTGATCAGGCCGTGCGCGTCGACGGTGCAGAAGTTCCCGCGCGCCGCCACATCGCCCGCGCGGAGGTCGAACTCGATGCCGAGCGACTCGAGCACGCCGCGGCCGACCTGGTAGCGCAGCGTGTCGTACCCGAAGAGCCCGAGGTGTCCGGGTCCGCTGCCGGGGGTGATCCCGGGCGCGACGTGGCGGAGCAGCCCGCAGGCCGCCTCCGCGGCCAGTGCGCCGAGGTTCGGGATGCGCGCGGTCTCGAGCTCCGACTTGCCGGTCTCGGGCCGCGGCAGGCCGCCGAGCCCGTCGAGCGACAGCAGCACGATCTTGCTCTCGTTGCCGACGACGAGCGGCCGAATGAGCTCCAGCATGGGATCGAGTGTACCCGACGCCTCGTCGCGCGGCGCGGGCTAGGCGTCCTTCACCGGGTTCTCGAGCGAGCCGAGGCCGGTGATCTCGACACGGCACACGTCACCGGGGTTCATGAACACCGGCGGCTTCATGCCGAGACCGACGCCGGGAGGCGTCCCGGTGGCGATGAGGTCACCCGGAGACAGTGTCATGAGGCCGGAGAGATAGCTCACCAGGTAGCGGACGTCGAAGATGAACGTCTTGGTGTTGCCCCGCTGCATCTGCTTGCCGTTCACGAAGGTCTTCAGCTCGAGGTTGTGCGGATCCGGCAGCTCGTCGCGATCGGCGATGTACGGCCCGACGGGCGCCGCCGTCTCGAAGATCTTGCCGGCCATCCACTGGCTGGTGATGAACTGGAAGTCCCGGGCGCTCGCGTCGTTGATGATCGTGTAGCCCCACACGTAGTCGAGCGCCTGCTCGCGCGAAACGAAGCGCGCGGTGCGGCCGATCACCACGCCCAGCTCGACCTCCCAGTCCAGCTGCTTGCTGCCGCGCGGCCGCAGGATCGGATCGCCGGGACCGACGATCGACGGCGCCCACTTCCCGAAGATCGGCGGCTCCTTCGGAATCGGGTTGTTCGTCTCCTCGGCGTGATCCCGGTAGTTGAGGCCGATGCAGATGAACTTGCCCGGATCGTCGATGGGCGCATGGAGACGCGCCGTGGACGCCGGAACGGTCACCCATTCGCGCACCGCCGCCACCGCCTCCGCGGCCGCCGCGCCGCCCTCGAGGAACCCGCGTGTCGAGGCCGGCACGAGCGCCGCCGCGATCTCCTGAGCCCGGATCACGCCCCGCCGGGACAGGCTCGCCGCCACGCTGGCCTGGACGTCGGCGATCCGGTCGTTCTGTAGTATTCCAAGGCGCGGGGCGCCGCCGTTGACGGAGAAGCGGACGAGCTTCATCTGGGCCTCCCGGGACGGAATGTGGCGCGATTATAGCCCTTTCCGGACGCGAGCGCGCCGCGTGGCCGAAAATCGTTGGGTCCGGTGGCAGTTCGGACGGACAATGAAACTCCCCGGCGAGATTTCGGCGGGAGCCCGAAAAGGAGGGTCGGCGTATGCGGACGACATCCAGGCGGCTCATGGCGACAATCGTCGCGATCGCGCTCGGTGTAGTGGCCACGGCGCCTCCTGTGCTCGCGCAGCCGGTCACGCTGCCCGAGCAGACGCCGCTCGAGCAGTCCGAGCAGCCGATGCCGCCGGTGGAGTCATCGCCGGTGTCACCGACCCCATCGCCCGACCCGACGATGGCGCAGATGCAGCCGCCGCCGGCTCCGCCCGCGCCCGTGCAGCCGACGCCTCCGGCGCCGGCCGCCCCAGGGGCGCCCGTGCCGCCGGCGCCGCCGACCGCCCAGCCGGCCACCCCCGACCTGTTCCAGGAGACGCTCAAGGCCCAGCAGCGGTCGGCGGACCGCAAGCAGGCCGTGTACGAGGCCGGCGCGGTCGTCACGAACGTCTTCCTCATTCCGGGTCGCGTGATCACCTGTACCCTGGGCGGCGTCGTCGGCGTCGCCGTGCTCGCGCTGACGTTCGGAACCGGCTACAAGACTGCTGCCGGCGCCTTCGACGAGGGCTGCGGCGGCAAGTGGGTCGTCAGCGGGGATGACCTCAAACCGGAGGGCAGCCGCGCGTTCGACTGGGAACGGTAGTCACGCCTCGGTGAGCCGGCGCGCCCGCGCGCGCCGGCTCCTCATCGTCCTCTTCGTTCTCCTGGTTCTCCTGTTCGCTGCCGGTCTCTGGGGTACCGTGGTGCGCCCGGCCGCCTACGAGGTCCGCGGTGAGTTCGTCGCGCGCGCAGCGCCGGACCTGATCCTGATCCGCCATCAACCGGTCACGGCGCTCGGCATGGGCGCGATGGAGACGATGGCCGTGCGCGGGGCGCCGGCCACCCTCGACGCCGCAGGCCTCGTGGCCGGCCAGCGCGTACGATTGGCGGTCAGGCAGGAGGCCGAGGTGCTGCAGCTCGTCTGGATCGAGACCCTGAAGTAAGCCTATGGCAGCGTGCGCACGTACGCGACCAGCTCCCGGATGTCCTCGTCACCGAGCTGCGCCCCGAACGCGGGCATGCCGGGGCGGCCGATGGCCGCGCCTCCGTGCTTGATGAGGTCGAACAGATACTGCTCGGGCTCGGCGCGGGCCCGCGTGAGGTCTCCAGGGCGAATCAGGAAGAGCGCCGCGCGCCACGAGCCCCGGCCGTTGACACCGTGACAGCCGACGCAGAACGCATAGTAGAGCCGTTGCGCACGGGGCGCCTGCGCCGGCGGCCGCGGGTCGTTGAGGACCCAGGCCAGGCCGCCGGCGAAGAGACCGACCGCGCCGAGTGCCAGGGCGAGGACCAGCAGTGCCCGTCGCACCCGGCGCGCCGAGACTAGATCGCCTGCTCGGTCTTGGCGTCGAAGAAGTGCAGCCGATCCGGATTCATCGCGAGCTTGATCTGCTCGTGGACCTTGGCGCGGACGGTCGGCTCGACCCGCGCCACCAGGCTGTTGGCCCCCGCCTTCACGTCGAGCAGGATCTCGGATCCCAGCGGCTCCACGACGTCGACGGCCGCGTCGAACGTATGGCCCGCGCCGTCGGCGCCGCCCGCGATATGCAGGTCCTCCGGCCGGATGCCCAGTGTCACTCGCTGTCCCTTGAACGGCTTCAGGCTCGCCTGTCGCGCGGGAGGGACCTGGATTCGGAAGCCGGCCGACTCGGCGCTGAGCGCGCCGGCGGTCTCGTTGATCGCGACGTCAACGAAGTTCATCGCCGGCGAGCCGATGAACCCGGCGACGAAGCGGTTCGCGGGCTTGCCATAGAGCTCCATCGGCTCGCCGACCTGCTGGATCCAGCCGTCCTTCATGACGACCACGCGATCGCCCAGCGTCATGGCCTCGACCTGGTCGTGGGTCACGTAGATGGCGGTCGTCTCGAGGCGATCGTGCAGGCGCTTGAGCTCGACGCGCATCTGCACCCGTAGCTTGGCATCGAGGTTCGACAGCGGCTCGTCGAACAGGAACACCTGCGGATGCCGCACGATCGCGCGCCCGACGGCCACGCGCTGGCGCTGGCCGCCGGAGAGCTGGCGCGGCTTGCGCTTGAGCAATTCCTGGATGCCGAGGATCTCGGCGGCATCCTGCACCCGCTTGGCGATCTCCGCCTTGGGGAACTTCCGCATCTTCAGGCCGAAGGCCATGTTGTCGTACACGGTCATGTGGGGATACAGGGCGTAGTTCTGGAACACCATCGCGATGTCGCGGTCCTTCGGCGGAAGATCGTTCACGACGCGATCGCCGATGACGATCTCACCGCCGGTGATCTCCTCGAGGCCGGCCACCATGCGCAGCGTGGTGGACTTGCCGCAGCCGGACGGTCCGACGAGGACCATGAACTCCTTGTCGCGGATGTGGAGGTTCACGTCCTTGACGGCGTGCACCTCGTCATATTTCTTGTTGAGATCCTTGAGCAGCACCTGAGCCATGTGTCGATCTCCCTCAAATAGTTTTCCCCGGAGTCGGGTACTCCGGGCGCTTGACGACCCGGGCGAGTCGCGGCGGCGCCGGCCGCGGCGGGGCTCGCCCCGCGAACCGCTTGCCTCGGCGGTACAGCGGGCT
>DATAOC010000066.1:0-29486 GCA_036265915.1 Candidatus Methylomirabilota bacterium | reverse complement strand
TACAGGTGAACCACGACGTCGTGATTCGAATCGGTCCCGAGACCTTCAACGGCGAAGCCCGCGTCGTGAGCGAGCCGACGGAGCTCGCGCGGGTCGTGCAGCTGCTGAAACAAAAGTACTGGCTGGCCCGTCCCTACCTCTGGCTCAAGAAGCGGCCTGACGGAGCATTTCGAGTCCGCGTCAGCTCGTAAGCCAGCGTCAGTGCTGTGACGTTTGCGGCGATGTGGTCAGATCGAACGCACGTCCGTCACGTCGCCACCGACGGACACGCCACATTGCGGTAGCGCAGGAACAGCGCGTCCCGATCGCGCTGCGGGACGGGGTAGCCGACGTATCCCGTGGCCGCGATGGCCGCTGCGAGCGTCGAGGCTTCCGCATCGAAGAAGCGCTGCACCGCGCGAAGGTCGGTCTCGATGGCCGCACCCCGGATGCGGGCGCCAGCGTGGTCCAGCAGACGCAGTGAGAGCTCCTCCAGCCCCGCGCGTGAAGCACCCCGCAGTAGCGCCCTCCACATCTCGGGCCAGTCGGCTGGGAAACGACGGAACGTGTAGACGTGAGAGTAGCGCGGCACCCGGGCCCGCTCGCGCGCGCGCCGGGTCGCCGGGTGCGCGACCAGCCGGAGCAGGCGCATGAGCGCGAAGAACCCCTCGCCGGTGATCTCGCGAGAGCGAAAGGCGCCATGGAGGGCGAAGGCCGCGAACGCCTCCGGCGAGGTCGTGAGGCAGAAGCGCGTCTCGAGGCCGTCCTGCTTGATCCCGATGAACGGATACATGAACGAGAACGCGGCCGCGATGTTGCGACGGGGACGCAGCGTCTGGATGAGCCCGACCTCGGTGAGCGACGCCTCGAGCTCGGAGGCGCACACGTGCCACTCGATGCGCTCGGCTGCCTTGACCAGCGCGCGGCGCTTGCGATCCTTCTTCGTCCGATGCGTCATGCGGTACTGGGCGAGGCGCCGCCGCAGGTTGCGAGCCTTGCCGACGTAGATCAGCCCGCCGGCGGCGTCGTACAGGCGATAGACGCCGGGCTCGGCCGGGACGCCGGCGAGAAAGCGCTCGCCGAATTTCCGATCGAAGATCCGCACGCGCCATTGTCGCGAGCCGCGCGCCGATTCCCCGCAGCTTTTCGTCGCCTCAGACGAGCAGCGCTTCCTCGCGGCGGATCTGACCGTTCAGGCGGCGGCGCCGCGGCTCGTCGATCAGCGCCTTCAGCTTCGGGAACTGCAGCCCTTCCTCGTCGGCGATGTGCCGGCGAACGAGCTGACGGAGCTCGTCGACCGGCTGCGCCCAGCTCTCGCGCGACTTGAGCAGCCGCTCGAGCGCGAACAGGTGGATCTTCATGTCGGCGTGCTCGACGTAGAGCTGGCGGCTTGCCGCCGCGTCGGCCCGCTCGTGCAGCAGCGGGTACACCACGTCCTCCTCGGCCAGCGCGTGCTTGCCGAGCGTACGCTTGAGCGCCAGGAACAGCGCGCCGCGGCGGAGCGTGGAGGCGTCCGAGGCGGCGTGCATGCGGTCCAGCAGCGACAGGATCCGGCGATGATCCTGGATCAGCCGCTCGAAAGGATCCTGACCGAGCGTCGTGCTGACGGAGCCGCTGGCCGCCGCCAGCAGCGGCGGCAGCAGGCGCCCGCTCATGATCCCGACTGCCATCCCGCTTGCGATTGCGGCCACGCCACGACCGAGAGATCGCTCTCGCTGCATTGCCATTGTCCAGGTCCTCCGTGCAGTGGTTGACGAAGGAGGGTGCAAGGGACGTTCCGCGCGCGTCGGTCAGCCGGCACGACCCGAGGTGTAACAATTGCGCCGCGCGGTGAGGTCGCCAGCGGCGCGGCTCGTCAGCGACGAGCCGCGCCGGGAGTGACGTACTTACCGCATCGGCTTGACGGCGATTTCCACCGCCATCTGATCGCCCTTCTTCACACCCGCCAGCGCCGACGGCGGCGCGTGCAGATCGAGGGTGCCCGCCTCGGCCGTCTTGAGGCTGAACGTGCCCTTGCTCGGGTCGACCTTGGTGACCTGTCCGACCATCGTGTGACGACCGACGTAGTCGCCGGTGACCGTTGACGGGCTGGCCGACGGCGAAGTCGTCATCGAGCCCGACCCGGCGCGCGGCGAGGTCGACGGGACGGTCGTGGTGGAGGGCACGGTCGTGGTGCCCGGCACTGTCGTCGTGGTCGGGTTGCCGACCGTCGGGCTCGCGCTCGGGCTACCGGCCGTGGACGGCGCGCTGTTGCTGTCCGTGCCGCCCGCGGAGGCGCCGGAGTTCCCGATACCACCGCTCACGCCGCCGCCGGCGGCCGCACCCGTACCGCCCGCTGCGCCGGTGCCGCCGCCCGCGCCGGTGCCGCCGGCACTACCGGATGCGCCGGACGCGCCTGCGCTGCCCGACGCGCCCGCGCCGGCGCCCGAGCCCGCGCCCGAGCCGCCGCTTCCACCCGCCCCCTGCGCGAATGCCGCCGCGTACGGGCCGATCGCCAGCGCGCCCGTGAGCAGCAGCGTGAGTGTCATTGTCATCGTCTTCATCGATTCCTCCTCCTTGCAGACGTGCTCTGATCGCGATGCGAGCGCTACGACGCCGAGAGGGAGCAACGGATATGCCACCGCCGCGCCACCGGACGCGCGCGACGCGCGTTGCCCTCGTGCGAGGCACCGGCGCGCGTGGCATAATGAGCAGGTTTTGAGAGTGAAACTCGACCTTCCGGTGATCAATCCCGACGAGACACCCGCGGCCCGCAAGCCGGCGTGGCTGAAGGTACGGGCGCCCGGCAGCCCGAATTACATGCGGCTCAAGGCGCTGATGCGCGAAACCAACCTGCACTCGGTGTGCGAGGAGGCGCGCTGTCCCAACATCGGTGAGTGCTGGGCCGACGCGACCGCGACGTTCATGATCCTCGGCGACGTGTGCACGCGTAACTGTGGCTACTGCGCGATCGCGCACGGCCGGCCGGTGTGGGAGGACCGCGAGGAGCCCGAGCGCCTCGCGCGCACGGTGGCGACCCTGTCGCTCGAATACGTCGTCATCACGTCGGTGAATCGCGACGAACTCGCCGACGGCGGCGCCGCGCACTGGGCGGCGACCATCCGGGCCGTCCGGCGGCACGCGCCCGCCTGCCGTGTCGAGGTCCTCATTCCGGACTTCCAGGGCTCGGCGGAATCCCTCGAGACGGTCGTTGCGGCGGGGCCGCACGTCCTCAATCACAACACCGAGACGGTGCCCCGCTTGTACAAGCTCGCGCGTCACGGCGGGCGCTACGATCGCACGCTCGAGCTCTTCCGCCGCGCGCGCGCGCTGGCGCCCGCGCTGCCGCGCAAGTCGGGGCTCATCCTCGGCCTCGGCGAGGAGCTGCACGAGCTACGCGCCACCATGCGCGACCTCGTCGACGTCGGCGTGTCGCTCCTCACGCTCGGACAGTATCTGCGCCCGTCGCCCGCGCATCTGCCGGTCGTGAAGTACTACCACCCCGACGAGTTCGCCGCGCTGGCCGACGAGGGCCGCGCCCTCGGCTTCACGCACGTCGAGTCCGGCCCCCTCGTCCGCAGCTCCTACCACGCCAAGAAGCAGCTCGAGTCATGACCGAGTACGGCATCATCCTGCTCGTGTTCGCCTTCGCGGCCGCCGTCGCCGGCGCGCTGCTGTTCATCCCGACGCTCATCGCGCCGCGGCGCCTGACGCCGGTGAAGGCGGAGCCATTCGAGTGCGGCAAGGATCCGCTCGGCGTGTCGGAAGGGCGCTTTGCCATCAAGTTCTCGACGGTCGCGATCTTCTTCATCCTGATCGACATCGAGCTGCTGTTCGTGTGGCCGTGGGCCATGCTCTACCGCCGCCTCGGAGTCTTCGGCTTCGCCGAGATGCTCGTGTTCCTCGGCGTCCTCATGCTGGGCTTCGTGTACATCTGGCGTAAAGGAGGGCTCGAGTGGGAGTAGGCAGCTTCTTCACATCCAAGCTCGACGAAGCCATCGGCTGGGCGCGGAAGTATTCGATCTTCCAGTATCCGTTCGTGACGGCCTGCTGCGGCATGGAGTACATGGCCACGGCGTGCTCGCACTACGACGTCGATCGCTTCGGCGCCGGGCTGCCCCGGTTCTCTCCCCGGCAAGCCGATGTCCTCTTCGTCGTGGGAACCATTTCGCACAAGATGGCGCCGGTCCTCAAGCGCATCTACGACCAGATGACGGAGCCGAAGTGGGTGGTCGCCTTCGGCGTGTGCACGTGCACGGGCGGCTTCTATGACAACTACGCGACCGTCCAGGGCATCGACACGATCATCCCGGTCGACGTGTACATCCCCGGCTGTCCGCCGCGCCCCGAGTCGGTGCTGGACGGACTCATGAAGCTGCAGGACAAGATCGCGGCCGGAGCGCAGCGCTACTGATGGACGGCGCCGCCATCCTCGACCGACTGCGGACGCGCTTCGGCGCCGCCGTCATTGAGACGCACGCGCATCGCGGCGATCACACGGCGGTGGTGGAGCGCGCGGCGATCACGGACGCCCTTCGCTTCTGCCGTGACGATGCCGAGCTCGGCTTCGACATGCTGAGTGATCTCACGGCCGTCGACTACCTGAAGTTTCCCGGCCGGGAGGACGGCCCGCGCTTCGACGTCGTCTACCACCTCTACTCGCTGACGCACAATCACCGGGTGCGACTGAAAGTCCGGGTGGACGAGGACGACGCGGTGGTCCCGACCGCGATGGCGGTGTGGCCGATCGCCGACTGGCTCGAGCGCGAGGTCTGGGACATGTTCGGCATCCGCTTCGAGGGCCATCCCGACCTGCGGCGCCTGCTGATGTACGACGAGTTCGTCGGCCACCCGCTGCGGAAGGACTATCCCATCAACCGGCGGCAGCCGCTGATCGGCCCGCGGACCTGATCATGGCCGAGACGACGCGGCGCGAGATCATGCTGGGCGAGGGCTCGGGCACCGGCACCGGCCAGGACCTGCGCGTCGGCATGGGCCCCGCGCATCCGGCCATGCACGGCATCATCCGCATCGTCGCCGACCTCGACGGCGAGGTCATCCGCAAGGCGGACGTCGAGATCGGCTACCTGCATCGCGCGTTCGAGAAGGACTGCGAGGTGGGTGGCTGGAACAACGCGATCCCGTACACCGACCGGCTGAACTACGTGTCGCCGCTGATCAACAACTTTGCGTACGCCTCCGCGGTGGAGAAGCTCCTCGGCATCGAGGTGACCGAGCGCTGCCGCTACATCCGCACGATCATGTCGGAGATCTCGCGGGTGTGCGACCACCTGACGTGTGTCGGCGCCTCCTCCATGGAGCTCGGCGCCTTCACCGTCTTCCTTTATATGATCAAGGCGCGCGAGTACCTCTGGGAGCTCGTCGAGGACGTCACCGGCGCCCGCCTGACCATCTCCTACGGCCGCGTCGGCGGCGTGAAGGCGGACCTGCCGGACGGCTTCGAGGCCAAGGTGCGGAAGGCGTTCAAGGAAACGCGCGAGGTGCTGGCCGAGGTCCACCGGCTGCTCACCGGCAACCGCATCTTCATGGATCGGATGGTTGGCGTCGGCGCGCTCTCGCGCGAGGAGACGATCGCCTACGGGATCACCGGTCCGCTGCTCCGCGCCGTCGGAGTTCCGTACGACGTCAGAAGGGCCGCGCCGCACTGGGCGTACGACCGTGTCGAGTTCGAGGTGGTCACCCAGAAGGACGGCGACAACTACGCCCGCTATCTCGTGCGGATGGCCGAGATGGAGCAGTCGATGCGGATCGCCGAGGAGGCGCTGGCGCGGATGCCGGTGGGGCCGATCAACGTCGACTTCGAGGGCCATCCGATCGATCCGGCGTCCTACGTGGACCAGGGCAAGCAGGGAAAGACGCAAGGCCTGCTCCTGGTGCCGATCCGCCTGTCGCCGAATCTGGAGGGTCAGAACAAGCACGCGCTCGATCAGGTCAATGCGGACGACAAGCGCGTGGTGCTCCCTCCGAAGGAGACGGCGTACGGCTCCATCGAAGGCCTCATGAACCACTTCATGCTGATCATGGAGGGATACGGGATCCGGCCGCCGGCGGGTGAGGCGTACTTCGCCGCCGAGGGCGCCAACGGCGAGCTGGGCTTCTACGTGGTCTCCGACGGCGGCGACCGTCCGTATCGCGTGCGGTGCCGACCGCCGTGCCTGCCGCCGATGGCGGCCCTGCACCGCATGATCGAGGGCGAGATGGTGGCCGACCTCATCCCGACGTTCGGCTCCGTGAACATGATCGGGGGTGAGCTTGACCGCTAGCCCGCCGGCATTCTCCGCCGACCAGCTGGCCGAGGTTCGCCGCCTGCAGTCGCTCTATCCCGACCGGCGCGGCGCGCTCCTGCCGGTGTTGCACATGGCGCAGGAGACGTTCGGGCACATCTCGCTCGACGTGGAGACCTACGTCGCCGGCCTCTTCGGCCTGTCGGCCGCGCACGTGCACGAGGTGGTGACGTTCTACACGCTCTTCTTCCAGGAGCCGAAAGGCCGGCACATCGTCGCCGTCTGCCATAACCTGTCGTGCCATCTGGCGGGCGCGCCGGAGCTGCTCGCGCATCTGAAGACGCGGCTGGGCATCGCCCCCGGCGAGACGACCGACGATGGTCGCATCACGTTCCAGGCGGTGGAGTGTCTCTGCGCGTGCGAGGCGGCGCCGATGGCGCAGGTCGATGACCGGTACGAGCTGAACCTCACGCCCGAGAAACTCGATCGCATCCTCGAGGGCTTGCGCTGATGGCCGAGCTCGTCCTCATGCGCAACTTCGAGCACCCGGCATCGCACACGCTGGCCGTCTACCGGCAGCACGGCGGGTACGCCGCGTGGGAGAAGGCGCGGCAGCTGGAGCCGGCGGCGATCGTGGACGAGGTCAAGCAGTCGAACCTCCGCGGCCTCGGCGGCGCCGGGTTTCCCACCGGGGCCAAGTGGTCGTTCATCCCGAAGAACCACACCGGGCCCGTCTATCTCGTCGTCAACGCCGACGAGGGCGAGCCGGGGACATTCAAGGACCGATACCTGCTCGAGAAGGACCCGCACGCGCTGATCGAGGGCATGCTCATCGCCGCCCGCGCCATCCGCTCGGCGCTCGGCTTCGTGTACATCCGCGGGGAGTACGTGCAGCCCTGGCGGCGCTTCAGCGCGGCGGTGATGGAGGCGTACGACGCCGGCCTGCTCGGCCACGGCTTCGACGTCGTCGTGCACCGCGGCGCCGGCGCCTACATCTGCGGCGAAGAGACCGGGCTGATCTCCTCGCTCGAGGGCAAGAAGGGCTGGCCGAAGGTCAAGCCGCCGTTCCCGGCCATCAAGGGCGCGTTCGCGCAGCCGACGATCGTCAACAACGTCGAGACGCTCGCGTGCGTCCCGCCGATCGTCGCCCGTGGCGCCGCCTGGTTCGCGAGCCTCGGCAGCAAGACGCAGGGCGGCACCCGGATGTACTCCGTCTCCGGCCGCGTGAAGCACCCGGGCGTGTACGAAACCTCCGTGTCGATCACGCTGCGACAGCTCATCGAGCGGGCGGGCGGCGTGAGCCACACGGGTCGGCTCAAGGCCGTGGTGCCAGGCGGTGGCTCGGCGCCGATTCTGACCGCGGACGAGATCGACGTGGTCATGGACGTCGACGGCCTCAAGGCCGCGGGCTCGATGGTCGGCTCCGCCGGCGTCATCGTGCTCGACGAGAGCGCCTCGATTCCGGAGGCGCTGATGGTGCTCGCGCGCTTCTATGCCCACGAGTCGTGCGGGCAGTGCACGCCGTGCCGCGAGTCCACGGGCTGGATCTACAAGATGGTGCACCGGATCGTCGACGGCCACGGTCGCAAGGACGATCTCGACACGATCGTCGACGTCGCGCGACGCGGCGCCGGCACCACGATCTGCGCCTTCTACGACGGGGCCGTGGGGCCCTACATCTCGTACATCCAGAAATTCCGCCAGGAATTCGAGCTTCTATGCCGAAGTTGACGATCGACGGCAAGGAGATCGAGGTCGAGGCGGGCACGAACCTGATCGAAGCGGCGCAGCGGCTCGGCATCGAGGTGCCGCACTACTGCTATCACCCGGGGCTGTCGATCGCCGGTCAGTGCCGTCTCTGCATGGTCGACATCGAGAAGGCGCCACGGCCGACGATCGCCTGCAACACGCAGGCGGCGGACGGCATGGTCGTCCACACCGAGACCGATCGCGTGAAGGAGACGCGGCGCTCGATGATGGAGTTCCACCTCATCAACCACCCGCTGGACTGTCCCGTGTGCGACCAGGCGGGCGAGTGCTGGCTGCAGATCTACTACATGAAGCACGGCCTCTACGACCCTCGGATGACGGACGAGAAGGTCCACAAGCCCAAGGCGGTGCCGCTCGGGCCGCACGTCATGCTCGACGCCGAGCGCTGCATCCTGTGCTCGCGCTGCGTCCGCTTCTGCGACGAGATCACCGGCACCGGCGAGCTCGGCATCTTCAATCGCGGCGACCACTCCGAGATCGGCCTCTTCCCCGGGCAGGATCTCGAGAACAACTACTCCGGCAACGTCGTGGACATCTGTCCCGTGGGCGCGCTCACCGACCGCGACTTCCGGTTTCAGGTGCGCGTGTGGTATCTCGACGCGACCAAGTCCATCTGTCCCGGCTGCTCGCGCGGCTGCAACATCGAGGTCCACGTGAACCGCAAGCGGCCGCATCACGCCGGCGGCCGTCGCGTGGCCCGCCTGAAGCCGCGGTTCAACGACGCGGTGAACGCGTGGTGGATCTGCGACGTCGGTCGCTACGGCTACACGGCCGTCGAGGGTGCCGGCCGGCTGACTGCGCCGACGCGACGCGAGGGTGGCGCAGTGGTCGAGACGAGCTGGGACGACGCGGTGGCGGCGGTGGCCGCCGCGCTCGGCCGCTATCGGCCCGACGAGGTGGGCGTGCTGGCGTCGCCCGACATGTCGAACGAGGACCTGTTCGCGGTGAAGCGCCTGTGCGAGGCGCGCGGCATCCAGAGCGTCGGCTTCCGCGTGCCGCCCGCCGTCGCCGCCACCGACGACAATTTCCTGCTCCGCGCCGATCGACATCCCAACACGCGCGGCGCGGAGCTCATCGGTCTCGACGGCAGCGCGGCCGACATCGTGGCGGCCGCGCGCGCCGGGCGGCTCAAGCTGCTGTGGGTCTTCGAGCACGACCTGCTCGCCGGCGGCTGGCCGGCGGCGGAGACGCGGCAGGCGCTGGAGCGTGTCGAGACGGTCGTGTGGGCTGGCGCCGTGGCCAATGCGACCACCGCGCTCGCGCACCACGTCTTGCCGCTCGCGGCGTGGGTGGAGCGTGACGGGACGTTCACGAACTTCGAGGGGCGCGTGCAGCGGTTCCGCGCGGCCGTCGAGCCGCTGGGCGTGGCGCGCGCCGCGTGGGACGTCGTCGGTATGGTGCTGGGTGCGGCCGGCACGGCGGTGCAGGCGACCCGGGCCGAGCACTGGTTCCGCGAGCTGGCCAGGAGCGTGCCCGCGTTCGCGGCGCTGAGCTATCAGACGATCGGCGACGGCGGCGCCATGGTCGCCGGCGCACCGCCGACCACGGCCCCCGTGCCGCCGGGCGGTCGCACGGCCACCACGGTGCCGGCATGACGGCGAGCCTGGCCGACTTCGGCATCGCGTTCGCGCGCGTGGCGTTCGTGATGATGTTCATGCTGAACCTCGGCGGCCTGCTCACGTGGGTCGAGCGCAAGCAGTCGGCGATCATGCAGGATCGTATCGGCGCCAACCGGGCGTCCATCTTCGGCTTCCGGATCATGGGCCTCTTCCACCCGCTCGCGGACGCCATCAAGATGCTGACGAAGGAAGACTTCCTGCCGGCGCGCGCGGACCGGTTCTTGTTCAAGCTCGCCCCCTTCGTCTCCGTGTTCTTCGGCCTCGTCGCCTTTGCCTCCATCCCGTTCGGCGACACGCTGCGCATCGGGGACCGCGTGGTGACGCTGCAGGCGGTGACCCTCAACGTGGGCGTGCTGTACGTGTTCGGCATGCTCTCCCTCGGCGTGTACGGCGTGATGATGGCCGGCTGGTCCTCCTCGAACAACTTCGCGCTGCTCGGTGGTCAGCGGGCGGCGGCGCTGATGATCTCGGCCGAGATCGCGATCGGCGCGTCGATCATGGGCGTCATCATGGTATACGGCTCCCTCGACCTCATGGACATCGCGCGCGCGCAGGGCGCACCGCTGCTGCCGCGGCTGTTCGGACAGTGGATCCCGGCCTGGGGCGTGCTCACACAGCCGCTCGCGTTCATCCTGTTCGTGACGGCCGGCATCGCCGCCACGAAGCGCATCCCGTTCGACATGCCGGAGGGCGAGTCGGAGATCATCGGCTACTTCGTCGAGTACAGCGGCATGAAGTTCGGCATGTTCGCCATGGCCGACTTCCTCGAGACGGTCGTCATCGCGGGCCTGACCACCGCGCTCTTCCTCGGCGGCTGGCAGATTCCATACCTGCACCCCGAGGGCTTCGTGTTCCCGTGGGGCGGCACCGTGCACGTCCCGCAGGTGCTGGTGGCGCTGCTGCAGATCGGCGCGTTCTCGCTGAAGGTCGTGGTCATGATCTTCCTCATGATGCTCGTGCGCTGGACGCTGCCGCGGTTCCGCTACGATCAGGCCATGCGGCTCGGCTGGCTCGGCCTCTTCCCGCTCTCGATCCTCAACATCGTGCTGACCGGCGCCGTGCTCCTGCTGGTCGGGACCGCCGCGTGAACCTCGGCCAGCGGTTCTATCTGCGCGACGTTCTCTCGGGCCTGGGACTGACGGCCGCCCACTTCTTCCGCAACATGCGGCTGCACATCGCGCGCGCGTTCGGCCGGCGCGATGCCCGCGGCGCGGTGACGATCCAGTACCCGGAGGAGCGACGGCCGTACGCGCCGCGCCTGCGCTCGCTGCACCGCCTCGTCCGCCGCGAAGACGGCTCGCC
Organism: Candidatus Methylomirabilota bacterium; assembly: GCA_036265915.1. Classification (GTDB taxonomy): domain Bacteria; phylum Methylomirabilota; class Methylomirabilia; order Rokubacteriales; family CSP1-6; genus AR12. Next base: position 18,592 of record DATAOC010000066.1, on the reverse strand, counting down.
GCGGTGCGTGGCGTGCATGATGTGCGAGACGGTGTGCCCCGCCCGCTGCATCTACATCGTCGCCGACGAGCACCCGAACCCCGAGATCGAGAAGATGCCCGCGCGCTTCGACATCGACCTCGGCAAGTGCGTGTTCTGCGGCTTCTGCGTGGAGGCATGTCCCGAGGACGCGATCCGGATGGACACGGGCATCTTCGAGTTCTCCTCCTTCAGCCGGCGCGGCATGATCTACACGAAGGAGATGCTGCTGAGCCTCGAGCCGGCCGGACCGAACGGCGTGCCGACGTCGCCCGTGCCGATCCCCGCCGATCGCACGGTGGACCTCGAGTGAACACCGCCGTCTTCGCCGTGCTGGCCCTGATCGCGGTGGGCTCGGCGCTCGGTCTGGTGCTGAAGAAGAACGCGATCCACGGCGCCCTCTTCCTCGTGGTGAACCTCGGGACGGTGGCCGCGCTCTACCTCACGCTGCACGCCGAGTTCCTGGCCGCGGCGCAGGTGATCGTCTATGCCGGGGCGATCATGGTGCTGTTCGTCTTCGCGATCATGGTCCTCATCCCCGGCAAGGAAGAGACGGGGCCCGATCCGCGCCGACCGTATCGGGTGCTCGTGGTGCCGGTGGCCGCCGCCCTGCTGATCGAGCTGGCCTTCATCGTCGGCGCGGGCCGCGGTGTCGCCAGTGCACCGGCGCCGGCCGCGGGCGGGGTGGAGGTGATCGGGCGGCTGCTGTTCACCGATTACCTGTTTCCGTTCGAGGTGACCAGCGTGTTGCTCCTGGCCGCGATGGTCGGCGTGCTGTTGCTGGCGCGCCGGCGAGCCAGCTGATGGCGCCGGACTCGTGGTATCTCGCGCTGGGGGCGGTGCTGTTCGTCATCGGTGTGGCCGGCGTGATCGCGCGCCGCAACCCGCTGGTGATCTTCATGTCGATCGAGCTCATGCTGAATGCAGTGAATCTGACCTTCGTCGCGTTCGGGCACCGGCTCGGCTCGCCGGACGGTCAGGCACTGGTGTTTTTCGTCATGGCCGTCGCCGCGGCCGAGGTCGCTGTCGGGCTGGCGATCATCGTCGCCATCTTCCGGCTGCGCCGCCGGCTGTCGGTCGACGACCTCGCCGCGATGCGGTGGTAGGAGGCAGGGGATGGCCCAGAAGACCGTGACACAGGTCGCGAAGCCGGACCTCGGCATCGGCGCCGAGCTGGCCCGGACGCTGTTCCGCAACATGGCGCTGATCCGGCGGTTCGAGGAGAAGGCGGCCGAGGCCTACGCGCTCGGAAAGATCGGCGGGTTCTTGCACCTCTCCATCGGAGAGGAGGCCGTTGCCGCCGGCGTCACCTCGGCGCTGCGGCCCGACGACTACGTGATCTCCACCTATCGCGAGCACGGCCACTGTCTCGTGAAAGGCTCCGATCCGCGCCGGGTCATGGCCGAGCTCTTCGGCCGGATCGACGGGCTGTCGAAGGGCAAGGGCGGCTCGATGCATCTCTTCGACAAGTCACACAACTTCCTCGGCGGCCACGCCATCGTCGGCGCGCACCTGCCGCTGGCGGCCGGCGTCGGCTTCCGGATCAAGTACGAAGAGACGGACCAGGTCGTCGTGTGCTACTTCGGCGATGGCGCGGTGCCCGAGGGCGAGTTCCACGAGGCGCTCAACCTCTCCGCGCTCTGGAAGCTTCCGGTGGTCTGGGTGTGCGAGAACAATCGCTACGCGATGGGCACCTCGCTCGAGCGGGCGCTGGCGCAGCCCGAGATCTGGAAGTTCGGCGAGACGTACGGCATTGCCTCCGAGCCCGTCGACGGCATGGACGTCCTCGCCGTGCGCGAGGCGAGCGTGCGCGCGGTCGAGCGCGCGCGGCGCGAGAAGCGACCCACGCTGCTGGAGGCGCGGACCTATCGCTTCCGCGGCCACTCCATGCGCGATCCCGCCGGCGCCGTCTACCGGACGCGGGAAGAGGTCGAGCGCGAGAAGCTGCGCGACCCGATCGTGCTGTTCCGTGACCGCGCCACCAAGGCGGGACTCCTCTCCGAGGAGGACGTGAAGCGGCTCGAGAAGGACGTGAACGACCTCGTGGACGAGGCGGTGGCATTCGCGGAGGCGTCGCCGGAGCCACCGCTGGAGGAGCTCTACACCGACATCTTCAAGGAGGACGGATGATGGCGGTGATGACGTACCGGGAAGCGCTGAACGTCGCGCTGCGCGAGGAGATGACACGCGACCCGCGCGTGTTCGTGATGGGCGAGGAGGTGGGCCTCTACGAGGGGGCCTACAAGGTGACCCAGGGGCTGCTCAAGGACTTCGGGCCCAAGCGTGTCGTCGACACGCCGATCGCCGAGTCGGGATTCACCGGGGTGGGCATCGGCGCCGCGATGACGGGGCTGCGACCCGTGGTCGAGATGATGACCTTCAACTTCGCGCTACTCGCGCTCGACCAGATCGTGAACTCGGCGGCGAAGCTCCTGTACATGTCCGGCGGGCAGTACAACGTGCCGATCGTCATCCGCGGCCCGGGCGGCCCCGCGCACCAGCTGGCGGCCCAGCACTCGCAGTCGATGGAGAGCTATTTCTATCACGTGCCGGGGCTCAAGGTCGTGCGCCCGTCGACACCCATGGACGCAAAGGGGCTGCTGAAGTCGGCGATCCGCGACGACAACCCCGTGGTGTTCATCGAGTCGGAGACGCTCTACAACGTCAAGGGCGAGGTGCCGGACGATCCGGAGTTCATCATTCCGCTCGGCCAGGCCATCGTCCGGCGCGAGGGCAGCGACGTGACGGTGATCGCGTACATGGGCATGATGTACCGGGCGATGGAGGCGGCCGACGATCTGGCGAAGGACGGCATCTCGGTCGAGATCGTCGATCCCCGCACGCTGCGCCCGATGGATACGGAGACCATCATCGGCTCCGTGCGGAAGACGCATCGCGCCGTGGTGGTGGAAGCGGGCGCCGGTTTCGCGGGAATGGGATCGGAGATCGCCGCGTTCATCACCGAGCAGGCGTTCGACGATCTCGACGCGCCGGTGGAGCGGGTGACCGGCGCGTCGGCGCCGATGCCGTATGCCAAGAACCTCGAGCGCGCCAAGACGCCGACGAAGGAGCGCATTGTCGACGCCGTCCGACGTGTCTGCTACGCCAACGGGGGCTGACGATGGCCGTGACCAAAGTGCAGATGCCGAAGCTGTCGGAGGCGATGGAGTCCGGCAAGATCATCAAGTGGCTGAAGAACGAGGGTGACCGCATCCAGAGCGGGGACATCCTGGCCGAGGTCGAGACCGACAAGGCCGACGTCGAGATGGAGGCGTTTGGGGCCGGGGTCCTCCGGAAGATCCTGGTGCCGGCCGGCGAGAAGGCCGCCGTCGGCGCACTGATCGGCGTGATCGCCGAGCCGAACGACGACATCGGCGGTCTCGTCTCCCAGGCGGCCGGCGCCGCCCCGGCCGCCCCGGCCGCGGCCAAGCCGAGTGCGCCGTCGGAAGAGTCGCGACGCCCGGCCGCGGTCCCACCGCAGCCGCGCCGCGAGGATCACGCCGAGCGCTCACCGTCGCCGTCGCGCGGCCCCGACGCGCCGGCGCGCGCCGTGGCGCCTGCGCAGCCCGCCGTGACGGCATCGCCCGCGGCCGGCGGAGCGGGGGACGGACGCGTGAAGGCTTCGCCGCTGGCGCGCAAGATCGCCGCGCAGTCCGGCGTCGACCTGAAGCTGGTCCACGGCAGCGGGCCCGGCGGTCGCATCGTGCGCCGCGACGTGGAAGCGGCCGGCACGGCGCCGGCGACGGCCGCGGCGACGGCCGCGCCCCAGCGAGCGCCGGCGGCGCCCGGCGTGGAGTTCGAGGACGTGCCGCTCACGCCCATGCGCGCCACGATCGCCAAGCGCATGCCGCTCAGCAAGGCGCCCGTGCCGCACTTCTACGTCACCTCCGAGGCGCCGATGGACGCGGCGTGGGCGCTGCGCGAGGAGCTGAACGGGCTCGAAGGCCAGCCGAAGATCTCGGTCAACGACCTCGTCGTCCGTGCGTGCGCGGTGGCGCTGCTGAAGCATCCGGGCGTGAACGCGTCGTTCCAGGGCGAGTCGATCCGCGTCTTTCACCGTGTCCACATGGGAATCGCGGTGGCGCTCGAGGAGGGGCTGATCACGCCGGTTCTCCGCGACGCGCACGCGAAGTCGCTCGCGCAGCTCGCCGTCGAGAGCCGCGATCTCGCCGAGCGCGCGCGGCAGCGCAAGCTGCGGACGCAGGAGCTGTCGGGGGCGACCTTCTCGATCTCGAACCTCGGGATGTTCGACGTCGCCGACTTCTCCGCGATCATCAACCCACCCGAAGGCGCCATCCTGGCCGTCGGCTCGGTGCGGAAGGTGCCCGTCGTGACAGACGAGGGCCTCGGTGTCGGCCGGCGGGTGGCGCTGACGCTCTCATGCGACCATCGCGTGATGGACGGCGCCATGGGAGCCCGGTTCCTGCAGGACGTGAAGCGACTCCTCGAGGAGCCGCTTCGGCTGCTCGTCTGATGGCCGCCCAGGCCTTCGACGTCGTGATCGTCGGCACCGGCCCCGGTGGGTACGTCTGCGCCATCCGCGCCGCTCAGCTCGGGCTCTCGGTCGGCGTCGTGGAAGACGATCGGCCCGGCGGCGTGTGCCTGAACTGGGGTTGCATCCCGACCAAGGCGCTGCTGCGCAACGCGGAGGTCGTGCACCTGCTCGAGCGCGCCGAGACGTTCGGGATCACCGTGCAGGGCATGCAGGCGGATTACGCGGCGGCCGTCCAGAGGAGCCGCGGCGTGGCCGACCGGATGGCCAAGGGCGTCGAGTTCCTGTTCAGGAAGAACAAGATCACGCTGTTCCCGGGCACCGGCGTCCTGCGCAACCGCACGACGGTCGAGGTGAAGGGCACGTCCGGGACCGAGACGCTCGAGGCGCGGCGCGCGGTCATCGTGGCCACGGGCTCGGAGCCCAAGTCCCTGCCCAACGTCACCATCGACGAGAAGACGGTGATCTCCTCCAACGGCGCCGTGCGCAACGAGGCCAAGCCGAAGTCGATCATCGTCATCGGCGCCGGCGCGGTCGGCGTGGAGTTCGCCGACGTCTATCGCTCGTACGGCGTCGAGGTGACTCTCCTCGAGGCGCTCGACCGGGTCGTGCCGATCGAGGACGCCGAGGTGTCCGCGCAGCTGGCGCGCAACCTCTCGCGGCGCGGCATCCAGATCAAGACCGGCGTGAAGGTGAGTGCGGTGAAGGCCGGCGGCGCCGGTGTCGTGGTCGAGACCGACGGCGGCAAGCTGGAGGCCGAGCAGGTGCTGATGGCGGTGGGACGTGCGGCGCGCGTGAAGGGTGTCGGCCTGGAGCCGCTCGGGATCACGCTCGACCGTGGCTTCGTCAAGGTGTCGCCGACCATGGAGACTTCGGTCAAGGGCGTCTACGCCATCGGCGACGTGGCGGGCCCGCCGCTGCTGGCGCACAAGGCCATGGCCGAAGGCGTCGTCGCGGCAGAGGCGATTGCCGGCAAGTCGCCGCGCCCTGTCGACTACGGCAACGTGCCGTCGTGCACCTACTGCCGGCCGCAGGTGGCCTCGATCGGGCTCACGGAGGCGAAAGCGCGGGAGAACGGCCGCGAGGTCAGCGTCGGCAAGTTTCCGTTCACCGCGAGCGGCAAGGCGGTGGCCATGGCGGAGACCGACGGCTTCGTGAAGGTGGTGGCGGACAAGAAGACGGGGGAGATCCTCGGCGCGCACATCATCGGACCGGAGGCGACCGAGATCATTCACGAGTTCGCGGTGGGTCGCACACTGGAGGCGACGCTGGAGGAGATCATTCACACCATCCACGCGCATCCGACGCTGTCCGAGGCCGCGCTCGAGGCCACGCTGGCCGCGCTCGGCCACGCGATCCACATCTGATGGCCGCCGTCGACTTCGAGCTGACGGCCGAGCAGCAGGCGCTGCGTCGCCGCGCCCGGGAGCTTGCGGACGCCGTCTTCGCCGAGCGCGCGGCGCGCTGGGACGCCAGCGAGGAATATCCCTGGGACAACGTCAAGGACCTCGCCGCCGCCGGCTTCATGGGCATGACGGTGCCCACGACGTACGGCGGTGGCGGGCGGCTCGTGCTCGACGTCATCCTGGTCATCGAGGAGATCGCGCGCGCCTGCGGCATCACCGGCCGCATCGTCGTGGAGGGCAATCTCGGCACCGTGGGCGCGCTGAACGCGTACGGCTCGGAGAGCCAGAAGCGTCGCTGGTTTCCGTGGGTGCTCGAGGGCGAGAAGCCCGCCATCGCGATCAGCGAGCCGGCGGCCGGCTCGGCGGCGACCGATATGCTAACGCGGATCGACGAGACGCCGACCGGCTATCGTATCGACGGGCACAAGTGCTGGATCACCGGCGCAGGGACGTCGCGTCTGTACCTTGTATACGGCCGGTTCGGTGGCCGCGAGGGCGCGGACGGCATCGGCGGCGTGTTCGTGGAGCGCGACACGCCCGGCTTCCGCATCGGCCGGCGCGAATTCATGATGGGCCTGCGCGGCATCCCCGAAGGCGAGCTGCACTTCGAGGGGTGCGACGTCCCGCGCGAGCATCTTCTCGTGGGACCCGGCGACGGCTTCAAGAAGCTCATGGCCGCCTACAACGGTCAGCGCCTCGGCGCGGCAACGGTTGCCCTTGGTCTGGCGCAGGGCGCGTACGAGCGCGCACTTGCCTACGCGACGGCACGCCGACAGTTCGGCCGCCCCATCGGCGACTTTCAGGGCATCCGCTGGAAGCTGGCCGACATGGCGATCAGGATCGACGCGGCGCGCCTGCTGATCCATCGCGCGGCCGCGCGCGCCGGCCACCGCTTTCCCGACGCGCTGGAGGCGGCGAAGGCCAAGACGTTCGCGGCCGAGACCGCGCAGTGGGTCACGAGCGAGGCGCTGCAGATCCACGGTGCGGCCGGGTACGGGCGCACGCTGCCGCTCGAGCGCATGATGCGCGACGCACGCATGTTTGCGATCGGCGGCGGCACGCTCGAGATGATGCGCAACCTCGTGGCCGACCGCATCCTCGGCGCCCACGTGGACTGGCGCCGCGGCTGATCGCGTCGGTCGTCGCACCGGCAACGCGCTCGGTGGCGCGTTGCGCGCGACGCTTGCGCGCGCGGCACGTTTCACGTAATTGTAAGACGCGGTGAGATTGCTCGCCTCGCGTCTGCCGACCTTGCTCGTGCTCGGCACCATGCTGCTGCCGCTGCTCGTCGTCGGCGCGACCCTCGTTCACACGCACGACGGCCCGGGCATCGGGCTCTACAACCAGGAGCACGACCTCGTGCTCATGGGCACTCTCGGGTCGGCGGCGCCGCTGCCGGCCCTCGTCGTGGCCGTGGCCCTCGTCGTCACCGCATTGATCGCTGCCGTACCGCCGCTGCCGCCGCACATCGGCGCGAGCCGCCTCGAAGTCTCGCGCGCGCCTCCGACCGCCTAGCCTTCCCCCTGCGTCGTCGTCACGCCCGTCATCGGGGCGTGGACCACCGTTGGCCACACGGGAGGCTCTCACATGTACGCACGCGTCATCGTTGTCGTCACGCTGCTGTTCGCGCTCGGCGCTGCGCCGGTCGGGGCACAGGACGCCGAAGCGCTGCGCCGAGAGCTCGAGCAGCTCAAGCGGCAGCAAGAGCAGTATCAGCGGGCGATCGAGGCGCTGAGCGAGCGGCTGAAGCGGCTGGAATCGCAACCGGCGCCTGTGGCCGCGCCGCCGGCGGCGGCACCGCCGGCGGCACCGCCGGCGACACCGGCCCCGGTGGCCCAGTCGCCGGCGAATCCGCAGACGCAGAGCGCGCCGCCCTCGGCGACGGATCTGCTCCGACCGCGCCAGCCGTTCGCCCTCTACCAGCAACGTGGCAGCGGCCAGCTTCTCTTCGACATGGGCGTGACGGGAGACTTCGTCGCGAACATCACCCAGCACAACGTTCAGAAGGCACAAGGCGGAACGTTCGCCGGCCGCGAGAACCGCTTCTTCCCGCGCGAGATCGAGCTGAACCTGTTCGGGCAGATCGATCCCTACGCGCGCGCCGACGTCCGGATCGAGGCGGGCGAGGACGCCCCGGGTGCCGAGACCGGCGTGAGCCTCGCCGAGGCGACGATCACGCTGCTGACGCTGCCGTACGGCACGCAGGCCAAGCTCGGTCAGATGCGTAACCGCTTTGGCTGGTCGAACGTCGTCCACGAGCACGATCTGCCGTGGGTGGATCGGCCGGACGTGTACCGCGTGTTCTTCGGCGAGAACGGGCTCGTCGAAAAAGGCGCCGAGGCGACGTGGGTGCCCGACTTCCTGCCGTTCTACGTGCAAGTGCTCGGCGGTGTCTTCAACGGCGACAACGAAACCGCGTTCGGGCGCGGCCTGCTGACGCATCCGCTCGCCACCGGGCGCGTGGTGACGTACTTCGATCTCACCGACACGCTCGCGCTTCAGGTGGGCGCCTCGGTCGCGAACGGCGAGACGAACGAACGACTGCAGAGCACGCTCGTCGGCTACGATCTCAAGTTCAAGTTCCGCCCCGAGGGCTGGCTGCACCCGCTGCTCACGCTCGCAAGCGAGGGCATCTACTCCCTCCGGCAAGGACGCGAGAGCTTCGGCTGGTACGGCTGGGGCGAGGTGCAGCCGTGGCGGCGCTGGGCGTTCGGCGCGCGCTACGATTCCACGCAGTACCCGGCCACCCCCGGGTATCAGTGGGCGATCGAGCCGTACCTGACGTTCTTGCCGTCCGAGTTCCTGCGCTTCCGTCTCGCCTACAAGCACACGGAGCGCACGCACCGCGACCTGCTCGACCCGAACGTCAACGGGGGGAGCGCGCGGATCATGGACGAGCTGTTCTTCCAGGCCACGTTCATTCTCGGCGCGCATCCGGCGCACGCGTTTTAAAGGAGACTCATCGTGATGAGGCGACTGTTCGCTCTCGGAGTCCTCGCCCTCGTGGTCGGGACGATCGCGTCTGTGCCGCTCGTGCAGGCGGCGCGCAAGTTGCGAGTGGTCACGACCATTCCCGATCTGCAATCGCTCGCGGAAGCGGTCGGGGGTGATCTGGTCGACGTGGAAAGCCTGACGCGCGGCACCCAGAACTTCCACGAGGCCGAGGTGAAGCCGAGCATGATGCTCAAGCTGCGCCGCGCCGATGCGGTGATCGAGAACGGCCTCGACCTCGATGCCTGGGCCGACGTGGCGATCGAAGGCGCAAACAATCCGAACATCGTGCGGGGCGGGCGCGGACGCATCGAGATCTCCCGCGGCGTGGAGGTGCTCGAGGTGCCGACCACACGCGTGGACCGCTCGATGGGTGACGTCCATCCGCGTGGGAACCCGCACTTCTCGCTCGACCCGGGCCTGGCGCCGATCATCACGCAGAACATCGTCGACGGCTTCGCCCGCCTGGCGCCGGATCAGCGCGGCGTCTTCGAGCAGAACCGCAAGAATTTCCTGGCGAAGCTCGACGGTCACATGGCGCAATGGACGAAGACCATGGAGCCGATGAAAGGCAGCAAGGTCGTCGTCTACCATCCCGACATGATTTACTTCCTGACGCGATTCGGACTGGTCCAGGCGGCCGTGCTCGAGGACCGTCCCGGCATTCCACCGTCGCCGCAGCATTTGGTGAACGTCATCCGGCAGATCAAGGACGAGAAGATCAAAGTCATCCTCGTCGAGCCGTGGAACGACGTGAAGCTTGCCAACCGCGTCGGTGAGGAGGCGGGCGCGAAGGCCATCGTGTTCGCCTCGTCGGTCGGTGCCGTGAAGGGCGCCGACAACTACATCGGCGCGATCGACTACAACATCAACACGCTGGCGAAGGCGCTTCTGTAGTGGTCGGCGACCTCGTCGGCATCCTGTGGGCGCCATTCCTGATGTGCCTCGTCCTCACGGGGATTCATGCCTATCTCGGCGTGCACGTCCTCGCGCGCGAGGTCATCTTCGTCGACATCGCGATGGCGCAGATCGCGGCGCTCGGCGCCACCGTCGCGTTTTTGATGGGACATGACGTCGATCAGTGGGAATCGTACGGGTACAGCCTCGCCGCGACGCTGCTCGGCGCGTTCGTGCTGTCGATCACCCGCAGCCGCCGGCGCCACGTGTCGCAGGAAGCGGTGGTCGGCATCGTGTACGCCGTCTCGTCCGCGGCCGCGGTCCTCGTCGCCGACCGCGCGGCCCACGGCGCCGAGCAGGTGCGCACGATGCTCGTCGGCAATCTGCTCGCGGTGGGCCCGTTCGAGGTCGGCAAAGTGTTCGTGCTGTATTCCGGCGTCGGCCTCCTGCACTGGCTGTGCCGTCGGCCGTTCCTGCTGATCTCGACCGATCCCGCGGCGGCGTTCGCCGAGGGCTGGCGCGTGCGCTTTTGGGACTTCCTGTTCTATGCGTCGTTCGGCGTCGTCGTGGCGAGCTCGGTCCGGATCGCGGGCGTGCTGCTGGTGTTCTCGTATCTGATCGTGCCGGCGCTGGCCGGCGTGATGCTCGGCGGCACGGTGGCCGCTCGCCTGCTCATCGGCTGGACGTTCGGCACGGTCGTGAGCGTTATCGGCATGGTGGCCTCCGCCGCGCTCGACCTGCCCACCGGTGCCACGGTGGTGTGCGCGTTCGGTGCGACGCTCATCGCATTCTGGATCGCCACCCACGTCTCACGACGGCTCGCCGCGCTCGGCACGGCCCCGGCGACGCCGCTCGAGTCGCGACACCGGTGAGACCCCGCACGAGCGTGCTCGCGCTCATCACGATGCTCGCCGGCTGTTCGGCGACGACCGCTGACATTGGGACTCTCGGCGGCGAATGGCATGGCCGCGTCGTGACCGCGGACGGCGCCACCGTCGCGCGGCTGACGATCGCGCCGGACGGGCGGTACGAGGGGATGGCCTTCTTCGAGGGCGTGGACCGGCCGCTCCACGGCGCGATTGTTGCGCTGCCGTCCGGGCAGCTCCGTTATGTGGGGAGCGACGGCGATGGCGCTGTCAGCGTCCGCGACGGCGAGCTGCGGCTGCGCGGCGATAACGGCGGGACGAGCGGCGTCTTTCGCCGTACAGTAAACCCGTGAAACGCTCGGCCGTGGCGTTCGTCATCGTGGTGGCGTTCCTCGCCCCGCTGTTCGCGGCGGCCAGCGTTCCCGATCCCACGTGGATCGCGGGGCTCTACGACGGCGGCGACGGCGACGAGCTCGTGCTGCTCGTCTGGGACAGCGCCCCCGCCGTCGTGGCGGCGTCGCCCGCGCTGCTGGAGCCGCTCGGCGCCGAGCCCGCCGTGCAGAGGCGCGCTCCTCACGCCGCCCCGGTTCTTCCGCGCGCCGCCGTCAGTCGCGCGCCTCCCCTCGGCTGAGCGTCTCGGCTCGGTTCCACGTGACATGGACGAGCGGAGCTCCGTGCGTCTCTCTCCGGCCACCCACCCCTGAGGCGTACGCAAAGCTCCGATACAGAGGAGGACATCATGTTTGGTCTTGGAACACAGGAGCTGCTCGTCATTCTCGTGATCGTGCTCGTCATGTTCGGCGGCAGCAAGCTGCCGGAGATCGCCCGTTCGCTCGGCAAGTCGATGCACGAGTTCAAAAAAGGCATCAACGAGGGTGCGTCGGAGGCGGACAGCGACAAGGAGCGGGAGAAGCCGACCGAAAAGCGCTAGTGCTCGAGCCCGCCGAGATGAACGACAACGAAGAAGCCGTTCAGCGTGCTGAGCACGCCGAGCACGGCCACGACGAGGGAGAAGCCGTACATCGCGCGTGATTCTGCGAGGATCGCGACCGACGCGCACACGATCGCGATCTGCAGGAAGACCTCGGCGAACTCGAAGTAGTGGTCGCGCGTCCGAAAATGGTCGCGCTCCGCCTCGAGCTTCTTGGCCTCCTTCTCGATGTCCTTTTTCTCGGCGTTGTAGCGCTGCTCTTCCTCCGAGAACTTGGCGGCCAGCGCCTTCTGCTTTTCCTGGCGCGGGCCGCGCGCGGCGGCGACATCGGCCAGCTCGGCGTCCATGACGAGCGCCTGCGCGCGATAGAGGTGCTCGCGAATGACCTTGGCCTGGTAGAACGCCCACTGATCGGAGGACTGCTGCTGCGCGAGCAGCATGTGCTTCATCGCGTTGCCTGCACCGAGCGAGGCGATCGCGAGCATCACGGCGTAGACCGCCGTGGTGAGAGCGACGCGACGGCTGAAGCGCTTGTCGCGCCGCTCCTCCAGCTCTTCGGGATTCGGGACCTCGACCTCAGCCACGCGGAGGCGTGTTCGCCTTGCGTATCTCTTCGCGCATGGCGTCCTTGCCTGCCTCGAACGCGCTCATGAGCCGCTGCGTCTGCTCTTCGAAGAGCTCGCGGCTCTTGTCGAGCCAGTCGCCGGTGCGGCCCTGCACGTCGTTCGCCATCTCCTGGGCCCGGCGCGCGAACTCGTTGCCGCGCTCCAGCAGCTGATCGCGGATCTCACGTCCCGTTTTCGGCGCGAGTAGTAGCGCGGATGCCGCGCCGATCAGCCCGCCCAGCAAGAACCAGCCCAAATATCCGCCCGTGTCGTTTCGGTCATCCGCCATGATGATCTCCTTGCTCCTTCGAAAGCCGGGCCACGAACACATCGAGGCCCCTCTTGAGTCCGGCCGCCATGCCGATGAGCTGGCCAGCCCGGGTGAACCCCGCCAGACCGTGGACGGCCCGGCCCACCCCCTCGGCCACCGCGTTGACGCGCTCGGTGACCTCGGCCACGCGCTCGATCTCTTCGCTGGCCTCGCGCGTGAGTGTGCGCACGTCGTCGGTGAGCGCATGCGCCTGGCCGATGAGCGGCCGCAGCTCCTGTTCCACGATCGTCAGGACCCGCTCGGCACGGCCGGCAGTCCGTCGCAGCGCGAGCAGCACCGGCACGCTCACCGCCGTCAGCACCACCGCGCATGCCACGAGGACCGCCTGTGCCCAGGGTTGCATCGGAGGACTGAATTATAATCTGAGCCATGTCGCCCGACGAGCGTCTCGAGGAGCTCCGCCGACGCAACCGCGCCGCCGAGCTCGGAGGCGGCGAGGAGCGCATCCGCCGGCAGCACAAGGCGGGCAAGAAGACCGCACGCGAGCGTCTCGAGCTGCTGCTCGATCCCGACTCCTTTCTCGAAGTCGACCGCTTCGTCGTGCACCAGACGTACGACTTCGGGATGGCCGAGCAGCGAATCCCCGGCGACGGCGTCGTCACGGGCTCGGGGCGGATCCACGGTCGACCGGTGTTCGTCTTCGCGCAGGACTTTACCGTTTTCGGCGGCTCGCTGTCCGAGGCCTACGCGCGGAAGATCTGCAAGATCATGGACCTCGCGATGAAGACGGGCGTGCCGATCATCGGGCTCAACGACTCGGGTGGCGCGCGGATCCAGGACGGCGTCGCGTCGCTCGGCGGCTACGCCGACATCTTCCTGCGCAACACGCTGGCCTCGGGCGTTATTCCGCAAATCAGCGCCATTATGGGGCCATGCGCCGGCGGCGCGGTCTATAGCCCCGCCATCACCGACTTCGTCTTCATGGTCAAGAACACGTCGTACATGTTCGTGACAGGCCCCGACGTCATCAAGGCCGTCACGCACGAGACGGTCACCGCCGAAGAGCTCGGCGGCGCGAGCACCCACGGCACGACCTCCGGCGTGGCGCACTTCGCCGCCGACGGCGAGGAGGAATGCCTCGCGTTGATCCGCGAGCTGCTGACGTTTCTGCCGCAGAACAACCTCGAGGAGCCGCCGCTGCGCCCCACGCAGGATCCGATCGAGCGCCGTGACGAGGCGCTGCAGTCGATCGTGCCTGCGCAGCCGAACAAGCCGTACGACATCAAGGAGCTCGTGCGCGCGGTCCTCGACGACCGCTACTTCTTCGAGGTTCATTCGACGTTCGCCCCCAACATCGTCGTGGGGTTCGGGCGGCTCGGCGGCCGTCCGGTCGGCATCGTGGCCAACCAGCCTGCGCACCTGGCCGGCTGTCTGGATATCGCCGCGTCGATGAAGGCGGCCCGGTTCGTGCGCTTCTGCGACTGCTTCAACGTGCCGCTCGTGACGTTCGTCGACGTGCCGGGCTTCCTGCCGGGCACCGCGCAAGAGTTCGGAGCCATCATCAAGCACGGCGCCAAGCTGCTCTACGCGTACTGCGAGGCGACGGTCCCCAAGCTGACCGTCATCACGCGGAAGGCCTATGGCGGCGCGTACGACGTCATGTCGTCCAAGCACATCCGCGGCGATGCGAACTTCGCGTTTCCCACCGCCGAAATCGCCGTGATGGGACCCGAGGGCGCGGTCAACATCCTGTATCGACGCGAGCTCGAGGCCGCCGGCGACAGCGCCGCCTTCCGCGACGAGCGGATTCGCGAGTATCGCGAGAAGTTCGCCAACCCCTATGTGGCGGCGGCGCGTGGTTACGTGGACGAGGTCATCGAGCCGCGTGACACGCGCGCGCGGCTGTGCGCCGCGCTGGCCGTCCTGCGAACCAAGCGCGACGTCAACCCGCCGCGCAAGCACGGCAACATTCCGCTGTGAGGGAGCGTCCATGAGCGGCAGCGAGCGCGACCCGGAAACCTCGTGGGGCGCGCCCGTCAAGCGCGTGTACGGCGCCGGCGACATCCCCGCCGACGCCGCCGAGGAGACGCCGGGACAGTTTCCGTTCACGCGCGGCATCCATCCGAGCGGCTATCGCTCGCGGCTGTGGACCATGCGCCAGTACGCGGGCTTCGGCTCCGCCGCGGAGACGAACAAGCGCTATCGCTTCCTCCTCGACCAGGGGCAGACGGGATTGTCCGTGGCCTTCGACCTGCCGACGCAGATGGGCCACGATCCCGACGCGCCGATCGCGCGCGGCGAGGTCGGCAAGGTCGGCGTGTCGATCGCGTCCGTCGAGGACATGCAGGATCTCTTCGAGGGCATTCCGCTCGACCGTGTGTCGACCTCGATGACGATCAACGCGACGGCGGCCATATTGTTGGCGCTCTACGTCGCGGTCGCGCGGCGTCACGGCGTGAGCCCCGCGAAGCTATCGGGCACCACGCAGAACGACATCCTGAAGGAATACATCGCGCGCGGCACGTACATCTTCCCGCCCGGGCCGTCGATGCGTCTCGTGACGGACGTCTTCGCCTACTGTCGCGACGTCGTGCCGAAGTGGAACACGATCTCGATCTCCGGCTATCACGTGCGAGAGGCCGGCTGCACCGCGGTGCAGGAGGTCGCCTTCACGCTCGCCAACGGGATCGCGTACGTCGAAGCCGCCCGCCGCGCGGGGCTCGAGGTCGACGCGTTCGCGCCGCAGCTCTCGTTCTTCTTCAACGCCCACAACGACCTGATCGAGGAGATCGCGAAGTTCCGCGCCGCGCGCCGGCTCTGGGCACGCACCATGCGCGATCGCTTCGGCGCGCGCGACGCGCGCTCGCAGACGCTGCGGTTCCATGCCCAGACGGCGGGCAGCATGCTGACCGCGCAGCAGCCCGAGAACAACATCGTCCGCGTGACCCTGCAGGCGCTGGCCGCGGTCCTGGGCGGCTGCCAGTCCCTGCACACGAATTCGATGGACGAGGCGCTGGCGCTGCCGACGGAGCGCGCTGTGCGCATTGCCCTGCGCACGCAGCAGATTCTCGCCCACGAGTCGGGGGTCGCGGACACCGTCGACCCGCTCGGCGGCTCCTACGCCATCGAGCGGCTGACCCGCGACATCGAGGATGCGGCCGAGGAGTACATCCGCCGGATCGACGAGCAAGGAGGTGCCGTGCAGGCCATCGGCTTCATGCAGCGCGAGATTCAGGAGGCAGCGTACCGCTGGCAGCGCGACGTCGAGGACAAGCGCCGGATCGTCGTCGGCGTCAATGAGTTCGTCACCGACGACCAGCCGCCGGCCGGCTTGTTCGCCGTCGATCCCGGCGTCAGCGACGCCCTGGCCGAGAGGGTGGCACGGCTGCGGAAACATCGCGACAGCGCCCGCGTCGCTCGCGCGCTCGATGCGCTCGAGTCCGCCGCGCGCGGCCGCGACAACCTCATGCCCTTGCTCGTGGACGCGGTGGAGCACGCGGCGACGCTCGGCGAGATCTGCGAGCGGCTGCGCGCGGTGTTCGGCGTACACCAGCCGTCGGTGACATTCTGATGCGCCGCCGCACGCTCCTCGTCGGCATGCTTGCCAGCGTCTTGAGCATCGCTCTCGCCGCCGGTCCGGCCGCGGCGGGCATGGCCGACCGGGTCGGCGCGACGTTCACCCTGATGGCCGATGAGTTCATCCAGGCGTTCCACCCCGTCGAGGGGATCGTCGTCTCGCTCGAGGGCGACGAGATGTTCCTCGATATCGGCGCTTTGCGTGGCGGACAGGTGGGTCAGGAGTACACGATCTTTCGCAAGGGCGCCGCGTTCAGTCATCCGCTGACTGGCAGGCCGCTGGGCCACTACGAAGAGGTGCTGGGCTGGGCGCAGATCCGCCGGGTCGAGCCCGAGTTCGCCGTCGCGGCGTTCAGCGCCGCGCCCGATCGATCACGCCCCCAGGCCGCGGACGGCGCTCGTATCACGCGCGGCCGAATCAAGATCGCCGTCGCCCCGGTGCTCGACATGACGACCGGCGGCGCCGACCTCCGCCGCGTGCCGTATCTCATCGCGACGGTGCTCGAGCGGAGCAAACGCTTCCAGGTCGTCGATCCGATCGCGGTCAGCGACATGTTCGCCGGCGGCGAGCTGCGCGTGGCCGAGATGCTGGCCCGACCCGAGCGGGCGGTGCGCTCGGCGAAGAACCTCGACGTGGCCGGCTGGGTGGTCCCGGTGATGCTCGAGCGGCGCGGCGCCGTGACGCTCGACGTCACGTATATCTCTGCGATTACAGGCCTTGCATTATTCTCGCGGCGACTCCCGGTCTTACCGAACAGCACGGCCGAAGAGCAGCGATTCCCCTGGGAGCCCCTGATCGAGGACTGACCGCCGGCCGGCGTCGATGTGCTATTCTCCTCGCCGGATGAAGGCCCGCCTGCTCGCCTGGCTGCTGGTCCCGAGCATCGCCCTCACGGGCTGCAGCACCGCCAAAAAGCTCGTCGGGATTGCGGACGTCGGTGAGCCGTCCGTCACGATCAAGTCGGCGGAAACGCGGTGGCTCCTGATCAAGAACCCGCGCTTCGGCGACGTGCCGAGCGAGCCGGAGTACATCTGGGTCGAGGAGGACAAGGTCCCGACGACGATCACCACGCTGCTGCGCGGGCAGTCGGCGATCATCGCGCAGCCCGAGATCGTCGCCAAGTACGGGACGCCGCCCGGCGGAGGAAAGATCAGCCCGCGGCAGGGAACGATGTATCAGACGGCGAGCTCGGCGGAACCCGCGAAGAATGCGCCGGCCGCGAGTAACCGCGTCGTCGCCGCCGCGGGCGGCGGTGCTGCAATCCGTGCCGCTTCCACCGTTCCCGTCGCCGCACCGGCCCCCAAGCCCCCAGAGCGCGGATTCGTCGTGTACGTCGACACCACCCGGATGGTGACGGACCTCACCAACCTCGACGGGCTGCAGCCCGGCAGCGTGCTCAGCGTGCGGCGTGACCGGATTCCGATCGTGCATCCCGTCACCGGGGAGATGCTCGGCGAGCTCGACGAGGAGGTTGCCACGGCGCGGGTCACGGAGATTCGTGACCGCTTCTCGGTCGCCGAAGTGCAGAGCATCGTGCCCGGCGCAAACGTGCAGGTGCGGGACCGCGTTCTCCTGAAGCAGTAGCTGGTGTGTCGACGCCGACGCTGGAGCAGGTCCTCAAGGAGCGCGTGACCGCCCTCATCGGTGGCGATCTCGCCGCCGTCGAATCGGAGATCCGCCGCGAGATCGCCTCGCCGGTCGGGCTGATCCAGGAGATGGGCGCCTACATCGCCGGGGCCGGAGGCAAGCGGCTGCGGCCGATCTTGTTGCTACTCGCGGCGCGCCTGAGCGGCTATCACGGCCCGCGCGCGGTCCGGCTGGCGTGCGGCGTGGAGCTGCTCCATACCGCCACGCTCATCCACGACGACGTCGTGGATGAGGCGCCGCTACGCCGCGGACAGCCGTCCGCAAACGCGCAGTGGGGCGACGACGCCTCGGTCCTGGTCGGGGATCACCTGTACTCCAAGTCCTTTGCGCTGCTCGTCCGCGACAACGACCGCGCAATCATGGAGACGCTGGCGCGCGCAACCGTCTCCATGACCGAGGCCGAGGTGTACCAGCTCCAGCTCAAGCGCAGCGGCCTCACCTCCGAGGCGGACTACGTCCGGATCATCACGCAGAAGACGGCGTCGTTCATGTCGGCGTGCTGCCGAATCGGCGCCCTCCTCGGCGAGGTCCCGTCCGAGCAGCTCGAGGCGCTCACGCGCTACGGTCTCGACATCGGCGTGGCCTTCCAAATGTCCGACGATTCGCTGGACTTCGTCGCCGACGAGCGGCGGCTTGGCAAGGCCATCGCGGCGGACCTGCGCGAGGGCAAGCGCACGCTGCCGCTCATCACGATGCTCCAGCGCGTGCGAGAGGCCGACGCCGAGCGCGTACGCGCCATGCTCCGTCGTCGGGCGCTCGCGCCGGCGGAGATCGACGAGATCCGCCGGCTCGTCCTCGAGCACGACGGCGTCGAGTACGCGCTGGAGCGTGCTCACGCCTACGCGCGCGATGCCAAGCGCGACCTGGAGGCGTTCCCGCCGTCCGAGGAGC
>DATAOC010000065.1:0-24736 GCA_036265915.1 Candidatus Methylomirabilota bacterium | reverse complement strand
GGTGAGTGGCAGCGTCGTGGTCGTCTGCGGCGGCACGCACAGCGGGCCGGTCACCGTCGAATCCGTCTGGGTGAGCGTTCCCGCCACGGTTGTCGTCACGCCGGCCGCACCCGTGCCCGTCGTCGGCGTGCCGGTCGACGTTGACCCACCCGGCGTCGTCGCCCCGGCATCGGTCGTGGTGCTGCTCGTCGTCGTCGGAGTGGTCGTGCCGGTCGTCGGAGTGGCCGTCCCGGTCGCCGGGGCCGCCGTCGTGCCGGAGCGGTTCACCGAACCCCCGCACGTCGCCGCCGTACCGGTGTTCGTGATGATGAGGTCGGTGACGATGAGAACGAGCCCGGCCGGCACTGTGAATGCGGTCACCGCCGTCGTGCCTGCGGGAACGAGCTTGGTGATCTCCACGATGTCCTGCACGGCGCCGAGGGCCGTCGTCACCGGCACGCTCGTGGTGGCGCCCGTTGTCGTCGCCGACGTGTCACCGGTCGTGGCGGCTGTCGTCGGCGTGGTCGTCGTGGCCGTCGGTGTCGTCGGCGTCGTGCTCGGTATGGTCGTCGTCGTGGTCGGCGCGGGCGTCGTCGTTATCCCCGGGTTCTGAGTCGCGATGGTCGACGCGGGCGGCACACCGGTATCCGTCGTCTGCGCCGCAAGCTGCGTAACGACGATGGTCCCGGCGCTGAGGGCGCCGGACAGAGCGATGACGATCAACGTCTTCATATGGACCCCCTTCGGAAGGTGCGAAACACGGGGGCCCGGGCTCGCAACGCGAGTGCCAGCGACGCCGGCGTCGCCGGCACCCGCGTAATTCTTACGTCGAGGCGGTGATCGGTGGACGGTGCTGCCGCCAGGGTCGCGCACGCTCGAAGGCCGCGGACGCCCGCATCACCAGCCGGTCGTCGAACCGTCGACCCACGATCTGCAAGCCGATCGGCAGGCCGTCCTTGGTGAACCCGCACGGCACCGACGCGGCCGGCTGTCCGGTGAGATTGAACGGGTACGTGAACGGGATCCAGCCGTACGCCGGGACGGGCCGGCCCGCGATCTCGGTGGGATTGTCGAGGCCCACCCGAAACGGCGGGCACGCGATGGTCGGCGTCAGCAGAAGGTCGTACTTCTCGAAGAACGTGCGCGGGTGCTGCCACCAGTTGAGCCGGTCCATCCACGCCTGCACGTATCGCGTGGGCGGCTGCTTCAGCGTCAGCTCGATGATGTGGTACAGGCCGGGATCGATGTCGTTGCGGCGATCCATGAACGGCGCCATGCGAGCCGCGATGCCGCCACAGAACACCTGCTCCCAGCAGTCCTTGGGCGATGGCCATTTCGGCTGCACCTCGTCCACACGGCAGCCGAGCTCGCGAAACGCCTTGGCCGCGCGCGCGCAGGCGGCGCTCACCTCCGGGTCCACCACGTCGGCGTTGCCGAGGTCGTCGGTGTACGCGACGCGAAGCCCCTTGACGCCGCCCGCGAGCGTCTTCATGTAGTCGGTGCCATCGGCCGGCAGCGAGTACTGATCGCGCTCGTCCGGCCCCGCGGCGACGTTCATCACGAGGGCGGCGTCGGCCACCGTGCGCGTCATCGGCCCGATGTGCGAGAGGCTCCACGCTCCGCTGGCCGGGTACGTGGGCACGCGCCCGTACGAGGCCTTGAAGCCGAAGATGCCCGTGCACGAGGCCGGAATGCGAATCGAGCCGCCGCCGTCCGTCCCGACGTGCAACGCCCCCAGCCCGGCCGCCGCCGCCGCCGAGGCGCCGCCGCTGGAGCCGCCCGGCGTGCGCTCGAGATTCCACGGGTTGCGCGTCGGCCCGAACAGCAGGTTGTGCGTGGCGCCGATCCAGCCGAAGGTCGGCGTGTTCGTCTTGCCGATCATGATGCCGCCCGCGGCCTTCATGCGCTCGACCATCGGCGCGTCCTCCGTCGGGACGTTGTCGCGGAAGAGCGGCGTGCCGAACGTCGTCCGCACGTTGCGCGTGATGACGAGGTCCTTCACGGTGAACGGCAGGCCGTGCAGCGGCCCGAGGGTGGCCCCCTTCTTGCCGAGCGCGCGCTCCGCGGCCTTCGCGTCGCGGCGCGCCTGATCGGCGTTGATGAGGACGAACGCGTTGAGGCGCGGGTTGAGCTTGTCGATGCGCTCGAGCACGGTGTCGACGATCTCCACGGGCGAGACCTTCTTCTTGCGGATGAGCGCAGCGAGCTCGGTGGCGGACAGCCAGGCCAGGTCGTGATCAGGCATCGTGGGTCGGCTCCTGTCGGAAAAGTTTGAGGCTCTCGCCATCGATCTCAGCGCGATCCCCGCAGTCGCGGATCCAGCGTGTCACGCAGCGCATCGCCGAGCAGGTTGCTGCCGAACACGGCGAGGCTGATGGCGATGCCGGGGAACAGGACGAGATGCGGCGCCTTCTGCGCGTACTCCGCGGCCGACACCGACAGCATCCGTCCCCACGAGGGATACGGCTCGGGCACGCCCATGCCGAGGAACGACAGCGTGGCCTCGACCAGGATGGCGCTGCCGAGCTGGGCGGTGCACAGCACGATGAACGGACCGACGGTGTTCGGCAAGATGTGCCGGAACGCCACGCGGAGATGCCGGACGCCGAGCGCGCGCGCGGCCTCGACGTACTGCATCTCGCGGATCGACAGCACGCTGGCGCGGATGACGCGCGCCGCGCGCGGGATGATCGGAATGGAGATGGCCACGATCACGTTGCGGATCGACGGCCCCAGCGAGGCCGACATGACCAGCGCGAGCACCAGCAGCGGCAGGCCCTGCAGGATGTCGAGCACCCGCTGGACGGTCAGGTCGGTCTTGCCGCCCACGTAGCCCGACAAGAGGCCGATGACGCCGCCGAGCGCCGAGCCGAGGAGCGTCGAGCCGAGTCCGACCACGAGCGAGACCCACGCCCCGTGCACGATGCGCGAGTAGATGTCGCGTCCGAGATGGTCGGTGCCGAGCCAGTGGTCGGCGTTCGGTCGCCCGAGCGTGTAGGCGGCGTTGGTGGCGATGGGATCGTACGTTTGCAGCCACGGCGCCAGGATCGCGGTGAGCACCATGAGCAGCATGATCACGCCGCCGGCGGCGCCGAGCGGCTTGCGACGCACGAACCGCCCCAGGCTCGTCCACGCCCCCGGCGGCGCCGGTCGCACGCTGACGATCGGAACGTCGACGCGTGCCTCGATCGGGCTAGCTGCCATACCGGACACGCGGATCGAGCACGCCGTAGAGCATGTCGACCAGGAGGTTGGAGAGGATCACGACGATGGCGATGAACATCACCAGCGTCTGCACGATCGGATAGTCCCGCCACAGGATGGCCTGCACCAGGAAGCGCGCGACGCCGGGAAGGTTGAAGACGGTCTCCGTGACCACGAGTCCGCCGATGAGGAACGCGAACTCGATGCCGATGACCGTGACGACGGGCAGGATGGCGTTCTTCAGCGCGTGTCGCCAGATGACCGTCCGCTCGTTCTGCCCCTTGGCCCATGCGGTGCGGATGTAATCCTCGCGCATCACCTCGAGCAGCGACGACCGCGTGATCCGCATGATGAGCGCCGAGGAACGATAGCCGACCGCGAGCGCGGGCAGCGCGAACTGGATGACGTGGGCGCCGAAGTTCTCGGTGGGCTTCACGTACGTCAGCGGCGGGATCCAGCCCAGCCACGACACCATGCCCAGGATGATGACCATGCCCAGCCAGAAGGACGGCATCGAGAGCCCGGCCAGGCTGAACACGCGCAGCGCGTAGTCGAGCGTGGTGTCCTGGCGCACGGCGCTGATGACCCCGGCGGGGACGCCGAGGACGACGGCGACCACGATCGAGAGCACGGCCAGCTCGATCGTCACCGGCAGCAGCGGCCGGATGATGTCCCAGGCCGGCAAGTCGTACCGGTACGACTTGCCGAGATCGAACGTCACGATCTGCCGCATCCAGTCGACGTACTGCGTGACGTACGAGCGGTCGAGCCCGAGCTCTTTCATGATGGCCGCTTTTTCCGACTCGTTCACGTAGCCGGCCGTGGAGAACAGGATGTCGACGATGTCACCGGGCGCCAGTCGCAGCAGCAGGAAGATCACGATCGACATGCCGATCAGCGTCAGCACGGCGATCCCGAGGCGCTGGGCCACGTAGCTTTTCATCGTTCAGGGGGGGCCCCGACATGGCCCCCATCGTCATTTATCGCGCCAGACTTCTTGCATGCGACCGTAGTTGTAGACGGAGTTCTGGGGCACGAGCCCCTTCACGTGCGGCCAGTGCGTGAAGTAGTCGATGCGCCAGTTCAGGATCGGGCGCGCGGCGTCCTCTTCCAGCTTCCGCTGGATCGCGTTCACGAGCGCCACGCGCTTCTTGGCGTCGGTCTCCTGCGACTGCTGGTCGAACATGGCCTGCACCTGCTCGTTGCAGTAGTGCGTGTAGTTGCGCGGCGAGCCGCACGCGTAGTTCTCGTAGAAGTTGCCGTCCGGATCATCGGCGCCGAGCCCGGTGAGGTTGGCGCCGATCTGGTACTCGCCGCGCACCGCCATCGCGTGCCACTGCGCGGTCTCGATCTGCTTGAGCGTGGCCTCGATACCGACCTGCTTCAGCTCGTTGATGACGAACGACGCCATGTCGACGTAGATCTGCAGGCCCCGCGTCACCATCTCCACGCGCAGGGGCTTGTCGGGCGAGTAGCCGAGCTCGGCCATGATGCGTTTCGCCGCCGCCTTTTCCTCCGCCGGCTTGCCGTACCCGGGCAGGCTGGCGAGGTCCTTGTCGGCGAGCCCCCAGAACGCCCACGGCTTGGGCGCCATGGCCGCACCGACCACCGCGCCGCCCTGGTAGACCGCCTGCACGAGGGCGCGGCGGTCAATGGCCCGGCTCACAGCGAGCCGCGCTTGCAGGTTGTCGAACGGCGCCTTCTTGATGTTCATGATCACGTTGTTGTTGACGTTCTCGCTGATGGGCGTGACGACGAGCTGCGGGACGGCCTTCTTCAGCTGCTCGGAGATCGTCTTGGACGTCTCGCCCGGGAAGGCGACGTCGACCTGTCCCGACTGCAGCGCCGCCGTTCGCGTCCCGCGCTCGGCGATGACAATGTACTTGAGCCCATCGAGGTACGGACGGCCCTTCACGAAGTAATCGGGGTTCTTCACGTACTCGACGAACTCGCCCTTGCGCCACTCCTTCAGCTTGTACGGCCCGGTGCCCACGCAGCCCGTCCGGTACGTCGCCGGCTGCACGTGGGCGGCGTAGACGGGGCTGTAGCCCGAGGCGAGCATCATGAGGATCGACGGCTGCGGCCGCTTGAGGTGGAACACGACCGTGTACGGATCCGGCGTCTCGATCGACTGGACGTTGGCGTACCAGTCCTTGCGCGGATTGATGCGCAGCTTGCCGGTCGCGTCGGGCGCCTCACGGACCATGTCGAACGTGAACTTGACGTCCTTCGAGGTGAACGGCTGACCGTCGTGCCACTTGACGCCCTTGCGGAGGAAGAAGACGAGATTGCGGTAGTTGTCCTGCCACGACCATTTTTCGGCCAGCTCGCCGACGATCGTGTCCATCGACTCCTGTTTCTTGGTCGGATCGTAGATGACGAGGTTGTTGAAGCACGGCATCGAGGGCCACACGGTGGAGCTGGTCTGCGTCTCGTGAATGGCGAAGCCCTGCGGCAGATCCTCCCGCTGAGTCATGTTCAGCGTGCCGCCGCTCTTCGGGGTCTGGCTGAGCGCGGGCGTGCTGACGACGGCGACGCAGAGGATGACGGCGAACCACGACAGGATGGCGCGCGTGCGCGACATGAATGTCCTCCCGGCTGGTGTGCTGCGCTAAGTGGCTGAGTCTACGCCCAGAACGCGAGCCCCGACAACTTCGTTCCTGCCGCGACGCGTCGTCCGAGTCACCCACGGAGGGTGTCCGGCGACGCCGGTCGCGTCAGAGCACGTGCAGCAGGAGGTGGATGCCGTAGATGGCGCCACCGGCGAGGCCGCCGACGACGGTGCCGTTCACGCGGATGTACTGGAGGTCATCGCCGGCATGCTCCTCGATCAGCCGCACGGCGCCCTCGGGCCCGAGCGCGCGCACGCCGTTCTCGATGAACTGCGCGATCCGGCCGTGGTAGCGCTCCACGAGCTCCGCCGCACGCGTCCGCAGCCAGCCGGCAATTTCGACCCGCAGGACGGCGTCAGTGACCAGCGCCTGCCGCGCCCGCTCCAGCCGCTCGGCGATCCACGCGACCGCTTCCGAACGCTCGGCGCGGAGATCAAGCAGGAGCGTCCGCCGGAGGGAGCCGGCGAGGTCGTCGAGGAGCGTGGCCACCGCCGGCGTGTTGAGCAGCTCGCGCTTGGCGGCCTCCACGCGCGCCGCCAGCGCCGCGTCGCGGGTGAGCCGCTCCTCCAGCTCCTCGACCACCTCCGAGGCGCGCGTGCGCAGCGGATGGTCCGGATCCTTGGCGACCTGCCGCAGCCCGCTATGCAGCGCCTCGACGAGCCGGTCGCGATCCAGCACGCCGATCAGCTCGGCGAGCCCGATCCACAGCCGTGGGTAGACGCCGAGCCGCCCGCGATAGCGACTCATGAGGTCCTCGATCACCTCGGCCACGGTCGCGCGGAATTCCGAGCGCTCCATCGCGTCGGCGAGCACGTTGACGAGGCCCTGCACCACGCGGCGATCCCACCCGTTCTGGCGCGCGATGCGCAGGGCCGCGGCAAGCGTCGGCGTCGCCGGCTGCTCGGCCAGCATCGCGCGCACGCGCGCCATGAGCTCGGAGGCCGCGGACGGTGTGAGCTGATCGACGGCCCAGTCGGCGACGGCCCGCGTGGCCGCGTCGAGATCCTCGCGTGACAGCCGCTCGGCGCCGCGGGCGATGAGGTCGGCGAGATCGACGCGCGCGATCTCGTCCATCACGTACTGCTTCGTGAGCACGCGGCCGCCGACCATGACGCCAACGCGCTCGGCCATCGCCTCCCAGTTCGCGGGAATGAGCGCGGTGTGCGGGATCGGCAGCCCCAGCGGCCGCCGGAAGATCGCGGTCACCGCGAACCAGTCGGCCAGGCCGCCGACGATCCCGGCCTCTGCGATGGCGAGGACCCAGCCGCCCCACCAGGTGGACCGAACCGGAAACGCCACCACGGCCAGCACGCCGGCACCGAGCAGGACGGAGAGCGCGAGGCGGCGCTGTCGGCGCATGCTCAGCGCGCAGCCGCCAGCAGGAAGTCGAGCATCCGGTCCGTCGCAGGCGGGCCTTCGGGAAACGTGTGAGTGCCGCGCGGATCGCCGCCGCTCCACGCGTGCCCCATGGCCGGGACGAGCCACGTCTCCAGACGCGGAACGCCGCGCCGGTCGCGATGCACGGAGTGCACGATACCGTCGGTGGACTCCGTCTGTGCCGCCGCCGTGCCGAGCGCGCGCGCCAGCATCGTCTCGAGTGCCGCAAGATTCGCGACGTTCACGACGCTGTCGGCGCCGCCCTGCCACAGCGACGCCCGGATCGGCAGCGCGCGCACACCGCCCACGGCCAGGCACTGATCAGCGGAGGCAGCCGGATCGCCGGTACGTCCGCGCATGCACTGCATGGCGCCGGCGGCCCCGACGCCGCAGCGGTACGGTCCACCCGCCATGACGCCGATGCCGGCGACCGACTGCGGCGCCACGCACGCGAGGTTCACCGCCATGTAGCCGCCCGCGGAGAAGCCGAGCACCACGAGCCGGCGGTCCTTCATGCCACGTGCCTCCTGGACGTGCCGCGCCATGGCGAGGATCTCGCCCGCCTCACCGCCCGCCGCCGTCTGATCGGCGGGGTCGAACCAGTTCCAGCAGCGATACGCGTTGTCCCGGCGGCCCTGCGCCGGGTACAGCACGACGAGACCGCGCCGCTCGGCGGCATCGTTCAGCCGGGTGCCGGCCGCGAAGTCATCGGGCGTCTGCCAGCAGCCGTGAAGCGCCACCACGAGCGGCGACTCGCCGGGCGTTGCCGGCACGTACACGGCGTAGCTGCGGCCACCGTGGCGCGCGGTCGTGAAGGAGCCGGCGGCGTCCGCGGCGATCGCCAGTGCCAGTGCCACCGCCAGCGCGGCGAGTGCGCGGCTCACGCGCGTGGGCGACGGGGCAGCAGCACGCGCCCGGCCTTGACGTCCCACACGCCGCGCGGACTGAGCCGCACCGCCGGCAGGAAATCGGCCGACAGGAAGAGCATGGTGAAGAACGGATCGTGGAACGCGTAGCCGCGCGCGCGCAGCAGCGCGTGCAGCTCGTCCTCCCGCGCCGCGGCCTCGGGCAGCTCCAGGCGCGTCATGACGCCGCCGAGCGGCAACGGCAGCTCCCAGGCCACCTCGGCGCCGTCGACGATCACGATGCCGCCGCGGAGCTCCAGCAGCCGGTTCACCGCGGTGGCCATGGCCTGCGGGCTGCGGCCGATCGCCAGGATGTTGAAGTCGGTCGACACGGTGGCGGCCAGCCCATCGAGGTGGTCGGCGAAGCCCGCGAGCAGCGCCGGCGCGACCCAGCGACCCGAGCGATCGACGAGCGCGGCGTGCAGATCGCTCGCGGCGCGCGGGCGCTCCTCGAGCCGCGTGATCACGGCGCTCACCAGCCGGATGACGGGCAGCGTCGCCCGCGCGGGAAGCCGGAAGTCCTCGGGCCGCGCGCGCCAGCGGACGGTGAGACGCGCCGCCGGCGTGGCGAACGCGCGCGACCACACGGGCTCGGGCACCGCCGCCAGCGTGCGTCCGTCGCGCGCGGCGACGCTTCCCCGCGCCACCACGAGCTCGGGCCGCGGCTGGCTCAGGTCCGACAGCACGCACAGGTCGGCGTACCGCGCGGGCGCGATGCCACCGAGGTCGGCGTCCTTGCGGAAGTACGTGGCCGGGTTCAGCGTCACCATGCGGTACGCGTCCACGGGCGGCACGCCGCCCGCGAGCGCCGTGCGCACCAGGTGATCGACGAAGCCGTGATCGCGAATGAAGGCCGGCATCGAGCCGTCCGCGGTCAGCATCGCGCGCGCGGCGAGGCCGGGCGCGTCCTTCAGCGCGTCGAGCAGTCCCCCGAGGTCGGGGCGCAGCGACGACTCTCGCAGCATGACCGCGATCCCCTGCCGGGCGCGAGCGAGCACTTCCTGGGCCGTGATCGGCTCGTGATCGGAGCTGAGCCCACCCGCGGCGATCGCCGCCAGCTTCTCCGGCGAGGCGCCGGCGGTGTGGCCCTCGACGCGCAGGCCGCGCGACAGCGCCAGGTCGAGCCGGGCCAGCAGATCACCGTCGCCACCGTGCACCTCGGGCCAGCGCGTCACCTCGCCCGCCGCCACCGCCCAGGGATGCGCCAGCGCGCGCGCGAGGTCCCGCATCGGGAACCGCCGGGGCTCGTCCGTGGTCCGCGTCTGCGCGTGTACGCGGATCATCCAGTAGAACTTCAGCGGCGAGCGCGCCAGCGCGTCGGCCACCGTCGTGAACGCACGCAGACCGCCGAGCTCCCAGAACTGCAGCGTGTCGGCGAACACGGTCGTCGTTCCGAGCGGGAGCAGGTGACGCGCCAGCGCCGACGGCGTGATGACGTGGGCGGGGTGCACGTGCGGGTCGATGTAACCGGGGACGAGCACGCGGCCGCCGGCATCGATCACCGTGGTGCGCGGCCCGATCATGTCCTCGCGCGAGCCGACGTAGGCGATGCGCTCGCCGCACGTCGCCACGTTGGCGGCGTACAGCTCCCCCGTGTACACGTTGAGGAGCGTGCCGCCGCGGACGTACAGATCCGCGGGCGCCGCCCCGCGGGCCACCGCCGTGAGCCGGCGGCGCGCGGTCGGCGTCACTTCGGCCGGGATCGGCGGCCGCCGTCAGAACGATAGGCTGCCGCACCCGCGCGCACGCCGGCCCGCAGCCCCCGCCCGATCCGCGTCGCCTCGTCCACGGCCTTGCGCACGCGGGGCTCCGCATCACGGAGCGCCTTGCGCACCGCGACCCGCGTCTGCCGCTCCACCCGCTTCAGCCGGCGGCGCGCCTCGCCCCTCGCCTTGCGCGTCTGCATCTCGAGCCGGTCGAGCTGTTTCTGCAGCGCCTGCCACTGCGCGTTCAATCCCACCATTCGCGCCTCCTTGCCGGCAATTATGCTGGGTCGACGGCGGGCCCGTCCACCGCCGCTTACAATGGACGCGTGAGCGAGGCGATCGTCGTGACCGACTCCGTGCGCGTTCCCGCCGGCGCCCTCAGCGTGCGCGCCGTGCGCGCCTCCGGCCCGGGCGGGCAGAACGTGAACAAGGTCGCGACGAAGATCGATCTCCGCGTGGACCTCGGCCGGATCGAGGGGCTGAGCGAGGCGGCGCGCGACCGCCTGGCGGCGCTGGCGCGGCATCGACTCGACGCGGACGGCCGGCTCGTCATCGTCAGCCAGCTCACGCGCAACCAGGCGCGCAATCTCGAGGACGCGCGCGCCAAGGTGCGGGCGCTGGTCGCCGCCGCCCTCGTGCGGCCACGCGCGCGCACCGCCACCGCGCCGACCTCGGCCGCCCGCGAGCGCCGGCTGGGCGCCAAGCGCTCGCGGAGCGGCGTCAAGCGGCTCCGCGCACGTCCCTCGGCTGACGACTGACGATTACTTCGTCGTCTTCGGCGAGGCGGACGCGCTGGAATCCTTCTGGATGAAGCGCGCGTGCAGGTTCTTCTTGTCGACGTTCTTGCTCGCATCGACCCCGTAGAACCCGATGACCGTCACCGCCTCGCCCGCGGCGAGGTTCTTGCGGATGCCGGCGTCCACGCTCTTCATGTCGACGTTCACCGTCTGACCGTCCGCGGTCTTGAGCGCCAGCGTCTCGCCGGACACCGAGGCGACGGTGCCGTGCACCCGCTGCCACGCCGTGTCGCTGCCGCCGCTCGTGGCGGGCGCGGCCTGGCCGGCCACCTTGCCGCCGTGCGATGGATCGGACGAGTCCTGCTGGATGAACTGCGCGGTGAACTGCGTCGGCTGCGCCCCGGGCGTGCCCATGACCGTCACGCCCTCGTTCGGTGTGAGCGCCTTCTGGATGTTCGAGCCGACGGCCTTCATGTCGACGGTCAGCGTGCGGCCGTCGTCCGCTTTCAGTGTGAGCGTCGTGCCCTGCGTGTTGACGACAGTGCCGTGCACGCGCTGCTGTGCGGCGGCGGTGGTCTTCGCGGCGGTCACTGCCGGCAGCGCGGCGACCGTGCCGACGCCGACGATGATCGCGAACAACGCGGCTGCTGAGCTCTTCATGGCGCTTGCCCTCCTGCCCCGGGGGCAACGGAGCAAGCGAAATGCCACTGACTAGAAACCGAGCGCGCGAACCTCCTCGCGGAAGCGTCGAACGTTCGCGAGCTTGATGTCCTCGTAGCCCCGGATCAGGTCGGGCAGTGCGGCGAGCTTCGCGGCGCGGTCGTACGAGCTTTCGGACAGGCCGGCGAGCGCCTGGTCCACCAAAGCGACGTACTCGCCGACGAGCGCACGCTCCACGCGGCGGACCTCCGGCCAGCGGAACGGATCGAGGGCGCCACCGCGGAGGCCGCGCATGCCGTACAGCGCGCGGAACACCGAGTCGAACCACCGGCCGAAGCGCAGCTTCCGCTGCCATCCGAGCGCGCGCAGCAGCGGCGGGTGCAGGTTGTAGTGCACGGTGACGCCCTCGGGATATTCGTCCTTGAGCGCCGCCCCCAGATCGTTCTGCAGGTGCAGACGGGCGACCTCGTACTCGTCCTTGTACGCCATCAGCTTGAACAGATACCGCGCGACGTTCTCGCTCAGCGCCGTGCGCCCCGGCGCCGCGGCGCGCTCGGCGGCCAGCACGCGCCGGACGACGTCGACATACCGGCGGGCGTACGCCGCGTCCTGATACGCGATCAGCTCCGGCACGCGCACCTCGAGGAGCCGTCGCAGCTCGCCCTCGGCGCCGACGCCATCGACCAGCGCCCGCGACTCCGCGGACAGCGGTGCGGTCACGTCGAGCGCGCCGACCCGGCGGCGCGTGAGCGTGCCGGCCCACGTCGGATCGGCCACCACCAGTCGCCCCGCGCGGAACGCCTGCGTGTTCATGGCCACCGAGACCCCGTTGAGCTCGATGGCGCGCTCGATGGCGGCCGCCGCCACCGGGATGGCACCCGCCTGGTACGCCGCGCCGAGCACGATGAGGTTGGCCGCCATGTGGTCGTCGAAGAGCGTCTCGGCCAGCCCGAGCGCGTCCACGAACGCGTTCTCGTCCTTGCGCGTGCACCGGTTGATCGAGGTCAGCAGCCCCGCCGCGTCGGGAAAGTGCACGTCGGTCTTCGTCACCATGGCGCCGGTGGGGACCTGGCTCGTGGAGACGACGGCGATGGTCTTGTCGGAGCGCGCGTGGTCGAGATTCTGCGGCGAGGTCGCGACGAGCACGTCGAAGCCGAGATAGCAGTCAGCGCCACCGGCCGCGACCTTCGCCGATACCTCCTCGGGACGCTCGAAGATCTTCAGGTGCGAGACGACCGGCCCGCCCTTCTGGCTGAGCCCGGTCTGATCGAGACCGCGCACGTGCTTGCCATCCAGCAGCGCGGCGGTGCCGAGAATCTGGTTCACGGTGACCACGCCGGTGCCGCCGATGCCCATCATGAACACGGAGGCGGAGCCCGGCACCCGGACGGCCGGCTCGGGCAGCGGCCGATCCACGGTGAACACGCGCCGCTCCTTCTTGCGCGGGGCGCCCTTCGGCACGACGGTCACGAACGACGGACAGTCGCCGCGCAGACACGAGTAGTCCTTGTTGCACGACGACTGGTGGATCTGCGTCTTGCGCCCGAACTCCGTGTCGACGGGCTGGACCGACAGGCAGTTGGACTTCACGCCGCAGTCGCCGCAGCCCTCGCACACGGACTCGTTGATGAACACGCGGAGCGCCGGGTCCTCGAGCTTGCCGCGCTTGCGGAGCCGGCGCTTCTCGGCGGCGCACCGCTGGTCGTGGATGAGCACGGTGACGCCGGGCGTGTCGCGCAACAGCATCTGCGCGTCCATGAGCCGGTCGCGATGCCACACCTCGGTGCCGCGTCCCCACGCCACGCCACGCCCGTACTTGCCCGGATCGTCGGTGGTCACGATGATCCGCTTGACGCCCTCGGCCTCCAGCAACCGCGTCATGTCCGGCACCGGCATGGCGCCGGCGGCATCCTGTCCGCCCGTCATGGCCACCGCCGAGTTGTAGAGAATCTTGAACGTCACGTTCGTCCCCGCCGCCACCGCCTGCCGGATGGCGAGGGAGCCGGAGTGGAAGAACGTGCCGTCGCCGAGGTTCTGGAACATGTGCGTCAGCCCGCTGAACGGTGCCATGCCGACCCACTGCACGCCCTCGCCGCCCATGTGCGTAGTGCCGACGGTGTGGCGCTCCGGCATGGCGAGCGCCATGCCGTGGCAGCCGATGCCGCCGCCCGCCATCGAGCCCTCGGGCACGACGGTGGAGCGGTTGTGCGGACAGCCGGAGCAGAAGAACGGCTGGCGCGCCAGCGTCAGCGGCGCCGGACGCTCGCGCAGTGTCTCTAGCAGCGCGACGCGCGCGGTGACCGAGCTGAGCTGGATCTTCCGCTCGAGCCGCGAGGCGAGCAGTAGCGCCAGCTTGTCGGCGTCGAGCTCGCCGTTGGCGGGCACCAGTGGCCGACCGTGCTCGTCCTGCTTGCCGACGATGCGCGGGCGCTCGGCCTGGTTGTAGAGCACGTCGCGGATGAACGTCTCGACGAACGCGCGCTTTTCCTCGACGACGAAGAGCTCCTCGAGCCCGTGCGCGAACTCCTTGACGATGCCCTGCTCCATCGGCCACAGCAGGCCGATCTTCAGCAGTCGGATGCCGTAGCGGGCGAGGCCGGCGTCGTCGAGACCGAGCTCCCGCAGCGCCTCGCGCAGGTCGTAGTACGTCTTGCCGGGCGCCGCGATACCGAGCCAGGCGTTCGGCGACGGCACCGTGATCCGGTTGAGCGGGTGCGCGGCGGCGAAGGCCTTGGCGGCCTCCAGGCGGCCATAGTGGATCTCCCGCTCCAGCTCGAGCCCATAGGGCGGCAGGAGCATCGGGTTCTGCGTCGGACGCCAGGGCTTGCCCTCCCAGGTGAAGCCCGGATCGCGAATCACGACGCGATCGGGATGCACCTCGGCGGTGCCGATCTCGTCGGCGACGTTGGTCACGATCTTGAAGCCGACCCAGAGACCGGAGTAGCGTGACATCTCGAACCCGTAGCGACCGAGATCGAGGATCTCCTGCACACTGCCCGGAAACAGCGTCGGAAAGAACGCGTCGTAGAACGCGACCTCGGAGTGCGTCGGCAGCGTCGACGACTTCGAGAGCGGATCGTCGCCGCCGAGGGCCAGCACGCCGCCCCAGCGTCCGAGGCCCGCGTAGTTCGCGTGCTTGAAGATGTCGCCCGTGCGGTCGACGCCAGGTCCCTTGCCGTACCACATGCCCAGCACGCCGTCGTACTTCGGCTTCGGGAACATGTTCGCGAGCTGGGCGCCGTAGATGGCCGTCGCGCCGAGATCCTCGTTGACGCCGGAGATGAACACGACGTTGTGCTCGGCGAGCAGCTTGGGGTTGCGCTCGAGCGTGAGGTCGAGACCGCCGAGCGGCGAGCCGCGATACCCGGAGACCAGCGTGGCGGTGCGCACGCCGCGGCGGCGGTCGGCGCGATGCTGATCGAGCGGCAGCCGGACCAGCGCCTGGATGCCCGACAGGAAGATGGTGCCGTCCTCCTTGCGGTATTTGGCATCGAGCGTGAACGAGTCGTTGATGGCCATGCTCTCCTCAGACGGGAACGGTGAACCCCACGTGCCGCCTCGGTCGTATGATACGGGCGCGTCGAAGTCGGCGCAAATACGGCGGTTCACGGAGACGGGATGC
The DNA here is from genome assembly GCA_036265915.1 of Candidatus Methylomirabilota bacterium. Classification (GTDB taxonomy): domain Bacteria; phylum Methylomirabilota; class Methylomirabilia; order Rokubacteriales; family CSP1-6; genus AR12. The sequence goes on along the minus strand of DATAOC010000065.1, from coordinate 9,934 downwards.
AGCTCGCGCTTGGCTTGATGATCGAGGGACAGGAGGGGCTGACGTGGGAGCGCTGGCGGCGGCTCGCCCGCCAGGCCGAAGAGGGCGGCTTCGAGTCGCTCTTCCGCTCCGATCACCTTACCGGCCTCTTCGGCGACGCGCGCCGGCCCTCGCTGGACACGTGGGCGTCGCTGACCTGGCTGGCCACCGCCACCTCCCGCATCCGCTTCGGCGTGCTCGTGTCGCCACTGACGTTCCACCACCCGGTGCTCCTCGCCAAGCGCGCGGCGGCCATCGCCGAGCTCTCGAACGGGCGGCTCGATCTCGGCATCGGCGCCGGCTGGCATGAGGGCGAGCACCGGATGTTCGGCATTCCGTTTCCGCCGTTGAAGGAGCGCCTCGACCGCCTCGAGTGCGGCGCGCACGCCATCCGCGCCCTCTGGGAGGGACGCCCGGTCACGCTCGCGCAGCCCTACTACCCGCTCGAGTCCGCCGAGAGCCACCCGCTGCCGCCCGGTGGTCGGGTCCCGTTGATCATCGGCGCGCGCGGCGAGCGGCGGACGCTGAAGATCGCGGCCGCGTACGCCGACGAGTGGAACACCACCCGCGCGACGTTCGATGAGTACGCGGCCAAGCGCGCGACGCTCGACTCGCACTGCAAGGCCGTGGGCCGTGACCCCGCCGCCATCGCGCGCTCGCTGATGGTGCCCGTGCTCATCGGCCGCTCGGAGACGGAGCTCCAGGCACGACTGGCCCGCGCGCGAGCGATCTTTCCGCGCATCCCCGCCGACGAGGCCGGCTGGCGCGCCGCCGGCTTCCTCTACGGCGCGCCGGCACGGATCGTCGCCGATCTCGCGCGATGGACCGCGCTCGGCGTCCAGCGCGCCATGCTGCAGATGCTCGACATGGACGATGCCGCCGCCATCGATCTGCTCGCGCGCGAGGTACTGCCCGCATGCCGCTGATCGTGCGCGGCTGCCGGCTCGACGAGTGCGCGCTGGTCCTCGATCTCTGGCGCAAGGCGGAGGCGATTCCGCGCCCGACCGACACGCTGCCCGAGGTGGAGCGGCTCGTGCGCGAGCATCCCGACACCCTGCTCGTCGGCGAGGAGTCGGGTCGCATCGTGGGCAGCGTCATCGCGGGCTGGGACGGCTGGCGCGGCGGCATCTATCGCCTCGCGGTGCTGCCGGAGTGCCGGCGTCGCGGCGTCGCCCAGGCGCTGGTCGCCGAGGCGGAGCGACGTCTCCACGCGCGCGGCGCACGGAGGCTGTCGGCGATGGTCGCGCGCGAGGAGCCGCAGGCCGTCGCCTTCTGGGACGCCGCACCGGGCTGGGCGCGCGAGGCGCGCTGGCTTCGCTACGCGAAGGATCTCTAGCGGGCGACCGGCTCCGGCTCCGCCCACAGCCCGCGCCCGGCCGCGCGCGCTTCGCGCTGCAGCGTCAGGAACAGGCGCTGGTGGCGCACGTTCGGCGGCACCGTCATCACCTGGGCAAAGCCGCGGCGCACGAGCTCGGCGTTCACCATCGTCTCGTCGACCCAGACGTACGCCAGCAGCCGGCCGTAGCGATCGCGAGACTGCGCGTCGAGCTCCAGCCGCACGTGCCGACCGCCGACGAGATCATGGTTCACCGCCGCCGCCTCGCGGCCGCCGGGCTCTTCACCCTTCCTGGGATGGTGCACCTCGGGGGTGTTGACGCCGATGTAGCGCACCGTCTCGATGCGATCACCGAGCCGCACGTGGATCGTGTCGCCGTCGACGACGCGAACGACGTGGCCGTCGAGCGCCGGCGCGGCGGCGACGGTCGCGGCCAGCGCCACCACGCACAGCAGCGCCGCGATCGCGCGCGCCGGTCGCGCCACGCCACCACGCTGTCACGCCGCTCGCCACACCGTCAACTTTTCAAGACACGCGGGCCGCGCTGCGCGCCGCCGACGCCGGCGCGACCGCTATCGCCGCAGCCGCGCCAGCGCGCGCTCGGCCGCCCGCTCCGCGCGTGATGGGCGCCGCGGATTGCCGCCGGCGCGCGGCGCGACCTCGTCGTCGTCGGGTTCCGCTCCGGTCGTGTCGAGCGCCGCCAGGAACTGCTCGGTCGTGACGGCGGCCGCTCCCGCGCGTGCGGCCGCCTGGGAGACGGTCCGGTCAGAGCTCACCACGACCGCGCCTGAGCGCAGCTCCGATGCCAGCCGACGGAGCACGTCGTCGGCGCTCTCGGGGGGCCGTGAGAACAGAACCTGCACCTGACCGCCGGCCGGCGTGCCGCCGCCACGCCGGGCGCCGTCGAACACGACCGTGAACGGATCGCCCGACCGCCGGGCGGCCGACCCGATCAGCCGCATCAGCTCGGCCCGGCCGTCCTCGAGGTTGTGCGCCTCGTGACGCGCCAGCTCGGGATCGCGGCGAATGACGTTGTAGCCGTCGATCAGCCAGCGCATCGCCGACGGTACGTCACGCGTCGTCGCGCCGCGGCGGCAGCGGCCAGCTGCGCCTGGCGAAGAAGCGGTCGATGCCCGCCCGGCCCTCGGCCGACGCGACCAGCTCGCCGAAGCGCTGCGCCTCGAGGGCGAGGCCGGACTCGAGTCCCTGTGTGAGCCCGGCACGCACCGCCTCGAGGATGGCGGCCGCCGGCGCCGCGCGAGGAATGTCGGCATGGTGGCGCAACAGCTGCGCGATGTGCTCGTCACGCTCCACGTTCGGGAAGGCGACGGTCGACGTCTCCGTCAGCGGCGAGCCGAGCACGCCGCGGAACTCGCCGAGCGCGATGCGGCCGGCGACGGCCAGCGCGTGGGAGAGCGCGTCCGCGGGCGCGACCTCGTCCACGATGCCGAGCGCCAGCGCGCGGGCGGCGGAGCGCCGACGGCCGTCGAGCAGAACGCCGACCGCATCGGCCAGCAGCCGGAACATCTGGCCGCCGCCCGCCCGCGCGCGCCGCACCGCGAGCCGCGGCAGCATCTGCGTGCCGCCGAAACCCGGGATGACGTGCAGATTGATCTCCGGCTGCCCGAGCTCGGCCCGCGCGCTCGCAATGCGCCAGGCGCACGCCATCTGCAGCTCGTTGCCCCCGCCCAGCGCGTAGCCGTCCACCGCGGAGACGACGGGTGCCCGGAGACGGCCGATGCGCGCGAACAGTTGCTGCGCGCGCGTCGCGAGGGCGGTCACGTCCGCCGGGGTGGCAAACGCGCGGAGCTGGCGGATATCCGCGCCGGCGACGAACATCGTGCCCGCACCGCTGAGCACCACGGCCTTCACGTGCGCGTCGGCTTCCAGCGCGTCGAGTGTGCGCTCGAGGTCGTCGAGCACCTCCGTGCCGAGCGCGTTGGCGGGCGGCGAGTCCAGCGTGACGAGCGCGACCGCCTCCGGCCGCCCGGGCCGCACGGGATCGACGCGGGCGCGGACGACACGGCCGTCGACGAACCGCGATCCCCAGCGCTCGTAGACCTGGCGCGCCGACCGGGCGACGTCGAGCGCCGGCGTCGCGCCCACGCGAATCGTGAGCGTGCCCGCGTGGCGGTTCTCGTACAGCGCCTGGTTCGCCTCCGCGAGCTCGTCCCAGCCGTGGATGGCCGGTGGCTGGACGGTCAGCGCTCCGGCATCGAGCAGGCGCACGCAGTCCTCTGCCTGGTGCGCGTTGGAGAGGTGGCTGCCGAGGATTGCGAATGTCGGAAACAGCACCCGCTTCTGGTGCATCCAGACGTTCGGCGCGTAGAACGCGAACCGGCGGTCCTGCGTCGCTTCGACATACACCACCACGCCCGTGAACGGGCGCGCCAGGAACGTACTCGTGCCGAGCGTGTCCTGCGCGGCACGCTCCACGATCACGTCCGGGTAGCCGCGCGGATTGTCCGGCGTCGCGAGCAGGCGCCCGACGGCGAGTCCGAACGGCTTGAGCGTGGCGTCCTGGTAGGCGCGGTAGCCTTCGGGATCGGTGTCGAAGTCGGGCATCGTCGCGGGCCACGCGAACCCGCGGCTCCTGGCCAGTGTCTCGAGGCTCACGGTCCCCGCCAGCGTCCATCGCTCACGGAGCCGCGCGGCGGCGGCGTCGGTCGATGTCACCGCGACCACGCGCGCGGCGGACCCGAGCGCGCCCGCGATGGCGTCGGCGCCGACGGCGTCGTCACCGGCGTCCGTTCCGCGGTAGTACACGAGCACGCCGCCGTGCGGCCGCAGCCCGGCTCGCGTCAGCATCTCGGCCGCGGCCGCCGATCCCGGCTTGCCGAGGAACGTCAGCGTGTAGCCGCTCGTCGCGCCATAGAAGACGAGCCGTCCGCCGGGCCCGAGGAGCTCGACCATGCGCGGAAAGAGCTCGCGGCCGACGGAGGAAACGACCACATCGATCGCGGCGCCGTCGTTACGAGCGGCGACCGTGTCCCCGAACGCGCGGCCGGCGTCGCGCCAGGTCGCATGCTTCGCAGCCTCGGGGCCGAGTGCGCCGAACGCGCGCGCGATCTCGGAATCCGTGCGGTTCACGTAGGCGGCCCCACCGCGCCGGAGGACGAGCTTGCCCTTGTCTTCGGTGGACACGAGGCCGATCACCCGGGCGCCGCGCAACGCCGCGCAGGCGACGGCGTACTGTCCGGTGCCGCCGGCGGCGCCCTCGACGAAGACCCGCTCGCCGGGCGCCACGCGGGCGACGTCGTAGAGCGCCTTGTAGACGGTCTCGAGGTCCAGCATGTAGGACGATCCCTCGGCCAGCGTCAGCCGCTCGGAGTGCGCCAGCAGCTGCGGCGCCTGGCAGCGCACGAACTGCGCGAACGAGCCGTCGGGCGTCTCGTACCCCTGGATCTTGAAGTCGGCGTGCATCGGATCCTCACCGGCGCACGGCGACAGGAGATCCGACACGCCTGGATAGAGCACCAGCAGCTCGCCGATCTTGAGCCTGCCTTCGCGTGCCGTTTCCGCGCCGACTGCGGCGACCATCACGACGGCACCGCTGCCCGGCACGTGCAGATCGCGATCATGGAGATCGAAGACCGAGATCGGCACCCCGCGCGCGGCGAAGATGGTGTTGTAGGTGAGCCCGGCGTACAGCACATAGCCGAGGGCGTCGTTGGGGCCGATGGCGGGCACCGGCTGGGTGACCGCCCGTAGCGCGTGGCGCGGCTCGCCGTGCGCGGGGCGCCCGAGCGCGTCCTTCACGACCGCCCATACGTGGTGGCGCGCGGGTAGCGGATCCAGACCCGGCCGGAACGGCGTGCCGAGCGGCAGCAGCTCCGGGCCGCCGTCGCTCACGCCACGGTGCCTCCGAGCTCGCGACGCACGAGGCGGGCACCGGCGCCGAGCGCCTGCAGCTTGCCGACCGCCACTGCGCGTGGGAGCGGGACCATCCCGCAGTTCGTGCACGGCAGGAGGCGGCCGGGCTCGACGTGCCGCAGCACGCGGCGAATCGTGGCCGCGACCTGCTCCGGCGTCTCGACGTCGAGCGAGGCGACGTCGACCACGCCGGCCATGACGTCCTTGCCGCGCAAGAGCTCCAGCAGCTCGAGCGGGACGCGAGAGTTCGCACACTCGAGTGAGATTTGATCGATGCGACTCCGCGCGAGCAGCGGAAAGGTCCGCTCGTACTGTCGCCACTCCGCGCCGAGCGTCTTCTTCCAGTCGACGTTGGCCTTGATGCCGTAGCCATAGCAGATGTGCACCGCGGTGGTGCAGCGCAGGCCATCGACCGCCCGGTGCAGCGCCTCGATGCCCCAGGCCGCGACGTCATCCATGTACACGTTGAACGCGGGCTCGTCGAGCTGGAGCACGTCGAGGCCGATCGCCTCGAGCTCGCGCGCCTCCTCGTTGATGACGCGCGCGAACTCCATCGCCAGCCGTGCGCGGTCGCGGTAGTGCTCGTCGGCCAGCGTGTCGACGATCGTCATGGGACCCGGGATCGTGAACTTCAGGCGGTGAGCGGTGTGCGCGCGCGCCCAGCGCACCTCTGCAACGTGAACGGGTCCCGTGCGCGTGATGGGTCCGCTCACGATCGGAACCTCGGCCTTGTAGCGATCCGCCCGGATGCCGATGGTGACCCGCCGGGTGAAGTCGATGCCGGAGATCCGCTCCAGGAAGCCGTGGACGAAGTGCTGCCGGGATTGCTCGCCGTCGGTGACGATGTCGATGCCGGCCGACTCCTGCTCCTTCAGGGCGGCAAGGACGGCGTCACGCTGCGCTTCCGCCAGGTGCTCGGGCGGCACGCGCCACGGCGCCCAGAGCCGCTCGGGCTCGGCCAGCCAGGCGGGCTTCGGAAGACTGCCGGCGATCGTCGTGACGAGCATGAGCGCGTTGTACTCTAACACCCGGCCTCGCGTGAGCGCCGGCGTGACGCGCCCAGGGCGGGCGGCGCGGCCTACTGGCTCAGCGTGAAGCCCGCGCTGGCGGCGGGAAGCGACGCGCGATCGAGGTAGACGCGCACGGTCCACGCGCCGAACAGGTTGTGCTCGGTGATCCACGTCCCTCCGATCGGCACGCGCAGCTGGCTGGCCGGCGTCGCGTCGCCGGAGAACGTCTGATAGATGCCGCCCTCCGGAGTCGACAGCTCGATCCGCTGCCGGCTCGCCGACAGGGCGGTGTGCGAGACGGAGATGAGGAGGTCGCGCAGCGACTGCGCGGAGAACTGGTCTCCCGGCTGCTCGCGGCCGCCGTGCAGCACGCCGGTGAACTGCACGGTGCTGCCGCCGGCATCGGCGGCGACCGACGCGGCGGCCGAGGCGGCGGCGCTCGGACCGCCGCCTGTCGCGCCACCCGTGTCGTCGCCATTCTTCCGGACTGTCCGCGCTCCCCGGGTGGCGGGCCGGATCGCACCGATCGTCCCGTACGGACCGGCGATACCGTCCGGTCGAGCCGGCGATTCGAGCGCGGCCCGCGCCGCGACGCGGGCCGGTCGCGCGCGGCTCGCGCGGTCGTCGGCGGGCGGGGCGGCGCCGGCGAGCCGCAGCTGCAGCAGCTCGTCCCCGAAGGCGATGGTGACCCGATCCGGCGCGATGGCGACGACGACGCCGCCGTTCACGGCATCACCGACACGATAGAAACGCGTTCGCATCGCGGTCCGATCCTCGATCGCGGCCAGTGCGATCCCGCGATCCGGAATGACGACGCCGACGACCATGAACAGCGGGCTCGCCCCGTCCCCGGCGTTCGACTCGCCGGCCTGCGCGCCAGCCGGCGACGGCAGCGCCGCGAGTGTCACGCCGATCGCCACGCGTGCGAGCCTGCGGGCCCACGCCCCGCGACGATTCGCCGGCGTCATGGCAGCGGCAGCGGGATCTTGTAGAGCGCTCCGGCGGCGGTGCCGACGAAGAGTTGGGAGCCGTCCTCGGTGCTCGGCGAGCCGACCGTGGACAATCCGTCGCCGACCGTGAACTGTTTCTCGTCCACACCGGTCGTCACGTTCACCTGGTGGACCTTGCCGTCCGAGGCGCCGACGTACACGGCGTCGAGCAGCAACGGGCTCGACGCACCGGCCACGGCGCGCTTCCAGACCGGGCTCGCCGGGTTCGGCGGGGCGCCGGCGCCGGGGTCCTGCATCTTCCACACGTTGCCGTTCGCGGTGGTGAAGTACAGCGCCCCGGCCCCGTCCTCCCACACGAAGCCGTTCACAGCACTGCCGAGCGCCGAGGGCGAAGTCCATTTGGTCGCCAGCGTGGTGAGGTTGATCGCGTACAGCTGGCCCGAGGTGTTGCAGACGTACAGGGTGTTCGTGTCGAAGCTCACCGTCGGCGCCGTCTGCAGATGTCCGAGCGCGAAGGACTGCACGAGCGTGCCGTCGAGCGTGTTGATGACCCAGAGACTCTGCTGCGTGCCCGCGCCGCCCGCGCGGCTTGCCACGTAGAGCCGGTTGCGCGCGTAGTCGACCCACGGCATGCCGACCACGTAGTCCATCGAGTAGGCGCCGGTCTGGTTGAAGGTCCACAGCACCGTGCCGTCGCTCGCCCGCAGCGCGAAGACCTTGTTGTTCGTCGTGCTGACGTTGCGCGTGGCCGCGAAGACGACGTCGTCGGTGTACGCCGATTGAAACGTCGCGTTCGAGTATGCGCGCAGCTGGGCCGCCGTCGCGGCCTGCACGGTGTCGGCGCCCGACAGCGTGGTTGACCAGGTCTGAAGACCGAGCGCCGTGTCGACCATGTAGACGCGCCCGCTCTGATCGCCCCCGACCACCGCCGTACCGGGCGTGGCGGCGAAGTTGACGACGAACCACGGAGCCTCCGCCGTCACGCCGCTTCCCACCGTCCCCCGCGTGAGCTGCAGCGACGTGGGACCGGTGAGGTCGGCGCTGAACCATACCACGCCGGGATTGTCGTTGGGAGCGGCGCCGGCATCCGGCGTGCTTCCACCGCGCTGGTTGCCGGAGAGGAACGCGACCGAGGTCGTCAGGCCGACGGAGGGTGACAGCGTCACGGTGGCCGACGTGGCGCCGGTGCCGAAGCTGCGATTGCCCTGTTGCACACTCGAGCCGTCGGTGAGGGTCACCAGGAACCACGTGAGCTGGATGGCGGACCCGGTCGTGCCGCGGTCGAAGGTCAGCTGGGTCGCGCTCGTGATCCGCGGGCGGATTACGTTGGCGCCCAGGCCGTCCACCGTGCCGTACCAGGTCGCCGTGAGAAATGTCGCGGACGTGTTGACGGACGTCACCGCCACCGTCTTGCTGGTGTCGCCCGTGGCGAAGCTCACGTCGCCGCTCTGTACCGACGCGTTCGCCATGGTGATGACCTGCCAGTCGGCGGTGCCGTCGAGCGAGCCACCGAAGTGATCGAGCTCGAGCGTCGTCGTCGACGTCAGCCGTGCGCGCAGGAAGTCGTCGTTTCCGTAGGTCGCCCCCGGCTTCTGCCACGAAGTGAGGACGAACGTCTTGGAGAGGTCCACGGGCGCGATGGCGATGCTGAATGGGGTCGCGGTGAGCGCGGTGCTGCCCCGCTGCACGTTCACGCTCGCGCCAAACTCCGCCACGTACCATCGAATCGTGATCGTCGTCGCCGTGCCGGGGCGGTTGAACTGGATGTTCGTCGCGCTCGTGAGCTGCCCGCGGACGGCACCGTTGTTCGGATCGACGTTGTTCTCCGAGACGCTGAACCACAAGACGGAGCGCGCCAGTGTCACCGCGGTGATCGGCACGTTCAGCGTGCTCTGCGTGGTCATCGTCGCCGTGCCGCCCTGCACCGCCCTGATGCCTGCGGTCACGGGCAGCCACGTCAGCGTCCCCTGGATCGCGGCATTGGTGGAGACGGGCTGCCAGCTCTGCGTCCCGTCGGCGCTGTTGACCGATACCACGCGGCTGGCGTTGGACGAGGTGTACACGGTCCCGGTCCCGGCGACGCCGGCGTTGAGCATGGAGCCGCCGGCCAGCGTGTAGCTCCACGCGGGCGCCGGCCCCGCCGCGGGTCGCGTCGCGAGCGCGGTGCCGGCGGAGTAGCACGGCGTTCCGTCCTGGGCGAAGATCTTGTAGTAGTAGGTCGTGCCGTTCGTCAGGCCGGTCAGCGTCGTCGTCTGCGCGGAGCCGACATACGCAACGGTCGCCGTCCCGATCGCCTCGCTCACCGCGTAGCTGACGCCATCTGCCGGTCGCTCGGTGCCGAATGCACTCGTCTTGCGGAGGATGACCACCGAGCTCGGCGTCGACCAGGTCAGCGTGGCCTGGCCGCTGACAGCGGTCGCCGAGAGATAGTCGACGTCGGCCACCGTGCCGCCGCAGACCACGGGTCGCAAGGCCAGGGTGACCGTCGCGCCGGTGTCAGCGTTGCCGGCCGCGTTCGCGGTGAGTGTCCCCGTTGCGCCGATCGCCGCCTGCGTCGTGTAGTTGCCCTCGACAGCCACGCCGCCCGAGTTCGATGGGGCGAGCGACGCGACGTCGACCGCTTCCGTCATGCCGGTCGGCGGCGTCCAGCGCTCGGAGGATGAGAACTCGTGAGCGGTGACGATCATCGTGTTGGCCACGGTCGTCGTGATGCTCGGCGCCGCGAATGCGGTCCCCGACACGATCGC
>DATAOC010000064.1:0-45046 GCA_036265915.1 Candidatus Methylomirabilota bacterium | reverse complement strand
AGTGGATGTGATCAGCAGGTTCTTACGCTTTCGGGCAGCCAACTCCAGCACCAGTTCGGTAGCCCTGATGTTGGTCTCGATGGTGTGCACCGGGCGCTCGACTACCATGCGGACCCCGACCGCCGCGGCCAGGTGGAAGATCACGTCGGCCCGGTCCACCAGCTCCATCATGACTGGCCGATTCATGACCGTGTCGAGAACGTAGGTGAAGTTGGACTGACCTTTCAGGTGGGCGATGTTCTCGATGCTGCCGGTGGAGAGGTCGTCGATGACTTCGACGCGCCAGCCGCGCTCCAGCAGGGCCTCGGCCAGGTGAGATCCGATGAAGCCGGCTCCTCCGGTGATCAGCGCGCTTGTCATGGGTGTCCCCTTCGCATGGCTCCGCCCTCTCACCTACATCGACCGTTCCGGCCGCTGCGGGGGCCCTGTCTTAGCACGGATACTTCGGGGTGGTCAATCGGGGACGAACTGTGGATAACTTCGCGGCAGAAGACGAGCGAGCACTGACTATTCGCAGACTTGGACACTGGTTCCGACCTGTGTCCGTCGGTACTCTTCGCGGCTCACGCGATGCCAGCGGCCATCCGGGCTTTTCAGCCAGTAGTCTCTGGCGATCGTCGGGGTGACGGCCTCCTCCAGCCGCCCGGTCTCCGTGGTGCGCATGAGTCCCGGCCCCGTATCAAGCTTTGCCGTCTCGCTCCTTTCGGCGACCAGGATGGTCGCCGGCGTGCAGGTCGCGCACCCCGAGGCGGCCGTGATCATCGGCAGTATGAGCGCCCGCGCCACGAGGAGTGCCAGGTTGGTCATCTGCGTCTGCCGCCGCCAGCGTAGCTATACCCGAATCGAGACGTAATGAGCGGATTTCTTTGGCCGGCCGGCAGTCCTCTATAGACGGCCGCCGGCTCTGGGGCTGGCATACCGGGTGCACCTTGCCGCCGCGACGGCGGAAGATTCCTCCCGAAAGGGCAAACCCATCGTGAGGTGGGGACGCAAAGCCGCGGATCAGGCCAATGCCTGACAGCCGGGCTGTCGAAGGAGGGACGGGGTCGACCGCGAAAGGGGACCCCGTGCAGAGGGCGATGGCGCTTCTGACGCTCGCCATGGGCCTGACCGGTTGCGGATCCACCTCCTTCTCCAGCCACGACATGCGGGTGCAGGCCCAGGGTGACACGCTGTATCTCGTCGCGCGCAGCGACGGCGTGAGCCGGAGCATCTGCGCGAGTCTCGGCGACGTCGCGCAATCCGAGGCCCGCTGGGCGGCCACCGAAGGGCGCTCGCTGCAGCTTGGCCGGGTCAGGGGCTGCTACACGGTGCGGCACGTCATCGTCTGCTCGGAGGACGACGCCGCCTGCATCGCTCACGAGGAACGTCACCGCTCCGACGGCGCATTTCACCCCTGACCAGCCGCTCGAAACATTTCCACCTCGCGGCGGCGGGGTGTAGCATGACCGCGCGTGAAAGGCCTCGGCGGACGTCGCCTCGCTTACGCCCTCGCGAGCCTGCTCGCCGTGGCGGTCAACGGCTGCGCCACCACCACGGTCACGACTCCGACCGAGACGCGCTGCTATCCCGCCATCTACCTCGACGCTCGCTACGCGATCCGAGGCACCTATGGTGGCAACGCCCTTCCGGTCGACGAAGACAACTGCTATAGCCTGGGCTACCGCGACGGACGGCTCGTTCGGGTCGACTACCGCCGCGGCGGCAAGCTGAGCCCGGATCCTGTATCCGGTGTGGCCACCGTGCGGATCGACTACCTGGCGGACGCCGAGCGGCGGACCTTCTACGATCAGCTCGGCCAGCCGGTGCGGAGCGTCAACGCGGTTCACGCCGTGCTGCTGAAGTTCGATCAGCAGAACGCGATCGAGTGGCGCAACCTCGGCCTGGCGAACGAGCTCACCGAGGACAAGACGTCCCAGGTCGCCATGATCCGCTGGAAGTACGACACGCAGAACCGGGTGATCGAGGAGAGTCACTACGGAACTTCCCAGCAGCTCACGCCCGACGCCCGCCGCGGAGTCGCCATCGTCCGCTGGAAATACGACGCCGACGGCAACACGCTCGAGGAGAGCTACTTCGGCGCCGACGGCCGGCCGACGATCGATCGCGTTCGGGGGGTGGCCAGCGTCCGGTGGGGATACGGCACGCACGGCAAGACCGTCGAGGAGAGCTACTTCGGTCCCGATGGCCGCCGGATGCCGGACAAGAACCGGAGCGTCGCCGTTGTCCGCTGGCAGTACGACGAGGCCTGGAACACGATCGAGGAGCGCTATTTCGGGAGCGATCTCCGGCCCATGGCCGATCGCCGGCTCGGTGCCGCGATCATCCGCTGGCAGTACGATCGCTACGGCCGCGAGGTCGGCCGTTCGATGTTCGACCCCGACGAGCGTCCCGTCCGCGAGACGCGCAACTAGACCCGCCTCACGTCCGCCCCGTGGACCTCCACCGCCACCGCCTGGCGGATCAGTCCGACGGAGAGCACCACCCGCTCGGCCCGGTCCTTTCGGACGAGGAAACCGCGGGCGCCCTTGAGGGGCCCCCTGATCACCTCCACCTCGTCGCCCTCCTGCAGAAAAGGGTGCGGATCGTACTTCAGCGTGCTGCCGACCAGCACGCGGATGGCGTGGATCTCGGCGTCCGGGATCCACTCCGGCTGCTCGCTCAGCCCCACCAGCCGCACCACGCCGAAGGTCCGGAGCACCGCAAGACGCTCGCTGTAGCGGAAGCGCGCGAAGCAGTACCCGGGGAACAGTGGCACCTCGACGTGCTTGGCGCGGTCACCCCACCAGCTCCACCGGCGGTAGAGCGGCAAGAAGGGCTCGATGCCCGAGCGCCGCGCGAGCTCCTCGTGCACCCGCTTCTCGTGCCGCGAGCGCGTGTGAAGCGCGTACCAGTGCGGCTCGGTCACGCGGCGTTGACCGGCACCGCGGGACCGCGGCGTGTCCCTACGGCTCGCGCTCCGCGGTGAAGGTGGTGCCGCTACGGTGAGTGGTGAATCGAACGATGTAACGCACGGGGGCGCCGCATCGGTCGAGCGTCCACCGCTCGACCCACTCCCCGGCGACGGGCCGTCCGTTCTCGACCTGCTTACCCGCGACAGGACTCACGACCTCGGTGTCCGTCACCCGGCGCAGGCGGCACGGCTGACCCTCGGTGTCAGAGAGGTCCTTCTGCGTGAGGAGAGCGAACGTGTCGTGCTGGAGTCGGTGATCGGCGAGCGTGGCCCCGCCGATGAGCACGTCGGCCACGCTCGACTCCCGCACGACCGTGATGGCGAGGTGCCCGTCGACCGCGCGCATGTAGTTGACCTGGTAAGGCACGATGGCGCCGCACCGGTCGACCGTCCAGCGCTCGCTCCACTGTCCGGCCGGCAGCTGGCTGCCCGCCTGGAAGGGGCGCGTGATCTCGGCGCCCACGATCTTCCGGTCGCGGCAGCCGGGATCACCGCCGGCGTCCTTGGCGGCGTCGAAGGCCAGTACCTGGTCGTTGACCGTCCGCTCCCGCGCGGTCTGCGGCTCGGCGGACGCACAGCCGGCCAGCAGGAGAGCTAGCACGAGCCAGCGCAAGGAGCTAGAGCCTCCAGGCTCCTGTCGACTGCCCCTCCGTGAAGCCCGTCTCCGGCTCCACGGCCGTGGTCGTGCTGCTGCCGTCCGTGTACACCCACATGATCGTGCCGCGGGCGGCCGCGACGGCGGTGGGTGTCGAGATCGCGAAGTTCGACTGCCGGACGCGAGCCAGCGTGAGGGCCGCCTGGGCCACTGTCGCACGGACCTTACCGACGGCCAGGTGGAGGAGGACGTACCGGTTCTGGGTTTGCGGGTCGAACTGGATCTTGCTCAGGAGCAGCCGGCTGTTCTCGGCCAGGACGGTCGTGCTGGTGTCGGGTAACGCGAGCTCCGCCTGGGCCCCACTGAACGCGCGGATGTCGTCGCCCTCGACGAGCTTGTCACCGACGACCGCTGGCACCCACTGCGTCTGCCCTTTCCTCAGCACCTCGACGCGCCCCGCGACGCGCTTGAGTTCCACGGTCGGAGGCGCCTGCTGGGCGAAAGCCTGATGGAATAGCCCGAGGATGATCGTGAACCCAACAGCCGCGGCCACCGGAATGCGCATGAGAGGCCTCCTGCGGCCCGCAGCATACCACTCATGGGGATGATCCGCTGAGAGCCGCCGAGCGCTACAGGTCGACGGTCTGCCCGTCGCGGTCGGCCGTTTGTCCGCCGGCCCCGAGGATGACTTCGGCGGCGTCGGTGGTCGTGCGCGCGCTGCCGTACCGTTCTACCGGCCGCGCGGAGCAGCGCTCGGAATCGGGAGTCCCGCCTGGCGGTCATCGAGAAGATCCCAGCCGCGCGGGCCGAGCTCCCAGCGTTGCTCGCGCGGAATCAGACCGATCGGCGAGGACACCGAAAGGTAGGTCTTCGCGGTGCGGCCGTCCGGGTTGAGGACGATGACCGGCTCGGTGGCGTGCACAGCTCCGCCTCCGCTGGCCGCCGTCTTGAGCCATTCGTCGACGGCCGTGCGCAGTCGCGCTTTTGCTTCGGCCGGTCCGCTTTGATCCCTCGGCGGCCGTCGAGCGGTCGACCCGGCCGGCGCAGGTGACGCCTCGGATGGGCGCGAGCGGCTCGGCGACGGCACCGTCGCCGCGGAAACGGTTGCGGGCGGCGCCCCCGAGGCACTCGGCTTTGGCGTGCGCGCCGGAAGGTCAGCGGGCGGCTCCGTCGGGCCCGACGGCGCCGCAGCGCTCGATCGTTGTGGCGCCATCTCCGGGGCGGGCGCGGCGTCCGTCGAAATATTGGCGATCGGCTCCGTCTTGTCGTCGGTCGGTGTCGAAGCCGCTGACGGCGCGGGCGTCGCCGAAGGCGCTGGTGCGGCGGGAGCCGCCGGCGCAGAAGCGGATGCCGGGAGGACGGAAGGCGCTGGACTCGTGGACGCGGGCGCTTCAGCGCGGGGCGACACGGCGAGCTTCGTACGCAGCAGCTCGCCAGCGAGCCCGCGCTGCGCGACGAGGAAGAACACGAGCAGCAACGCCTGACCAGCCACGCCCCCGATGAGCGCGGCCAGCAGATAGCCGGTCCGCCCGGGCCGCTGCTCGTCGGCTCGGCGACGTCCCATCGCAACCTGGTGGCGCTCGAAGATCTGCTCGAGCCGTTCCTCGTCGGTGCTCTCGCGCTCGCCCCAGGCGTCGGACATCCGCGCTTCCGCCGGACGGTCGAGCAGCCGCGGTCGACGCAGCGTATCGCTCCGGCGCCGCTCGCCGGCCGCCTGACGGACTGTTTCCTGCGACTCGTCGCCGGGGGCGTCGACATCGGCGGTCAAACGATCCTCGGAAGCGAGGGACTCAGGCTCCGCGAATGCATACTCGGCATCGATCTCGCGGCGGATGTCGTCCAGCGTCTTTCGGGATTCCCCATTCTGGTCGGAAGTGGACGTCATAGGTGTCTCCGATCATGAGGGTGGTGCCGACGCGATGAACAAGCACGCCGAGCCTATCATCGAACGCTCGGCCGGTGAAGAGCTCTATGGCTCGAGGCGGTCGGGGTCGATCCCGTGCTCGGTCAGCTTCTTCCGCAGCGTGTTGCGATTGATCCCGAGGATCTGCGCCGCGCGAACCTGGTTGCCGCTCGTCTCCCGCAGCACGGCGCGGAGGAGCGGCTTCTCCACGAGGCCGATCATCAGATCGTAGAGATGCGCGGTCGTGTGCTCACGGAGGCCGCGGACGCACTCCAGCAGCTTGCGCTCGATGATCTCCTCGACCGTCGCGTCCACGGCCACCGAGGCGGCGGCGGAGACGGGGCCGATCGGCAGATGCTCGGGCAGGATCACGCCGGCGGTGGCCATGACCATCGCGCGCTGGACGACGTTTTCGAGCTCGCGGACATTGCCGGGCCAGTCATGGCCGACGAGACGGTCCAGCGCCTCCGGGGCAACGCCACGCTCCCCGAGATCGCTCGCGTACTTCGACAGGAGATGCTCGACGAGCAGCGGGATGTCGCGGCGGCGCTCGCGCAGTGGCGGCAGGTTCACGGTGACGACGTTCAGCCGGTAGAACAGGTCCTCGCGGAACCTGCCCTCCCGCATCATGGCCTCGAGATCGCGGTTGGTGGCCGCCAGCACCCGCACGTCGATGCGGATGGGCTCGTGGCCGCCGACGCGCTCGATGGCCCGCTCCTGCAGGGCGCGGAGCAGCTTCGTCTGCAGATCGAGCGGCATGTCGCCGATCTCGTCGAGGAAGAGCGTGCCGCCGTGGGCGAGCTCCAGCTTGCCGAGCTTGCGCTCCTTGGCGTCGGTGAACGCACCGCGCTCGTGACCGAACAGTTCGGACTCCAGCAGCGTGCCGGGAATGGCGGCGGCGGAGACGGCAACGAAGGGACGGCCGGCGCGCCGACTGTAGTGGTGGATGGCGCGGGCGACGAGCTCCTTGCCGGTTCCGGACTCGCCGCGCAGCAGCACCGTGACGTCGGTGGCCGCGATGCGGCCGATGGTCTTGTAGACGTCCTGCATCCGCGGGTGGCGACCGATCAGCGCGCCGAACTCCCACACTTCCTGCAGCCCCGTACGCAGCCTCGCCACCTCTTGCGTCAAACGGCCCGCCGCGAGCGCGCGCTCGGCGAGGAGCAACACTTCGTCGAGGTCGAACGGCTTCGCGAGGTAGTCGTAGGCGCCGCGCTGCATGGCCTGGATGGCGGTCTCCATGGTGCCGTGCGCCGTCATGACGACGACGTGCGCGTCCGGTCGGAGCTCGCGGAGCTTGGCCAGCGCCGTGAGGCCGTCCATGCCCGGCATGCGGATGTCGAGAAACACCAGATCGAACTCGGAATCGGCGAAGGTCCGCAGCGCGCTGTCGCCGTCCTTCACCGACACGACGTCGTAGCCGGCCTGCCGCAGGCCCTTCTCCAGCACCCAGCGCAGGCTGTCCTCATCGTCAGCGATCAGGATCCGCGCGACTTCGGCATCCACGGTCATGGTAGCGGCCTTGCCGAGGCCACGGGGAGGAAGCACGTCACCGTCGTGCCGCGGCCTTCCTCGCTCTCGATGTCGATGGCGCCGCGGTGCTGCTCGACGATCTGGTGGCAGATGGCAAGACCGAGGCCGAGGCCGTGGTCCTTCGTGGTGAAGAAGGGGTCGAAGATGCGCGCGCGAGCGGCTGGCGGGATCCCGCTGCCCTCGTCGATGACCTGCGCTTCCACCATGCTTCGCTGCCCTCCGCCGAGATCCACCTTGCCGAACAGGGGATTCATGCTGACACGCGTCGCCAGCGTCACCTTGCCGCCGGCGGCCATCGCCTCCATCGCGTTCCGGACGAGATTGTGGAAGACCTGCACCAGCCGATCCTCGTCGCCGAGCACGGCGGGCAGGCTGGGATCATAACGCCGCACCAGCGTGATGCCGCGGCTGCGCGCCGCCTCGTCGCTGAGCAGGGCAACGCGCTCGAACAGCTGATGCACGTTCAGTGGGACCAGCCGCACGGGAACCGGCCGCGCGAGGTTGAGCAGCATCTCGATGATCCGGTTCACCCGATCGACTTCCGTCAGCAACACCGACGTGTACTCCTGCAGCGGCGAATCGCCGCCGAGCTCGCGCGCGAGCAGCTGCACGGCGCCGCGGATGGCGCCGAGCGGGTTGCGAATCTCGTGGGCGAGGCCGACGGCCATGCGTCCCGCCGCCGCCAGCGTCTCGCCGCGCCGCACTTCGGACTCGAGCTGGCGGATCCGCGACAGGTCGCGCAGGACAGCCACCGCGCCGCCGACGCTGCCGTCCTTCGCGAACAGCGGCGCCGTGACGAGGCTCACCGGCACCTCGCGCCGGTCTGGCCGCTCGATGCTGCTGTCCGCCGCCGAGCGGCTCTCCCCGGTCGCGAGCGTCTCCGCGAGTCGCCGCACGACCGGCGCGTCGGCGGCGAACAGCTCGCGCAGCACCCGCCCCTCGGCGCGCCGGGCCGAGCGCGCCGTCAGCTCCTCGGCGGCGCCGTTCCAGAACACGACGCGCTGTTCCGGGTCGACGGCGATGAC
The DNA here is from genome assembly GCA_036265915.1 of Candidatus Methylomirabilota bacterium. Classification (GTDB taxonomy): domain Bacteria; phylum Methylomirabilota; class Methylomirabilia; order Rokubacteriales; family CSP1-6; genus AR12. Next base: position 37,037 of record DATAOC010000064.1, on the reverse strand, counting down.
GGCGTCCGGCAGCCCGGCGAGGACGGCCTCGAAATTCATTCCGCGAGCGCCAGATCGGGAACGGCGTTCAGCGTCAGCGGAGCACGCTCGCCGGCGGCGAGCCGCGCGGTGCCGGCGGCGGCGATCATGGCGGCGTTGTCCGTGCAGAGGTGGCGCGGGGGGACGTGGACGCGCACGCCTTGCGCGGCGGCGTCGGCGGCCAGCGCCGCGCGCAGTGGGGCGTTGGCGGCGACGCCGCCGGTCAGCACCACGCGCGACACGCCGAGCTCCGCGGCGGCCTGCAGTGTCCGGCGCACGAGCGTGCGCACGACCGACGCCTGGAACGACGCCGCCACGTCGGCGACCTGCGTCTCGGACAGCGGTGAATGCCGCTTCACGTACAGCGACACGGACGTCTTGACGCCGCTGAACGAGAAATCGCGCGCGCCGTCGGTCATCTTCGCCGGCGCAAACGCCACCGCGGTCGGATCGCCACGCTCGGCGGTGCGCTGGATCAGCGGGCCGCCGGGGAATCCGAGGCCGAGGAGCTTCGCGACCTTGTCGAACGCCTCTCCCGCCGCATCGTCGCGCGTCTGCCCGACGAGCGCGTAGTCCAGCGGCGCCCGCGCGTGGTACAGCGCGGTGTGGCCGCCGGACACCACCAGCGCGAGAAACGGATACTCCGGTGGATCGTCGGTGAGGAACGCCGCGAAGATGTGGCCTTCGAGGTGGTTCACGCCGACGAGCGGCGTGCCGTGCACCCAGGCCAGCGACTTGGCGAACGACGTCCCGACCAGCAGCGAGCCGACAAGTCCCGGGCCGAAGGTCACGGCGATTCCGTCGAGGTCGCGCAAGCCCACGCGCGCCTCGCCGAGCGCGCGCTCGACGACCGGCACGATGACCTCGATGTGGCGCCGGGACGCCAGCTCGGGCACGACGCCGCCGTAGGGCGCGTGCACGTCGTCCTGCGACGCGACGACGCTCGACAGGATGCGGCGGCCGTCCGCGAGCACCGCGGCCGCCGTCTCGTCACACGAGCTTTCGACCCCCAGTACGATCACCCGACTGCCTCCCGAACAGGCACCTGTCGCTGAAAACACGAAGGGCGGTGGCCGAACGCTCCACCGCCCTTCGTCCGCTCGACTAGCGCGAGCTCGTCTGTGCGGCCCCGGACGCCGGCGCCTGCGCGTGCGGCGAGCCGTCCGGTCGCTGCTGCTCGATGAGCCGCATCGTCTTGATCACGTCCAGGGCCCGCTGGAGCTGGACGTCCTTCTTGAGATCCTCCATCGGATCGGGCGCCGGCAGCGGCCGGTCCTTCGGTGCGGGCTCCTTGGGCGCCTCGACCACGATATCCGGCGTGATGCCCTTGCCGTGGATCGAGCGGCCCTTCGGCGTGAAGTACTTGGCCGTGGTGAGGCGCAGACCGGAGCCATCCGACAGCGGGATGATCGTCTGCACCGAGCCCTTGCCGAACGTCTGGGTGCCGACGATCATCGCGCGTCCCCAGTCCTGCAGCGCGCCGGCCACGATCTCGGAAGCCGAGGCGCTGCCCTGGTTGACCAGGACGACCATCGGCATCTTCGAGTAGCCCTTCTTGGCGTGCGCGGAGAAGCGCATGTTCTGGTTGCGCACACGGCCCTCGGTGTAAACGACGAGCTTGCCGTCATCGATGAACTTCTCGGACACCTCGACGGCCGCCGTGAGCAGGCCACCGGGATTGTTGCGCAGGTCGAGGACGAGGGCCTTCATCCCGGCCTTGTCGAACTTCTCCAGCGAGCTCTCCAGGTCGTGCGGGCTCTGCTCCTGGAACTGGCGCAGCTTCAGATAGAAGATGCCGTTGCCGAGGTCCTGCGTTCGCACGGATTGCACGCGGATCTGCTCACGCGTGATGTCGAAGTCCTTCGGCTCCGTCCAGCCCTCGCGGATGATCGAGACGGTCACCTTCGTGCCCGGCCGGCCGCGCATGCGCTTGACGGCGTCCGGCAGCTGCATGTCCTTGGTCACGAGTCCGTCGATCTTGATGATGCGATCGCCGGTGTGCAGCCCCGCGCGGTAGGCGGGGGTGCCTTCGATGGGCGAGACGACGGTGAGAATGTCGTCCTTGAGCGTGATCTCGATGCCGAGACCGCCGAAGCTGCCCGACGTCTCGACCTGCATCTCCTTGTAGGAATCGGGGTCGAGGAACGAGCTGTGCGGATCGAGGCCTCGCAGCGTCCCCTTGATGGCGCTGTAGATCAGCTCCTTCGGCGGAACCTCGTCGACGTACTGGTTCTGGACGATCGAGAGCACCTCGGTAAAGAGCCGCAGCTGCTCGTAGGTTGCGCCGTTGTCAGTCCCCTTGCTGACGGCGGAGCCGCCGATGGACAGCGTCAACACGACGAGCAGCGAGCCAATCACAAACGCCTTCTTCATGAAGTCCCCCAGGGTCCCGGAATCCTCAGCCCCGTTGGCGGAGCCATTGTTCGGGGTTTTGCGGCTTGCCCTGGAACCGCACCTCGAAATAGAGGCGCGGCCCCTCGAGGGAGCCGGTGTCCCCCACTGTGCCGATCCGCTGTCCCTGCTTCACGTCGTCACCTTCGCGAACGACGATGTCGGCGACATGCGCGTACAGCGTGTAGTACTCGTTGTCGTGATCCAGAATGATCAAATTCCCGTAGCCTTTGAACCATCCGGTGTAGACGACGTGGCCGGCGAACACGGCCGCGACGTCGCGCCCCTCGCCGGCCTCGATGTCGACACCGTTGCGGAACGTCCGTGTGCCGAACCGGGGATGCACCTGAGCGCCGAAGCCGCTGACGACACGGCCGTCCGTGGGCCAGGGCAGGCGGCCGCGGAGGCCGCCGAATCCGACGGCCGGAGGGGCTTCGGTTCCGGGCTTGCCGGGGGGCGGGATCTTGGCCAGCCGACGCTGCTTGGCCTGGAGGTCGCGGATGAAGGCCTCCAGCCGGCGGGCCGCGTCTGTGAGCTCGCCGACCATCCGCTCGTGGTATGCACGCTCGTCGCGGACCTTTGCGAGAAGCACGCGTCGCTTGGCGGCGTCGGCATCGACCTCGGATTGTTCACGCTGCGCATCGGCTCGAAGACTCGCGAGATCACGCTGCCGGGCCTCTTCCCGACCGCGACGGTCCTCGAGCCTGTCCGACGTTCCACGATACTCTTGAATGAGGCGGGCGTCCAGAGAGGCCAGGCTACCGAGATACCGGATGGACGCGGCGCGGGCGGTCGGGTCGTCGCCGGCCAGCAGCAACGGCAGCGCCCCGCCCTGAACGTGGACCTTGTACATCGCGCGCAACCGGCGCGCGAGGGCGCTCTGCTGCCCGGCGCGCTGGACCTCCAGCTGGTGGACCTCACCGCGCAGCGCCTGCAGCTCACCGCCAGCGCGCTTCATGCGCGCGTCGAGCCGCGCGATCTCCCGCTGCTTCTCGGCAAGCCGCTTCTCGATGACCTCGATCTCGGCGAGCACCGAGGACTCTTTCGCGCGGGCTTCCTCGGCTTTCCGCCGCTCCTCGCGCAGCTGGCGCTCGGTCTGCTGCAGCTTGCGCTGCTCGGCGGTGATCGAGTCGTCCGCCTTCCGGGCCTGGCCCGACGCCAGAGACGTCAGGGCCACCGACACGGCGAGCGTCGCCGTCCCCGCGCGCAGCGCGAGACGGCGGCGGCTCACGGCTCCCGCCGCCCGCGCGCGAGCCAGCCTCCGAAACCTCCGAGCACGGTCCCCGCCACCAGGAGCATCACCACGTTGTCGGGGCGCAGGAAGGTCAGGCGCTCGACACCGAGCGCCTCGTGCACGAGCGGCTCGAGCCGAGGACCGACGAGCGTGTAGACACCGATCAGGAGCCAGATCGCGATCATGGCGCCCATGAGCCCCTGCAGCATGCCTTGCAGGAGCAGCGGCAGCCGCACGACGAGCTCCGGAGCGCCGACGAGCCGCATGATCTCCATCTCCTGGCGGCGCTGGTGGAGGACGAGTGTCGTGGCCGTCGTGACCGTCAGGATGGCGGCGACGGCGAGGACGGCGCCGATGCCGAGGCCGATCAGATCGAGCAGGCGCCGGCCGTGTGCGAGGCGATCGATCCATTCGCTGCCCCCGCCGACCTCGTCCGCCTCGGGCAGCGCGGCCAGGCGAGCGATGAGCTGACGCGCGCCCTCCGGCGTGGCGCCCTCGGCCGTCGGCGTCACCTCGAGCGACGCGGGGAGCGGATTCACGGACAGCTGCTCGGCGACGGCCGCGTCCTTGCCGAGCACCTGCTTCAGCGTTCCGAGCGCCTCCGCCTTGCCGACGTAGCGCACGGAGGCGACGCCCGGCATGGCGGTGACGCGGTCGGCAAGCGCCTGGCCCTCCGACGTCCCGGGCTCGCGCTTCAGGAATACGATGATCCGTACGCGATTGCGCCAATGGTCGGTCGCCTGCCCGATATTGGAGGACACGAGCCAGAAGCCGCCGAGCGCCGCCAGCGAGAGCGTCGTCAGCACGATGGCGCTCACCGCGACGCGGCCGGCCCGCCGAAGATCCCGCAGCGCCTCGCCGATGAGGAAGCCGATCACGCTAGCCTTCGTCCTTCACGATGCGGCCGTGCTGCAAGCTGAGCGTGCGTTGCCGGAGCGCGCTCGCCACGAGGCTCTGGTGCGTGGCGAACAGCACCGTCGTCCCGCCTGTCCAGATGTCCTTGATGACATCGATGACCTCGGCGGCCATGCTCTCGTCGAGGTTGCCGGTCGGCTCGTCGGCGAGGAGCAGCAGGGGCTTGCGCGCGATGGCGCGGGCCAACGCCGCACGCTGTGCCTCGCCCTGGGACAGCTGGGCCGGGTACGCCTGCGCCCGGGACGACATGCCCACCGCGCGGAGCGCGTCGAAGACCCGTGGCGTGATGTCCCGGCGCGGCGTGCCGAGCACCCGCAGCACGAACGCGACGTTCTCGTAGACCGTTCGCCCGGGCAGGAGCTTGGCGTCCTGGAAGACGACGCCGATGGAGCGGCGCAGCTCCGCGACCTGACGGCGGTGGAGCTTCGGCACGTCGCGCTCGAGCACCTGGATCTCGCCTTCGGTCGGTAGATCGTCGCGGTAGAGCAGCCGGAGCAGCGTGGTCTTGCCGGCACCGCTGGCGCCATGCAGCGTGACGAACTCGCCCTTGACGATCCGGAAGGAGACATCGCTGAGCGCAGGGACCTTCACCGGCCCTACGGAGAAGACGCGCCAGACCCGGTGAAGCTCAATCATATATATAGCGGGCGCCCCGATTATAGCCGCCGGGCTAGGATTTCGTGAGCTTCTGCTCCACCAGCCGGCTCACCATCGCCGGATTCGCCTTGCCGCCGCTGGCCTTCATGACGTGTCCCACGATGGCCTTTGCGGCCGCGGTCTTGCCGCCGCGAAAATCCTCCACCGCACGCTGATTGCCCGCGATGGCGGCGTCCACGAGCGCCTCGAGAGCGCCGGCGTCGGCCACCTGCGTGAGCCCCTCCCGCCGCACGATCGCGCTCGCTTCGTCCCCGGTCTCGACCATCTTCTCGAACACCGTCTTCGCGATCTTGCCGCTGATGGTCCCGTCCTCGATGAGCCGCAGCAGGCCCGCGAGGCGGGCCGGGGTCAGGCGCGTCTCGGCGATCGCGCGCTCGTCGTCGCCGGGCAGGACCCGCAACAGCTCCGACATCACCCAGTTGGAGACGACCTTCGGCTGCGGGAACGCGCGGACCGCCGTCTCGTAATAATCAGCCAGCGCGCGACTCTGGGTGAGAATGCCGGCATCGTACGCGGGCAGGCCGAACTCGGCCGTGAAGCGGCCGCGCCGCGCGCGCGGCAGCTCGGGCAGCTCTCCGGCAATCCGCTCGACGAACGCCGCGTCGAGCTTCAGCGGCACGAGGTCCGGCTCCGGAAAATAGCGGTAGTCGTGCGCGAACTCCTTGGAGCGCATCGAGCGTGTGTAGCCATGATCCGCATCCCAGAGCCGCGTCTCCTGCACGATGCGCTCGCCGCGATCGAGCGCCTCCGCCTGGCGCTTCACCTCGAACTCGAGCGCGCGCTGGACGTTGCGGAACGAGTTCAGGTTCTTGATCTCGACCTTGGTGCCGAGCTCCCTGGCACCGGCGGGCTTCAGCGAGACGTTGGCGTCGCAGCGCAGCGAGCCTTCTTCCATGTTGCCGTCGTTGACACCGAGATAGATGAGCACGGCGCGAAACGCGCGCAGATAGGCGGCCGCCTCCTCGGGCGAACGGATCTCCGGCCGCGAGACAGTCTCCATCAGCGGCACGCCGGCGCGGTTGTAGTCAACGAGGCTCGCCTGCGCGCTCTCGAGCGTGCCCTCGTGCACCAGCTTGCCGACGTCTTCCTCGAGGTGCAGCCGCTGGATCCCGATGCGCCGCGTGCCGCCGGTCGGCACGTCGACCTCCAGCCAGCCGTCCTCCGCCAGCGGCTCCTCGTACTGGCTGATCTGGAAGTTCTTCGGCATGTCGGGGTAGTAGTAGTGCTTGCGCGCGAACCGGCAGGCGGGGTTGATGCGGCAGCTGAAGGCAAGCGCGGTGCGCACGCCGTACTCCACCGCCCGGCGATTGATCACGGGCAGCGTGCCGGGCATCCCCTGGCAGATCGGACACGTCTGTGTGTTGGGCGGCGCGCCGAACGTCGCCGGACACCCGCAGAACATCTTGGTGCGGGTCGTGAGCTGCGCGTGGACCTCGAGGCCGATGACGACGTCGTAGCTCATTGCAGGTCCGGACGGCGCCGATGCCAGTCGGTCGCCTGCTCGTACGCGTAGGCGGCGCGGAGCACGGTCGCCTCGTCCAGCGTCTTGCCGATCAGCTGCAGGCCGATGGGCAGCCCGGCCTTGGTGAACCCGCACGGCACCGAGACGGCCGGCACGCCGGACATGTCGGCCGGGATCGTGAACACGTCGTTGAGGTACATCTGCACGGGATCGGCCTTCTCGCCGTGACGGAAGGCGACGTTCGGCGTCGTGGGGGCCACGATCAGATCGACGCGAGCGAAGGCGGCATCGAAGTCGCGCCGCACCAGCGTCCGGACCTTCTGCGCCTGTCCGTAGTACGCGTCGTAGTAGCCGGCGGACAGCACGTAGGTGCCCAGCATGATCCGGCGCTTCACCTCCGCCCCGAAGCCGGCCGCGCGCGTGCGGCTCTCCATGTCGATCAGGTCGCGACCGGGCACGCGCAGACCGTACTTGACGCCGTCGTAGCGCGCGAGATTCGAGGAGGCCTCGGCGGGCCCGATCACGTAGTAGGTCGCGAGCGCGTGCGGCGTGGCCGGGAGCGACACGCGCTCCACCGTGCCCCCGAGGCTCTGCAGCGTCTCGATGGCGGCGCGAACGGCGGCCTCGATCTCCGGATCCATCCCCTCGATGAAGTACTCGTCCGGGACACCAAGACGCAGGCCGCGCACGCCGCGCGCGAGGTCCGCCGTGTAGTCGGGCACCGGCGCGTCGATCGACGTCGCATCCAGCGGATCGTGGCCGGCCGCCACACCCAGCAGAAGCGCGGTGTCCGTCACGTCGAGACCGAACGGGCCGATGTGGTCGAGCGACGACGCGAACGCAACGAGACCGTAGCGCGAGATGCGGCCATACGTCGGCTTCAGTCCTACGAGGCCGCAGAACGCCGCGGGCTGCCGGATCGAGCCCCCCGTGTCCGTGCCATAGCCACCGGCGGCGAGACCACCGGCGACGGCGGCGGCGGGGCCGCCCGAGGAGCCGCCGGGGACGCGGGCGAGATCCCAGGGGTTGCGCGTGGGATAGAACGCGGAGTGCTCGGTCGACGAGCCCATGGCGAACTCGTCCATGTTCGCCTTGCCGAGCATGATCGCGCCGGCCTGCGCGAGTCGGGTCACGATCGTGGCGTCGTAGGGCGGCACGAACTTCTCGAGGATCCGTGACCCGCATGTCGTCGTGATGCCGCGCGTGCACAGCACGTCCTTGATCGCGAGCGGTGCGCCGTCCAGCGGCGAGCGTGGTCGACCGTCCCGATACCGCGCGTCAGCGGCGGCGGCGGCCGCGCGCGCGTGGTCGCGCGTCACCGTGATGTAGGCGCCGAGCTTGCTGTCGAGCTTCTCGATGCGGGCGAGGAACGCCTCCGTCACCGCGCTCGGCGTCGTCTCGCCGCGGCGGAAGGCCGCGGTCAGCTCGTGGATCGGCCGATGCGCGTCCACGCTTCAGTCCTCGATGATGCGCGGCACGCGAACGAACGCCCCCGCGCGGTCCGGCGCGTTCTGGAGCATCTCGTCCGCCGACAGGCAGCCCCTCGGCTCGTCGTCGCGGAAGACGTTGACGAGCGGGACGGCGTGCGAGGTCGGCTCGACCCCCGAGGTATCGACCGCCTTCAGCGCGTCGATGTGCACCAGGATCGCGTTGAGCTGCTCGCGCATCCGCTCGAGCTCGTCGGCCGTGAGCGCCAGCCGCGCCAGCCGCGCCACGTGCTCGACATCCTGCCGGCTGATCATCCTAGATCTCCTCCAGGTGCGCGTACTGCAGCGAGAGCCGCTTGCGCCCGACGCTGGCGAAGCCCACGGTCACGATGATGTCGGCGCCGTCGCGCTCCACACCGACCACGAGGCCTTCGCCGAAGCGCGCGTGCCGCACCCGGGCGCCGACCTTGATCGGCCACGACTCCTCCTCCGGCTCGTAGCGTGGAACCTCGCGCGCGGCGACGAAGGCCGGCTCCGGCCGCGAGGCGTTCAGCAGCGTCAGATGCTCCTCGGGCATCTCGCGCAGGAAGCGCGACGGCTCGCCGACACCGTACCCGTGGATGCGCCGATGGACGGCGTAGCTGACGTAGAGGCGCTGCTCGGCGCGCGTGATGCCGACGTAGCAGAGGCGGCGCTCCTCCTCGATCTGCTCGGGATCACCCATCGAGCGCGTGTGCGGAAACACGCCCTCTTCGAGGCCGGTGAGGAACACCACCGGGAACTCGAGGCCCTTGGCCGAGTGCAGGGTCATCAGCGTCACCCGCGAGTCGGCGTCCTTGAGCTCGTCCACGTCGCTCATGAGGGCCACGCTGTCCAGAAACGCCTCGAGCGTCGTCTCGCCGGCGGCGTGCGTGAAGTCCTCGGCCGCGGCCACCAGCTCCTCGAGGTTCTCGAGCCGGCCCTCGGCCTCCGGCGAGCGGTCCTGCTCGAGCGCCTTGCGATAGCCCGACGCCTGCAGCACGAGGTCGATGAACGCGGGCGGCGACAGGTCGGCTCGCTGCGCGGCGAGGCGCGCCACGGTGGCCGCGAAATCCTCCAGCCCCGTGCGCGCCTTGCCCCGGACGTCGGGCGGCGGAGCGGCCGCCAGCGCCAGCAGCGGCCGGCTCGCGTCCAGCGCCACCTCGTCGAGTCGCGCCAGCGACGTCACGCCGACGCCGCGCGACGGCGCCTGCACCGCCCGGCGAAAGGCCACGTCATCGGCCGGATTGATGCAGAGGCGCAGCCAGGCCAGGGTGTCCTTGATCTCCTTGCGCTCGTAGAACCGCACACCGCCCACGATGACGTAGGGAATGCGCGCGCGGCGGAGCGCGTCCTCCAGCACCCGCGACTGGGCGTTCGTGCGATAGAAGACCGCGATACCGTCCCACGGCACACCATCGGCGCGGCACTTCAGCGCGGTCTGCGCGACGAAGTTCGCCTCCTCGTGCTCGTCCCAGCCGCGGTACACCGCCACCGACTCGCCCTCGGGGTTCTTCGTCCACAGCGTCTTGTCCTTGCGCTGCAGGTTGTTGTCGATGACGGCGGCGGCCACGGCCAGGATCCGCTGCGTCGACCGATAGTTCTCCTCGAGCCTCACCACCCGCGTGCCCGGAAAGTCCTTCTCGAAGTCGAGAATGTTGTTGATGTCGGCGCCGCGCCACTTGTAGATGGACTGATCGGGGTCGCCCACGACGCAGACGTTGCGGTGCTCGGAGGTGAGCAGGCGGATGATGCGGTACTGCGCGCGGTTGGTGTCCTGGTACTCGTCGACGAGGACGTGGCGCCAGAGCCCGCGATAGTAGGCGAGCACCTCCGGCACCTCCGTGTAGAGGCGCACGACGCGCAGCAGCAGATCGTCGAAGTCCACGGCGCCGGTCTCGGTGAGGCGCTTCTCGTACCGCGAGTAGACGAGGGCGGCCTTCTGCTCCCACGGTCCCCGCGCCTCGCGCAGCGCGTCCTGCACGCTCAGCATCTGGTTCTTGAGATAGGAGATGCGGTGGCCGGCCGCGCTGGGCGTGAACGAGCGGTCGGCCAGCTCGCCGTCCTTCATGCACTCCTTGATCAGCGCCGTGCGATCGTCCTCGTCGTAGATGGTGAAGTGTCGCGGCAGCCCGATGTGCTCGCCGTGCTGGCGGAGGATGCGCACGCACGCGGCGTGAAAGGTGGCGATGATCGGGGGCCGGAACCCGGCCGGCGCCAGCAGGGCCTCCACGCGTCGCGCCATTTCCCCGGCCGCCTTGTTCGTGAAGGTCACCGCGAGGACATTGCGCGAGTCGACCTTCCGGACGCCGATCAGGTGGGCGATGCGGTGCGCGATGACCCGCGTCTTGCCGCTCCCGGCGCCCGCCAGGACCAGGAGAGGCCCGTCGCCGGCCAGGACGGCGTCGCGCTGAGGCGGGTTCAGGTCGTCGAGGAGATGCTCGAGGGCTGCCGGCACCGCCGAATTGTACCGTATCCGGCAGGGGGCGTTGCCAGCGGCGCGCGCCAGTCTGGCTCGCGCCGCGCCAGCGCGTCATCCGAGACGCCATGTGGGCCGGGAAATCGGCGAATTCGGCCGGCGGCCGGCGTGGCACACGGCTTGCCAGCACGAAACGCCATGCGACCCACGAAGCGCATCCTCATCGTCGACGACAACCCCGTCGTGCAGGAAGTCCTGAAGCAGTTCCTGGTCCGCGGCTATCAGGTGGAGGTCGCGACGAACGCGTCGCAGGCGCTCGCGGCGGTCGTGCAGAAGAGCCCGGACGCGATCCTCCTGGACGTCCGGATGCCTGGCGTCGACGGTCTCGGGCTGCTGAAGTCGCTGCGCGGCATGGGCGTCGAGACGCCGATCTTCGTGATGACCGGATACGACTCCACGCAGGTGGCGCTCGAGGCGCTCGAGACCGGCGCCACCGGTTACCTGCCGAAGCCCTTCGACCTGCTGCACCTGGACAAGCTCATCGCCCACGCGCTCGGCAGCCAACCGGCGTACGCCTAGCATCGGAGGGGGCCTCGGTGGCCCCCTCCGATGCCTCCGCTCGAAATCCCCGAGTTACTCCACCGTGACTGACTTCGCGAGGTTCCTTGGCTGGTCGACGTCGCAGCCGCGGCGGACGGCGACGTGGTACGCCAAGAGCTGGAGCGGGATCACGGTCAGCAGCGGCGCCAGCAGCTCGGCGCACGGGGGGACCTCGATGACGTGGTGGGCCTTGGTGGCGGCGGCGCGGTCGTCGGGGTGACAGATCGCAATCAGCTGTCCGTCACGGGCGCGCACCTCTTCCATGTTGCCGAGCATGCGCTCGTAGGAGGAGTCGCGGGGCACCAGCGCCACCACCGGCAAGCCATCGGCGATGAGCGCGATCGGCCCGTGCTTCATCTCGCCGCCGGCGTAGCCCTCGGCGTGAATGTAGGAGATCTCCTTCAGCTTCAGCGCGCCCTCGAGCGCGATGGGGAACTGCACGCCGCGCCCCAGGTAGAGGAAGTCGGTCGCGCTGCTGACGTTGCGCGCGAGCGCCGCCACCTGCCCGTCCAGCTCCAGCGTCTTTTCCACCAGGCGCGGGATCTCGACCAGATCGTGGATGCGCTTCTTCACGTCCTCCGACGTCAGCGCGCCACGCTGGCGGCCGAGCCAGAGCGCGAGCAGGTAGGCGCCGACGATCATGGTCGCAAACGCCTTCGTCGAGGCCACGCCGATCTCCGGGCCGGCGTGCATCTGCAGCACGCCCGTGGCCTCGCGCGCGAGCGCGGAGCCGACCACGTTCGTGATGGCGAGGATGGGGCAGCCCTTCAGCCGCGCCGCCTTCACGGCGCCGATCGTGTCGGCGGTCTCTCCGGACTGCGACACGGCGATGACGAGCGTCTCCGGGCCGACGATGGCGTCGCGGTACCGGAACTCCGAGGCCAGGTCCACCTCGGCCGGGATGCCGGCCAGGCGCTCCATCATCGTCCGCCCCAGCAGTGCCGCGTGCCACGCGGTACCGCAGGCGACCAGGACCACCCGCTGGATCGAGCGCACCGTCGACGGATCGAGGTTCACGTCCGGCAGCACGATATGACCCGTTTCCGGCGCGATGCGGCCGCGGAAGGTGTCGGCGATGGCGCGCGGCTGCTCGTAGATCTCCTTCAGCATGAAGTGCCGGTAGCCGCCCTTCTCGGCCATGATCGGATCCCAGGTGATCTTCGTCGGCTCGCGCTGGACGGGATCGCCATCGAGCGTGGACAGCTCGACGCCGCCGGCGGTGACCACCGCGATGTCGTTGTCCTCGAGGATCACGACGTCCCGGGTGTGGGCCAGGATCGCGGGAATGTCCGAGGCGACGAACATCTCGCCGCGGCCCAGCCCGACCACGACGCTGCCGGCGCCCTGCTTGGCCGCGATGAGCCGGTCGGGTGCCGACTGTGACACGACGCCGACGGCGTAGGAGCCGGTCACCTCGTGCAGCGCGGCCTTCACCGCCTCGTCCAGCCGCTGGGTGCCGCGCAGGTGATGCTCGATGAGATGCGCCAGCACCTCGGTGTCCGTCTCCGACTTGAACGTGTGGCCGTCGGCGGCCAGACGCTCCTTGATTTCCAGGTAGTTCTCGAGGATCCCGTTGTGCACGACCACGAGGCCGCCGCTGCAGTCGGTGTGCGGATGGGCGTTGTCCTCGGAGGGACGGCCGTGCGTGGCCCAGCGTGTGTGGCCGATGCCGATGCTGCCGCTGAGCGGTCGCTCGCGGAGCACGGTCTCCAGCGCCTTGATGCGACCCACCGCGCGCCGCACGTTGAGCCCGGCGCCATCGAGGACGGCGATGCCGGCCGAGTCATAGCCGCGATACTCGAGCCGCTTGAGACCCTCGACGATGATGCCGACCGCGCTCTTGGGACCGACGTAGCCGACGATTCCGCACATGGCTCAGCCTTCCTTTTTCTTCTCGGCCGCGCGCCGCGCCCGGCGGCGTGCCGCCCACTGTTCCTTGACCACCGCCGGAGCCCGCTCCACGGCCAGCGCGTCCGGGGGGACGTCCTTCGTGATGACCGAGCCTGCCGCCACGTAGGCGCCGGCTCCGATGGTGAGCGGGGCCACGATGCTCGTGTTGCTACCGACGAACGCCCCGTCGCCCACGCTCGTGTGATGCTTCGCGGCGCCGTCGTAGTTCACGAAGATCGTGCCGGCGCCGATGTTGACGCCCTCGCCGATGGTGACGTCGCCCAGGTAGCCGACGTGGTGCGCCTTGGACTTGCGCCCGACCTTGGCCTTCTTGAGCTCGATGAAGTTGCCGATCTCGCAGCCGGGCCCCACGTGTGACTTCGGTCGCAGATGGCAGAACGGTCCCATGACGGCGTCGTCGTCCACGACGGATTCCGTGAGCACGCAGTACGGCTTGAGCTGCACCCGATCACCGAGCTTCGTCGCCCGGATGTGGCTGCCCGCTCCGATGACGCAGTCGCTGCCGATCTCGGAGGCCACGTCGATGATGACGTTCGGATAGATCACGGTGTCCGGGCCGATGACGACCGTGTCGTCGATGTACGTCGTGGCGGGATCGTGGATGGTGACGCCGGCCAGCATGTGACGGTCGACGATCCGGCGCCGCTGGATGCTCGCCAGCGCGGCCAGCTGCTTGCGGTCGTTGACCCCGAGCGCTTCCTCGGCGTCGTCGACACTGATGGCCTCGATGCGACCCCCCGCGCGCGCCAGCACACCGATCACATCCGTCAGGTAGTACTCGCCCTGATCGTTGTCGGGCTTGACCTGCTCGAGGGCGCGCCAGAGCCGGCGACCGTCGAAGCAGTACACGCTGGTGTTGATCTCCGACACCCGCTTCTCGTCGTCCGTCGCGTCGCGGTCCTCGACGATCCGCTTCACCCGCCCGCCCTGGCGCAGCACGCGGCCATAGCCGTGCGGCCGCTCGACGATCGCGGTGAGGATCGTGGCGGCGGCGCCGGTGGAGCTGTGATGCGACACGAGCCGCTCGAGCGTCTCCACGGACAGCAGCGGGACGTCACCGGGCAGGACGAGGACCGCGCCTTCGGCCGACTCGCACTGCGCGCGGGCCTGGAGCACGGCGTGGCCGGTCCCGAGCCGCTCGCGCTGCTCGACGACCGAGACTCCCTCGCCGGCGGCCGCGCACACCGTCTCCGAGTCAGGCCCGGTCACGAGGACGATCCGGTCGGTGAGCGCCCGCGCGAGCCGCAGCGGATAGGCGATGAGGGGCCGGCCGCAGAGCTCGTGCAGGACCTTCGGCTGCCGGGAGCGCATGCGCTTGCCTTCCCCGGCGGCGAGAATGACCGTCGTCAGTCCGTGCATGCGTTCTCTTTCATCCTAGCATCGGGCTGCCAGTGCCGTGCCATAACGAGACCGTCGCGGTGACGGCCACTTAGCCGCCACCGTGTGTCGACGGCCCCGCAAAGTGTGCTACCCCGCGTCACGCAAGTGAGACAGCAGCTGGCGGATTCGCGGCGGCAGCGGCGAAGCGAATTCCATCCTGGTTTCGGTAACGGGGTGCACGAAGGCCAGCTCGGCGGCGTGGAGGGCCAGGCCCGGAAGGTCGATGGGCACCGGCCGGCGGGCGGCGCGCCCCCCGTAGAGCGCGTCGCCGACGACGGGATGGCCCAGGGAGGCCATGTGGACCCGGATCTGGTGCGTTCGCCCCGTCTCGAGCCTCACGTCGAGATCAGTGAAGTGCGAGAACCGTTCCAGGACGGCGTATCGGGTGAGCGCGCGTCGGCCGCGCGGGACCACGGCCATCCTGACCCGGTCGCGCGGATGGCGGCCGATCGGGGCATCCACGAGGCCCGTGGCCGCCTTCACCCGCCCGTGGACCACCGCGCGATACCGCCGGCTCACCGTTCGGGCCGCCAGCTGCGCGGTCAGCGAGTCGTACGCGTGCGGCGTCTTGGCCATGACGAGCAGTCCCGACGTGTCCTTGTCGAGTCGATGGACGATGCCTGGGCGGCGCGGCCCCCCCACGCCGGCCGTCTCCGGCGCATGCGCCAGCACCGCAGCGGCCAGCGTCCCGGTAGGGTGGCCGGCTCCGGGATGTACCACCATGCCGACGGGCTTGTCGACGACGAGCACGTCGTCGTCCTCGTAGAGAACGCTTAGCTCGATCGGCTCCGGAGTCAGCGTCTCGGGCGGGCGGGGCGGAATCTCGAGCGTGATCACCTGGCCGCCAGCCAGCCGGCGCGAGGCCTTCGGCACGTCGCCGTCGACGCGCACGTGTCCTTCGTCGATGAGCGCCTGCAAGCGTGACCGCGAGAGGCCGGGGACCTGCTCGGCGAGCCAGCGATCCAGGCGGGCACCGGCGGCCGCCGCGGGCACGCGGAGCGTGCGCGCCTCGACCGGCTCCGCCATCTAGGCGTTCGGGGCGGGCGTGCGCTCGCTCAGCAGGCGGAGCGCGAGCATCACGACGCCGACGCTGATCGCCGAGTCCGCGACATTGAAGGCGGGCCAGTGCCAGCCGCGCCAGTAGACGTCGACGAAGTCGACCACCGCTCCGAAGCGGCCGCGGTCGATGAGATTGCCGACGGCGCCGCCGAAGATCAGGCCGATGGCCACCAGGCCCGGCCAGCCGCCGGTCGGCAGCACGCGGAGCGCGACGCGGGCGAGGACGACGAGGGCCAGGACCGAAAGGGCGGCGACGGTCCAGCGCCAGGCGGGCGGCAGCGAGCCGAGCAGTCCGAATGCCAGCCCCGGATTCATCACGAGCGTCAGCGACAGCCAGCCATCGGCCACCACGCGCGGAACCCCCGGCGTCAGGCGCGCGAGGGCGAGCGCCTTCGTGACCTGGTCGAGCACGACGATCGCGCCCGCCAGCAGCAGGACCCAGGTCATCGTGCGGTGGCGATGACCCGGACGCAACGCGCGCACAGCGTGGGATGGGCCGCGTCGCGGCCGACGTCCTCGGTGCGCGTCCAGCACCGCTCGCACTTCTCGCCCGGCGCGCGGTCGACGCCGATGACGAGGCCGGGGATGTCCTGGCTCTCGTAGACGACGCTGGCCGCCGTCGCGCCGGGATCGAAATCGACGCGCGAGACGATGAACAGCGTGGCGAGCTGCTCGCGCTTGCCCTTCAGAAGCCCCGGCAAATCCTCCGGCGCCGAGCCGATCCGCACCCGCGCGTCCAGACCGCTGCCGATGAGCTTCTGCGCCCGCGCGGTCTCCAGCGCCTTGGCGACCTCCCGCCGGACCTCGAGCAGCCGATCCCACTGCGCCTTCAGCGTGTCGTCGAGCCATTCGCGGGGCGCCGCTGGAAAGCGCTCGAGATGCACGGACTCCGCGCGCGCCCCGGGCGCGTGGCGCCAGGCCTCCTCCGCCGTGAACGTCAGGATCGGCGCCAGCAGCCGCGCCAGCGCGGTGAAGATCTCCGCGCAGGTCGTCTGGGCCGCGCGGCGGCGGGGATCGTCCGCCGCCGAGGTGTAGAGCCGGTCCTTGATGACGTCCAGGTACTGGGCTGAGAGATCCACGGCGCAGAAGTTGTGCACCGAGTGAAACGCCGTGTGGAACTGGTAGTCCTCGTAGGCACGCGTCACGCGCGTGATGAGCCGCGCCAGCCGGTCGAGGATCCAGCGGTCCACCTCGTCGAGGCGCGCGTAAGGCTGGCGGTCGCGCGCCGGGTCGAAGTCGCTCAGGTTGCCGAGCAGGAAGCGATACGTGTTCCGGATGCGCCGGTAGGCATCGGCGAGCCGGTCCATGATCTCCGTC
The DNA here is from genome assembly GCA_036265915.1 of Candidatus Methylomirabilota bacterium. Lineage (GTDB taxonomy): Bacteria > Methylomirabilota > Methylomirabilia > Rokubacteriales > CSP1-6 > AR12. The sequence goes on along the minus strand of DATAOC010000064.1, from coordinate 20,229 downwards.
GACAGCCGGATGTCCTCCGTATAGTCCTCGGAGGCGGCCCACAGACGCAGGATCTCGGCGCCGTACCTCGGCAGCAGCACGTCCGGCGCGACGGTGTTGCCGACCGACTTCGACATCTTCTTTCCCTCGCCGTCGACGACGAACCCGCACGTGAGCACCGCCTTGTAAGGCGGCCGGCCGCGCGTGACCATCGACTCGATGAGCGAGGAGTTGAACCATCCGCGGTGCTGGTCGCTGCCTTCCAGGTACAGGTCGGCCGGCGAGCGCAGCTCGGGACGGGTCTCGAGCACGGCCGCGTGACTGCAGCCGGAGTCGAACCAGACATCGAGGATGTCGGTCTCCTTCCGAAACGCCGTGCCCCCGCACTTGGCGCACCGGGTGCCATCGGGAAGCAGGGCGGCGGCCGGCCGCACGTACCATTCGTCGGAGCCGTCGCCGTCGTGGAAGATCTGCGCCACGTGCTCGATGACGCGCTGGTCGAGCAGCAGCGTCTCGCAGGCGTTGCAGTAGAACGCGACGATCGGCACGCCCCACACGCGCTGGCGGGACATGGTCCAGTCCGGGCGGTGCGCGACCATGTTGAAGATCCGCTCCTCGCCCCAGGCCGGAATCCACCGGACGTCTCGGCGGATGGCATCGAGCGTCCGCGCGCGCACATCGTCGGTGTCGAGGGCCACGAACCACTGCTCGGTGGCGCGGAAGAGCGTCGGATTCTTGCACCGCCAGCAGTGGGGATACGTGTGCGTCAGCGGCAGCTCCGCGATGAGCGCGCCCACCCGCTTGAGGTGCGCGACGATTCGCGGATTCGCCTCCCACACCGTCTGGCCGGCGAAGTGCTCGACGTCGGCGACGAAGCGGCCGTCGTCGTCGACGGGGTTGTAGATCCGCAGGCCGAGCGCGCGACCGAGCTCGTAGTCTTCCTCGCCATGGCCCGGCGCGATGTGAACCAGCCCGGAGCCCGTGTCCATGGCCACGAAGCTCGCCACCGCCACCTTGCCCGTGCGATCGATCCACGGATGGCGGTACTCGAGTCCTTCCAGGCGGCGGCCACTGAACCGCGCCACCGGCCGCGACGCGTCGATGCCGGCCAGCCGGCCGACGGCGTCGGCAAGCTTAGCCGCCACGACGAGCGTCTCACCGCCGGCATCGAGCGCGACATATTCCTCGTCCGGATGCACGGCGATCGCGAGATTGGCCGGCAGCGTCCACGGCGTTGTCGTCCAGATCACGAGGGCCGGGCGCGGCGCGCTCGGCGCGTCGGGCAGCGGCGCGACGAGCGGGAACTTCACGTAGACGGACGGCGTCCGCTGCTCCTCGTACTCGACCTCGGCCTGGGCGAGCGCGGTCTTGCAGTGCATGCACCAGTGGACCGGCTTGAGTCCCTTGTAGACGAGCCCGCGGCCGACGAAGCGCCCGAACTCCCGCGCGATCACGGCCTCGTAGGCCGGTGCCATCGTGAGATACGGATCGTCCCAGTCGCCGAAGACGCCGAGGCGCTTGAACTCCTGGCGCTGGATGTCGACGAAGCGGCCGGCGAACTGGCGACAGCGCCGGCGCTTCTCGACTGGATCCATCGCCTGGCGGACGTCCGTCGGCGCGGTGTCCAGGCCGAGCTCCTTGTCGACCTGGTGCTCGATCGGCAGCCCGTGGCAGTCCCAGCCGGGGACGTACGGGGCGTTGAAGCCGAGCATCGAGCGCGACTTCACGACCACGTCCTTCAGCACCTTGTTGAGGACGTGGCCCATGTGGATGTTGCCGTTCGCGTACGGCGGCCCGTCGTGGAGCACCCACAGCGGGCGGTCGGCGGTCGCCTCGCGCAGACGCTTGTAGATGCCGATCTGATCCCACCACGCCAGCATCCGCGGCTCGGCCTGGGCAAGGTTCGCCTTCATCGGGAAGTCGGTTTTCGGCAGATTCAGCGTGGCTTTGTAGTCCATTCCGATTCGGACTATCGTAGCACGCGGACGAAGATCTATCGGGGCGTGAGGGTGACGGTGCCTCGTGTCGAGTCGATGTTCACGGAGAAGTGATCGAGGAAATCGCGACCGAGAAGGCCATCGCCGGCGCCGGCGACGTCGTAGGACGCCACCGTCATGCGCCCGACCGTCGCGCCCGCCACCTCGAGCGAGTCGATGGTCACGAACTGCATCTGCTCCGAGCCGGCGACGCCGCTCACCATGGCGGAGCCGACCGGCCGCGAGAGCGGGGCGCCGGCTTCGACGAGCACCCGCGGATTGATCATGGTCTTGTCCGCGCCGGTGTCGAGCAGCAGGTTGGCCCTCGCGTTGCCGTTCACGGTCGCGGTCACCATGATCGGCTTCCCCGGTGCGTACCGGATCGTGGCGCCGGCCTTGCCGCCCTCGCGCCCCTTGCCGTCGCCGTCCTCCTTGCCGCCGCGCTCCCGCGGGTTCTTGGCGTCAGGTGCGGTTTCGGAGCCCGTCGGCGGCGGTGCGGTGAGCGTGTTGTTGTTCATGCCGACGGGGACGGCGCGCGAGCGGTACGCCTGCGGCACGCTCTCGAGACCATCCACGTAGTGGTTGGTGCCGCGATCGTCGGTGTACTTGTAGATCTCGGCCGAGGCGGGAGGGACCGGCGCGACCGTCAGCAGCGTCAGCGCGAGCGCCACGGCGGTCAGCCGCATCATCCGTTCGATCATACCGCACAGCGCGCCAGCCGATATACGACCATTTCGGGTCCGCCGGACACTTCGTTGTGGGCCAGACGCGTGGCGTAGATCGGCGTGAGGACGTCGCGCCGGGCCGACAGCTCCGGAAACCACGCGGGAAAGATCACGACGTAGTCGGGACATCGCTGCTGGACGAAGCGCACGATTCCGCTCTCGCCCTCCCGCCGATACGGAAGGATCTCCGGTGTGACGAGCCCCATCAGGTCGAGCACGGGGCGGCGGGAGAAGAACGCGATCGCACCGATGTCGTTCACGGCGAGCGTGGCGTCGACGGCGGTGTTGCGCTCGAGCCAGCGGCCGAGGTGCACCTGCATCGCGTTGATGTTCTGTACGCCCCACGCATAGCGCTCGGCGGCCGCGGACAGCGGCAGCAGCGCGAGCGCGAGCGGCGCCAGCACGAGGATCGGCCGCGCCCGCATGCCCTTCGCCAGCGCGATCGTCAGCAGGACGACGGCGATCGGCAGCAGGTGGATCGAGTAGCGGCCTTCCTGGAAGGCCGGGCCGCGATAGGGCGCGAGCAGCGCCATGCCGAGCGGATGCACGAGGAGCGCGAGTCCGACCACGCCGAGGGCCCGGTTGCCCCGCGTCCACACGAGTGCGATGGAAGGCAGCGCGAGCGGCAGCAGCACGTGCGTCTGGAACAGCCAGCGCGTCCACTCGATGCTGAAGTCGCGAGGCCGGATGCCCCACGTCGTGAGCGGCGACTCACGGATGCCGCCGAGCCACCCGAGCAGCCCGCCTTCCACCTTGGCGACGGCGGTCGCGGGAACCGGACGACCGACGGTCGCGTACGAGAAGGCCACGAACGGCGCCAGCGCCGCGACGGTCACGATCGTGAAGATCAGCGCGCGCCGCAGCGTGAGCGGCCGCGCCGCCGCCAGCAGCGGCGTCAACAGAATGGCTTCCGGCCGCGCGAGCGCGGCCAGCGCGCCGGCCAGCGCGGTGGCCCACGTCGCGTCGCGCGCCAGTGCCAGCAGAGCCGCGCCGACCAGAAGCGCTGCCAGCATCACCTCCATGCCGGAGAGCGCACCCCACGCAAAGGCGCCGGTCCACAGCAGCGTGACCGCAGCACTGAGCGCCGCGGCAGGCGGCGCACCGAAGGCCAGTGCCGCGCGACGGACGACGAGCGCCGCCGCGATGCCGGCCGCCACCCCGAGCGTCTTGACCATGGCGAGCGTGGCGCCGGCCACGAGCGCGCCCGCGGCCAGCAACAGCGTCCACAGCGGCGCCGTCGAGCCCGAGACCGGCTGGCCGAGGTTGTACGCGAAGCCGGCGCCCTCGGCGAGATGCCGCGCGAAATGAAGATGGATCCACGAGTCGTCGAGCGGGAATCCGGGGGCGCCGGCGATGGCGTGCTCGCGCGCGAGCATCCACGCGAGCGGCACGGCCGCCGCCAGGCCCACGATGAGATCGTCGCGCCGGCTAGCGGTCACGCGCGAGCGTGTAGCCCGCGTAGCTGATGGGGCGGCGATCGACCGGCAGCACGTACAGGTAGCGCCCGTACGGCAGCACGATCTCCTGCAAACCGTCGGGCCGCGCCACCGACGGCGACCAGTGATCGACGAACCACACGAGGCGCCGGGTGCGGGCCGGCAGCCGTACTTCGCTGCCCGGCAGTCGTGTCATCTCCGAGGCCAGCTGCGGGGCGTAGTAGCCGGGAGGCAGGTCGCCCACGCGGAGCTCGAAGATCGAGTACTCGGGCAGGTAGAACATCGCGTGCCGCATCCAGGGATACGACCGCGTGTTGCCGAGCTCCGTGACCACCACCGTGTCTTCCGGCGAGTAGAGTCCGCGGATGGCGTCGACGAACGTGCGTACGACTTCCTCGTGCTCGTGCAGCGCCGCCGCCGTACGGCTGAAGATCCAGTCGAAGGCGTCGTCCTCCATCGCCTGTTGCCAGGCGGGCTTGGCGGCGTCGAAATCGCGCGGCAGTGGCCGTGCGTTGACGAAGAACGTCCCATTCACCAGCACGACCGTGACGATGGCGAACGCCGTGACCACGCGGCGGCCACGCGTCTCGGCGAGCGCGGTGACAGCGACGCGCGACAGCACCACCACCAGCGCCGGCAGGAACGTCAGCACGTACCCGGCCTGGCCGAAGTGTACGAGCGTGTAGACGAGCACCGGCGGCACGATCCACGCGAGCATGAGCCACTCGCGCCGATGCCACCCATGACGCCGGACGTACCACGGCAGCAGCAACGCCGCGAGCGCGAGCGGGCCCAGCCCGACGATGACGGACTCCAGCAGGTAGCGGGACATGCGGAGCGTGGTCTCGACGGCGCCGCCGACCACCGACGTCGGCAGCACGACGGACTCCGCCAGCTGGCGGGAGGCGCCGAGATAGCGCTCGAGACCGCCGGTGAGGCGGATCATCGGCACGAGCCACGCGACGACCACGACCGCGAGCACCGCCAGCCCGATCGGTAGCGTGCGACGGCGACGCATGCCGAGCACCACCGCGAGCAGCCACAGCGGGAAGAGCAGCAGCAGCATCGACTGGCGCATGCCGCCCGCGAGTCCGAGATAGGCGGCGGCGAGCCAGGCGTCCGTCTCGCTGCCCTGGAGCGCGCGGAACGCGAAGTAGGCGACCGCCGACGCGAACAGCGCCTCTCCCGCGTACGTGAGACCGACGGAGCCGTAGAACCAGAAGAGCGGGCTCACGGCGAGCAGCGTGGCCGCCGCCAGCGCGGTGGCGCGGTCGTACACGAAGCGTGCGAGGGCATACACGACGAAGGTCGTCAGGCCGCTGAAGACGACGGCGAGGAGGACGTACGCCGCCGTCGGATCGCCGAGCCATGCGTTCACGAGGCGACCGAGCGCGACGTACAGGATGTAGCCGGGCGGGTGCGGCTGGTGCTTGACGACGTCGTATTCGCGGAGCGCGAGCGCGAACTGTACGGCGTCCCAGTTGTAGAGCATCCGCGCCCGGTAGGGCAGCCGGGACACGACGGTGAGCAACGCCAGCGCGCCCGCGAGGAAGAGGTCGATCCGATCGAAGCGCCGCATGGCGAACGTGAAGTATACCCGGGACGCGGCGCGTGCGTGCGAGGGCTGCTAGACCTTCTTTTCCTCTTCCTTGCGGGCCGGGCTCGTCGTCTCGTCGGTCTTCGCCTCGTTCACGCCCTTCTTGAACTCCTTCACGCTCGAGCCGAGCGAGCGCGCGAGCTCGGGCAGGCGATTGGCGCCGAAGAGCACCAGCACGATCACCAGGATGATGAGCAACTCCTGATAGCCGAGACCAAACATGGGAGGCTCCTTTCGCGACAGGGTTACCTTAGCACTCTTTGTCCGGGGGCGCTCAGGCCCCGCGGAGCACTCGCCGCTCGCCCACGCGCGCGGTCACCCGCCGGGTGTCGAAGAATTCAAGCAGTGGAATCGCGTATTTCCGGGAGATGCCCAGCAGGTCCTTGATGTCGCCGGGACCGATCTCCTTCCGCTCGCGCAGCAGCGCCACGACCTTGTCCTGGATTGCGTCCAGCGCCTCGGTGTGGAAGAAGAGCGACTCTTTCACGCGCACCAGACGGCGCGCATCGAGCAAGACCTGGAAGAGCTCGTGCTCCTCATCGCCCCGGACACCGGCGCGGGCGAGCGCCTCCGCCGGGCTCGGCGGCGCCGCGGCCGCGTCGCGAAACTCGCGCTCGACGCGGTCGGCGGCTGCCTGCTGCTCGGCGTCGAGGCGGACCTCGTGGGTTCCGAGGCGAACCTTGTCCCGATCGGCGCGCACGCGACCGTCGGCGCCGAGCGCCGTGAGCACGTGGGCGAAGAGCCGCTCGTCTGCACCGCCCGCGCGGCCCCGCAGCTCTTCACGAGACATGCCGGGCCGCAGCGGATGCGCGCGATGAAACTGCTCGAGCGCGCCCGTGATGAGTCCGCGCAGCCGTTCCACCGCCTCGCCGTGCACGAACCACTCGCGATCGGCCGCCACCACGCGCCCGGCGCTCACGAGTGCGTCGAGCAGCGCGCGGGTCTGTCGGGCGCCGAATGGCACGCGTGCAACGAGCGCGGCCAGGCGCACGCCCGCGACGCCCGCCTCGCGCACGTGGGCCTCCACGACGTCCTCCGGGCTCCCCTGCTCGAGGGTTCGGAGATGCGCGATGCGCGCCCGCACCCGCATGCGGCCCGGATCCACGTCGAGCAGCGTCCCGCCGCCGATGGTGACGATCGGCGAGTACGAGCGCACGACGAATCGATCGCCGGGCAGCGCGACGAGCGGAGCCTCGAGTCGAAAACGGGCGAGCGCCCGGGCGCCGGGCGTCACCTCGTGGCCCTCGATCAGCAGCACGCGCGCCATGATCTCGCTCGTCCCGGCGTGAAAGCGGACGCGATCGCGGGTCTTCAGCGGGCGCGGGGCGTCGGCGAGCAGCTCGAGCGTGCCGTCCACGAGCGTGGTGGCGACGAGCGTGCCGGCGTGACCGATGACGTCGCCGCGCTCGACGGCGGCGCGTTCCAAACCCTGAAGATTGACCGCCGTCCGCTGGCCTGCGAGCGCGCGCTCCACGGGTCGGCCGTGCGTCTGCAGTCCGCGGACTTTTGCCACCAGGCCGCGCGGAAAGACCTCGACGCGATCGTCGACGGCAAGGGCGCCGGCGGCGAGCGTGCCGGTGACGACAGTGCCGAACCCTTTGATGGTGAACACGCGATCGATGGGCAGGCGCGCCAGCTGCTCCGTGCTGCGGGGCGGCACGGCGGCGGCCAGCGTCCGCAACGCCTCTCTGAGCGCGGGAAGGCCATCGCCGGTCTTGGCGGACACCGGGACGATGGGCGCGTCGGCGAGGAACGTGCCACGCACGAGGGTGGCGATGTCGTCGCGGACGAGCTCGAGCCAGTCGGGCTCGACGGTGTCCGTCTTCGTCACGACCACGAGGCCGGTGCGAATGTGCAGCAGCGAGCAGATCGCGAGGTGCTCGCGCGTCTGGGGCATCACGCCCTCGTCGGCCGCGATGATGAGCATGGCCACGTCGATGCCGCCGACGCCGGCCAGCATGTTTTTCACGAAGCGCTCGTGTCCGGGAACGTCGACGATCTCGATCGTGAGGCCGCCGGGCTCCTCGAGGAAGGCGAACCCCAGGTCGATGGTGATGCCGCGCGCCTTCTCTTCGGGCAGCCGGTCGGTGTCCGTCCCCGTCAGCGCCTTCACGAGCGACGTCTTGCCGTGGTCGATGTGACCCGCGGTACCGACGACGACGTGCCGGCCGGTGGTCATGCCCGCGCGGCGGCCACGACGGCGGCGGCCAGGGCCTTGATCTGGCCCGGCAGGACCGTACGACAGTCGAGAAAGAGCCGGTCGTCGACGAGCCGCGCGACGACAGGCTGATCGCCGACGCGGAGCGCACGGTCGAGCGCGCGGGCGGCGGCGTCCGTCGCTCCGAGCGCCAGCCCGGCCGTCGGCAGCTCGACCGTCGGCAGCGCGCCACCGCCGACCTGCGCGCGGCCCTCGAGCACCCGGGCGCCCAGTCGCCCGGCGGTCTCGGCGCCGAGCCCGTGGAGGACGCGTCGCGCCCGTGCCCGCACGCCGGCGAGCGGCTCGGTGAGCATGCGCAGCGTGGGAACGGTGTCGCGCGCCGTGCCGGCCTCGTACGCCGCAAGCGTCGCCTCGAGGGCCGCGATGGTGAACTTGTCGATGCGTAGCGCGCGATTCCACGGATTCTTCTTGAGCCGTGCAACGATCGCGCGATTGCCGACGACGATGCCCGCCTGGGGACCGCCGAGGAGCTTGTCGCCCGAGAACGACACGAGCTCGACGCCCGAGGCGATCACCTCCGGCACGGTCGGCTCGTACGGAAATCCCCACGGGCGCAGGTCGAGGAGCGAACCGGAGCCGAGGTCCTCCATGACCGGGATGCCGCGCTCGCGGCCGAGCGCGGTCAGCTCGCGGCTGCTGACCTCCGCCGTGAAGCCGATCACGCGATAGTTCGAGGTGTGGACCTTGAGCAGCAGCGCGGTGTTCGGGCCGATCGCCTCGGCATAGTCGCGCAGGTGCGTCCGGTTGGTCGCGCCGACCTCGCGCAGCACCGCGCCGCTTCGCAGCATGATGTCGGGGATCCTGAACTCGCCGCCGATCTCGATCAGCTCCCCACGGGAGACGATCACCTCCTTGCCGTGGGCGAGCGTCTCCAGCGCGAGCAGCACCGCGGCCGCATTGTTGTTCACGACCAGGGCATCGTCGGCGCCGGTGAGCCGCCGGAGCAGCGCCTCGACGTGACTGTAGCGCGACCCGCGCTCCTTGCTCGCCAGGTCCAGCTCGAGGTTCGAGTACGCGGCGGCGACGGCGGCCACCCGCTCGCGCGCGAGGTCGCTGAGCAGCGCTCGCCCGAGGTTGGTGTGCAGCACCACGCCCGTGGCATTGATCACCGGCCGGAGCGAGAAACGTCCGGCCTGTCGACTCGCGGCGACGAGCCGGCTCACGAGGGTGTCGGCGTCGGAGGGAGGCTGCGCAGACTCCAGCACCCGGCGCCGCTCCGCGTCCAGGATCTCGCGGGCGGTCGCGGTCAGTCGTGCGCGAGAGAGACCGGCGAGCGCGGGATCGTCGATGCTGCGCCGCACGAGCTGATCGACCGAGGGGAGGCTCCGGAGGGCGGCGGCGCGCTCAGCGCTCACCGAGAGATGCCTCGACCTTGGCGCGGACGCGGGCGATGACTTCCTGCGCCTCGGCGCGCCACGCCTGCGCGGTCCACTTGCTGTCGGCCGGCTGGCCGCGGCGGACGGCGTCCTCTGTGAGTCCGGCCCAGAGCTCCTCGAGATCCTCGGAGGTCAATCCCTGGCCGCGCAGCGCCCGCGTCCAGTCTGCGGCGAGCGCGTCGACGAGGCGGTCGCGCTCGGCGGCAAGGCGACGCGCCTTGCGGATCAGATCAGCCAGCCGGGACGCCACGGCTAGTCCCTCACGAGCTCCCGGACCGCGTCGATGAGGTTGGCCTCGAAGCGTCCGGTCGACGCGCAGGCGTAGACCGGCGTCGGCTTCAGCTTGCCCGACGTGCCTTTGCGGTGCGCGTGGGTGCGCATGTTCGAGTTGACCTGAACCCGCGTGGCCGCGCCGTCCGGCTCTGCGAAGACGGTGAACGCCACCACCGCCTCGCCTTCGACGCGGTTGTCGCCTAGACGTCCGCAGTCGGCATAGAGCCCGATCGGCGTGACGACATCGTCGGAGGCGATCACTCCCGAATCCCGGGCAATCGCGCGCAGCGGCAAGTTCTGCTTGGCGATCGCCCGCACGAGAGCCGTCCAGGTGCGGTCGTAGGCCGCGGCGACCTCCGCGCGATAGGGCGGCGGGGAGAGCGGCGAGATGTGCGCCCGCGCGCAACCGAACAGTGCCAGCGCCACGCTCGCCACCACCGTGCTACCGCGGGTGGTGATCGATGCCACGGTACGCCTTGATGAACCGCTCGACCCGCGCGGCGTCGAAGTCGTCGAGCGTTTCGAGCCGCGTCCACGCCGTGAGGGCGATGCGGCTTTTCATCGCGGGGTACGGCGCGAGCACGACGAAGCGATCGTACTGGCGCACGATCTGCGCCAGCTTGTCGGCGAGCTCCGGACAGTCGCAGTTGTACTGGACCACGACCCCACCGTCCTCGAGGTTGTGCACCTGCAGCTCGTTGGCGATAGGCTTCGTGTGCACACCCCACGGGGCGATGTACGGAAGATGCGGTCCGGACGTCGGCGGCGTCGAATTGTATGGCTCGTGCGGGTCGGCGACCGTTTGCACGTGGAGATTGCCCTGATCGGGGAATTTCTGACCCGGCAGATCGGCCTGCGCACGGTACGCGAAGTACCCGACGATGACGGCAACGACGACAGCGCCGGCTGCCGCGGCGCCGGTCAGCCAACGGCGGCGTTCGCGTCGCGCTCGCCGTGGCGTTGCCTGCGTTTTCGGCATGATTTCCGCCCTCTCCCCTGTGGCGGAAGCGTGTGGGAGTCGAACCCACCTCCAGCTTGTCTAGAGCCGGACACCGGATTTGAAGTCCGGGAGGCCCACCGGGTTCCTAGACGCTTCCGAAGCCTTCCGAGTGTACCATTGTGCCGGCATCGTGAATCCTGACCGGACCGTCGACGTGTCGCCGTGGCACCTCGGCGGGCTGTCGGTCGCCACCCTCGTGCGGCGCGTCCAGCAGCGGATCCGGAAACACGAGCTCTACGATCGCGCCGCCGGCCTCTCGTATTACTTCCTGTTCGCGCTGTTTCCCGCACTGCTCTTCCTGACGACGCTGCTCGGCCTGCTGCCGGTTCCCCGGCTGATGGATCGGCTCCTCGACTATGGCACGCGCGTGCTGCCCGCCGACGCGGCTTCGGTGCTCACGAAGACGCTCACCGAGGTCGTGCGCGATGCCCGCGGCTCGCTCGCGTCGATCGGGGTTCTGGCCGCGCTCTGGGGCGCGGCGAGCGGGATGGTCTCCATCCGGACGGCTGTGAACGTGGCCCACGACGCTCGCGACCTTCGGCCCTGGTGGCGTCAGCGGCTGGACGCCGTCGCCCTGACCGTCTGGTTCTCGATCTTCAGCCTGCTCGCGGTCATCCTGATGGTATTCGGCGAGCGGATCGGCGAGGCGGTGGCGGACGAGCTCGGCGTTGGCCGTGCGTTCACGCGGATCTGGAACCTTGCTCGCTGGCCGGCACTGACGACCCTGGCGCTGCTCGGGATCAACCTCGTGTATCACTTCGCGCCCGCCATCAGGCAGCGTTGGCGGTGGGTGACGCCGGGAAGCGCCACGGCACTGGCCGGCTGGCTGCTCGCCTCGTTCGCGCTGCGGATCTACGTGCGGTATTTCGGCAACTACAACGCGACGTACGGTTCGATCGGCGGCGTGATCCTCTTGATGCTCTGGCTCTATCTGTCCAGCCTGGCGCTCCTCGTGGGCGCGGAGATCGACTCGGCCATCGGGGACGCCGAGAGGGGCGCGTGACCCCCGGCCAGCGGCGGAAAGATATCGATGACGTCGCCGGGCGACAGGCGCTGTCCCGGGTCCGCCTCGGCGCCATTCACCAGCAACACGCGATCGAGACCGGCTGGAATCCCCAGCCTTGAAGCCACGTCCGCGACGGTGGCGCCATCATTGACTTCGACGCGGGCCAGGCCGTCCTTGCTGCCGGGCGGGAGGTAGGAGGCGAGGGTGGCGAAAAGGCGGACTTCGACGGTCACCTGAATCCGCCCTGTCCGTCTTGCTCGACGGAGGGGCGAATGGCGACGCGGAGGCGGTCGCCTGGATGGATCGGTGCCTGCCGTCCCAGGCTGTTCCAGCGCAGCACGTCACCGACCGAGACACCGTACTGCTTCGCAATGGACGACACGGTGTCGCGTGGCCGCACGACATGGACGTCGGCGACGGCGACCGCGCGCGTCGCCTTGCGATGCCCGGCGGCGACCTCGGTGACCGGCGTGCGGTGCCGCGGCGCCAGTGCCGCGACCACGCGCTCGGAGGAGCCGACAGGCACGCGGAGCTGCCACGGCGGGCCCGGCGGCGTCATGCCTCGGACGAGCACCCGGTTCAGTGATCTCAGTGTCTCGAACGGCACGGCGGACGAGGCGGCCAGTCGGCGCAGATCGGTCCGCGGCGGCACCTTCACCACGTCCACCGCGGCGGGCTCGACATCGTCGAACTCGAAGCCGTAGCGGTCGGGATCACGCCCGATGACGGTCGCGGCATGGATCTGTGGAACGAAGTCCTTTGTCTCGCGGCGGAGATGGCGGCTCTCGGCGAGTGTCCAGAAGTCGGACGAGCCGGTCTTCTGCATCGCGCGGAGAATTTTCACCTCGCCGGCGTTGTACGCCGCTTGCGCGAGCGACCACGAGCCGAATTGGTTGTAGAGATCGCGCAGATACGCGGCGGCGGCGTGCGTGGACTTCTCGGGGTCATAGCGCTCGTCGACCCAGCTGTCGACACGCAGCCCGTAGCGCCGAGCGGTGGCGGCCATGAACTGCCACATGCCCTTGGCGCCGACCCTCGACACGGCGTCAGCCTTGAAGCCGCTCTCGATCATGGCGGTATACGCGAGGTCTTCCGGAAGGCCGCGCGAGCGCATCACCTGCCGGATCATCCCGAGATAGCGTGCCGAGCGGCTAACCCAGAGATTGACGATCTCGCGCCGACTACCGGTGAACATGTCGACGAAGTACTGCACCTGGGGATTGAGGACGACCGGGTACGCGGGAGGCTCTACGGTCGCGCGCGGGCGGAACGGCACGCGGCTTCCGCTGGAGAATGCCTCGGCCCACGCATCGGTCAGGTCGATCTGGACGGCGTCCGCCGGCTGCGCCGGCATCTCCGGGGCGGAACCGAAGTTGGAAATGCCACGTTCCCCCATCGAAGGAGGATCAGACTCAGTCGTTCGGGATGGCTCGGTGTCGAAGCTGGCGGGAGAAAGGGGTTCGGCGGCGCTGCGCGAGAGCGCGCCCAGCGCCAAAAGAATCCAGAAACCGAGAGCCGCAGCGAGTAAACGGTCCCGAATCGCCATAGAAGGAGGAAAGCTGGGTCATTTTTACCATGCTTTCCGGGTTGGGTCAATGTTGCGCCGGGACGCTGCCGGAACGCTGGCGAGACGGCAATTGTCTCGTCGAGAAGTTTGATGCGTGCATACCGCGCGTCGAGTAACGTGGACGGTCAGAAGGGCGGGCCGGGCCCGCGAGGCTGCAGGAACATCAACTCACACGTGGAGGGAACATCGGTGAAGAGACTGGTTGCTGTACTCATGGGCATCGCGTTCGTGACGGGCACCGTCGGGGCGGCCGTCGCGCAGACGCCGACGACCACGACCGACAAGAAGCCGGCCGATACGAAGATGGAGAAGGCGGCGAAGAAGCCGGCGACGAAGACGGCCGTCGGCACCGTGAAGTCTGCCTCGCCTGACAGCCTTGTCGTGGCCGGCAAGGAGAAGGGCAAGGAGACGGAGTGGACCTTCGCGCTCGACGACAAGACGAAGGTGAAGAAGGCTGGCAAGGAGTCGATGGCGAAGGACATCGCCCCCGGTGACAAGGTGACCGTGCGCTACATGGACCACGAAGGCAAAGCCACGGCGATGAACGTCAGCGTGTCGGGCGGTTCGATGAAGAAGGCGGACAGCGGCAAGCCGGCCGCCGAGAAGAAGTAAGTCTGCGTTCCTGCCCTGGGTGCCGGCTCAGCGACGCTGGCCGGCATCCAGGACGCGCTCTTCCACTACACCGGTAAACCAGACATTCCGGTCGGTTAGCTCGATCTCGGCAGCAGGCGCCCCACCGACCGCAACCTCGCGCAACCACACGAGGCGCGACCGGAATCCCACGAGGCGTGCATTACCGACGTACATCTCGCGGTCCTTTCTGGGCGCCTTCGATGCCTTGGCTGGCTTGAACTCGTCCCACTTGGCGAGGATGATCCACCGGCCGTCGGGCAGCTTGCCGAGATCGAAGCGGCCGTCGGCGTCGGCGGTCACTGCACGCACCAGGTCAGCCGCGCCGGCTTCCCACAGCTCCTTCTCGTAGAGCTCGCGCGCTTTCTGCATCCGCTCGGCCGCGTCGCGGTAGGCGGGGGCGGACTCCCGGGCGCCGTCGCGGAGCTGCTGCAGCCGGGTGACCAAGGCGTCCGACCGTGGCATCGCGATCACGGTGGCGCCCGCGAGGGGCGTGTCCGGACCCGCCGGCTTCCGGCGCTCGGCATAGACACGCCCGCGAACGACGGCGCCGGCGCCGGCGCGGTCGGCTTCGACGTACGGTTTGACATCGACATCGACGGCCGCCACCGCGGGCGCCGCCAGCATTGCCAGAGCCATGATGGCCAGGATCTTCATCTGTGCTCCCCGGGCGGCCGCGTGCGCCATCGGTCGTGGGACCAGAGCCACTGCTCGGGAGCCTCACGGATGGCGCGCTCGATCTCGGCGGTGCAGCGCGCAGTCAGTTCGACGAGCGCCGTCTCGCCGTCATTCGAGGCGGGCACCGCGAGCGCGGGACGGATGATGACGCGATGCAGGCCGCCGGTCTCCCGGCGGGCGAAGATCGGGACGATCGGCGCCGCTGTTCTCAGGGCAAGGAGGGCAATCGACCGGTTCGTCGACGCGGGATGTCCGAAGAAATCGACGAACACCCCCTCGCGGCGGGCGGCGTTCTGGTCCATCAAGATGCCGATGAGCCGTCCCCGCCGGAGCGCCTCCAGCACGGGGCGAAGCGCTCCCCGCTTGTCGATGGTTTCGACGCCGGTTCGCCGTCGCAGTCGATTGGCCACGGTATCGAGCCACGGTGCATCGAGCGGCCGGACCACCACCGAGAGGCCGTAGGGCGTCAGGCGATGCGCCACCGAGAGTACCTCCCAGTTGCCGAGGTGGGCGGTCAGCATGAGCGCACGACCATGACCGGCCATGACAGCGTCGAGGTGCTCGAGCCCTTCCAGGCGGATGCGTGCCAGCGTGGAGTTCACGTCGCTCAGGAGCCGGGGTAGCTCTGCGAGCGTCATGCCGAGATGCTGCGAGGCGCGACGCGCCAGGCGCAGGCGTTCACGCGCCGGCAACTCGGGATAGGCGCGCGCCAGATTGCCGAGCGCGATCTGCCGGCGGCGCCGGAGGAGAGCGAAGCTGGCATCGCCCAGGCGGCGGCCGATCCAGAGGGCGGCCGGCAGGGGCAGACGACCCAGCGCGCCCGTGGCGACGGCGGCCGCTAGGCCGAACGCCGACGCCGTTCCTTGAGCAGCTCGATGCCGATCGGAACCAGCGAGAGGAGAATGACGATCCCGACCAGAATGTGGATGTGGTCGTTGATGTTCGGAATCGCCTGTCCCAGGAGGTAGCCGGCCCACGTCATGCTCGTGACCCATCCAACTCCCCCCAGGACATTGTAGAGAAGGAAGCGGCGGTACTCCATTTGGCCCACCCCGGCCACGACAGGCGCGAAGGTCCGGATCATCGGAACGAATCGGGCGATGACGATGGTCTTCGGTCCGTGGCGCTCGTAAAATCGCCGGGTACGCTCGACGTGCGAGGGCCGGAACAGGAGCGACTGCTCGCGGGTGAACAGCCGCGGACCGGCGCGGTAGCCGATGGCATAGCCGACGCTGTCCCCGGCGACGGCCGCTGCGACGAGCAGCAGGTTCAGCCACCAGATGTCGAGCGCGCCGGTGGCCGCGACCAGGCCGGCAGTGATCAGCAGCGAATCGCCGGGCAGGAAAAATCCGACGAGCAGCCCCGTCTCGGTGAAGACGATGGCGGTGAGGATGACGTACCCGCCCCAGCGAACCAGCTCGTCCAGGGAGCGAGCCCCGCGGGCGACGTCGTAGACCAGCGTCCACAGACTACCCGCGACGTCGTGAAGGCTGTCCAACGAGACTACTTGCCCCGCGCCACCGCTCCGACTGCGCCGTGGGCGACCACCGCTTCACCGCCGCGGATGCGCATCCCGTAGAACGATCGCCACACGAAGAAGGTCGACAGCAGGAAGAACACGAGGCTGAGGCTCCGCGACAGCCCGGGACCGCTCGCGTTGGTCAGACTGACGGCGAGCTCGACGGCGAGGAGCCCGAACAGCGTCGTGAACTTGATCACGGGGTTCATGGCGACCGACGACGTGTCCTTGAACGGATCGCCGACGGTGTCCCCGACCACGGTGGCGGCGTGCAGCGGGCTGCCCTTTTCCTTCAGCTCGGTCTCCACGATCTTCTTGGCGTTGTCCCAGGCGCCGCCGGCGTTCGCCATGAAGACCGCCTGATAGAGACCGAAGAGTGCAATCGAGATCAGATAGCCGATGAAGAAGTAGGGCTCGAGGAACGCGAAGGCCAGCGTCGAGAAGAACACGGTCAGGAAGATGTTGAACATGCCCTTCTGGGCGTACTGCGTGCAGATTTCGACGACCTTCTTGCTGTCCTCCACCGATGCCTTGGTGGCGCCCTCGAGGCGGATGTTCGCCTTGATGAACTCCACCGCCCGGTAGGCGCCCGTGGACACCGCTTGCGTGGCGGCGCCCGTGAACCAGTAGATGACCGCGCCCCCGGTGATGAGCCCGAGCAGGAACGGTGGATGGAGCAGGGACAGCTTGTCGAGGTTCTGGGTCAGTCCGCTGGTCAGCACGACGATGATCGAGAAGATCATCGTCGTGGCGCCGACGACGGCGGTGCCGATCAGCACCGGTTTCGCGGTGGCCTTGAACGTGTTTCCGGCCCCGTCGTTCTCCTCGAGGAGGTCCTTGGCGTTCTCGAACCGCGGCTCGAAGCCGAATTCGCGGCGGATCTGGTCCTTCACGTTCGGGATCTGCTCGATCACGGATAGCTCGAACACCGACTGCGCGTTGTCCGTGACCGGCCCGTAGGAGTCGACCGCGATCGTCACCGGGCCCATTCCGAGGAACCCGAACGCCACCAGACCGAAGGCGAACACGGCGGGCGCCACCATGAGCGCCCCGAGACCGAGCGTGCTGATCGCGAACGCGATCCCCATCAGAACGACGATGACGATGCCGAGCCAGTATGCGCTGAAGTTCCCGGCCACGAAACCGGACAGGACGTTCAGCGAGGCACCGCCCTCTCGCGACGCGGTGACGACCTCGCGCACGTGACTCGACTCCGTGGAGGTGAAGACCTTGACGAGCTCGGGAATGATCGCGCCCGCCAGCGTTCCGCACGTGATGACCGTCGAGAGCTTCCACCAGAGCGTCCCGTCGCCGAGGCTGCCGACGAGCACGTACGAGGCGGCATAGGTCATCACGACCGAGACGATCGAGGTCAGCCACACGAGCGCCGTGAGCGGGGCCTCGAAGTTCATCCGCGGGGCGCTCGCGTACCGCCCGCGCGCGATTGTCTCGTTGATGAGATACGAGGCGCCGCTGGCGACGATCATCAGGATCCGCATCATGAAGATCCACACCAGAAGCTGGACCTGGACGGCCGGGTCCTTCACCGCGAGCAGGATGAACGAGATCAGCGCGACGCCGGTGACACCGTACGTCTCGAATCCGTCCGCACTGGGGCCGACGGAGTCGCCCGCGTTGTCGCCGGTGCAGTCGGCGATGACACCGGGGTTACGGGCATCGTCCTCCTTGATGTTGAAGACGATCTTCATCAAGTCCGAGCCGATATCCGCGATCTTGGTGAAGATGCCGCCCGCAATGCGGAGCGCGGCCGCACCGAGTGACTCGCCGATGGCGAACCCGATGAAGCACGGGCCGGCATAGTCGCCGGGAATGAACAGCAGGATGCAGAGCATCAGGAACAGCTCGACGCTGATGAGCAGCATGCCGATCGACATGCCGGCCTTGAGCGGAATCGCGTACACCGGGAATGCCTGACCGCGAAGGCTCGCGAATGCGGTGCGCGAGTTGGCGAACGTGTTGATCCGGATGCCGAACCAGGCGACACCGTAACTGCCCGCGATGCCGATGAGGCTGAACAGGAGGATCACCACGACCCTCATCGCCTCGAAGTGCAGCAAAAACCCAAAGTAGAGGACGATGACAATGCCGATGAAGACCTCGAGGAGCAGGATGAACTTCCCCTGAGTGATCAGGTACGTCTTGCAGGTCTCGTAGATCAGCTCCGAGATCTCGCGCATCGAGGCATGCACCGGCAAGTTCTTCAGCTGCGTGAAGATCACGAGACCGAAGACCAGGCCGAGCACGCAGACACCGAGTCCCAGCGACAGCAGCGTACGGCCGTTCACGCCACCGATGTGCACCTGCCCGAGATCCGGAATCCTGAGGTTGGCCTCCCCTCCGGCAGCGTGCGGGGCCTGCGCCAGCGCCGGAGCCGCGATGAGCGCGGCGAGGCCGAGAACGAGCAGGGCCACGAAGAGCTTGCGGTTCATGGTCGTGAGTCTCCTGGGCTCGGTGGAAAATCCGTGACCAAAATCGACGCAACTTTACGTGACACGCTGCGGGGTGTCAACGCGAAAGTGCTTGAGTTGACATGGTTTGCGCGCCACCAGTACCATTCGGGCGATGGAGACGCCGCGCGGCGTGACGTGTCCAACATGCCGCGCTCGGGTTCCGTGGGCGGGCAATCGGCATCGGCCATTCTGCTCGTCGACGTGCCGCCTGATCGATCTCGGCGTGTGGCTCGACGAGCGGCATCGTATTCCCGACATGCCAGTGGACGAGACCGATGTTCCGTAAGACGCGCGGCTCCATCCTCTGCCCCACCTGTGGTCGACTGACGAACGCCGACGCGGCCGTCTGTCTGGTGTGCGGGCGCCGCAACCCGGGCATGTGGGGCTTCGCCGGGCCGCTCGGTCGCCTGTTTCGGCGCCGCAGCTTCACCGACGTCGCCACGATCGCCTGCGTCGTCTTCTACGTCGCGAGCCTGATTCTCGACCCGCGAGCCGCGATGTCGCCGCGAGGGCTGTTCGATGCGTTCTCGCCGGGGCTCGAGGCGATGTTCAATCTCGGCGCGGCAGGCACGATTCCATGGAGCCTTGGACGGTGGTGGACGCTCTTCACCGCCATCTATCTGCACGGCGGTTTGCTGCACATCATCTTCAACGTGCTGTGGATCCGTCAGCTCGGCCCGGCCGTGGAAGAGCTGTACGGCCGCGCTCGGATGGTCGTGATCTTCACCGTCGCCGGTGCGCTGGGCTTCCTTGCTTCGAATCTCTTGGGGCACCCCTTCACCATCGGGGCATCGGGCTCGATCTTCGGCCTTCTCGGCGCAATCGTCGCCTTTGGTCAAAAGCGCGGCGGCACGTACGGGATGATGATCCTCCGTCAGTACGGCCAGTGGGCGCTGATCCTCTTCATCTTCGGGTTCTTCATGAGCGGCGTGAACAACGTCGCCCATGCCGGGGGCTTCGTGGGCGGCTTTCTCACAGGGTTAGCAATGTCGCTGGCAGAACACCGGGACGAGGGCAGCCTCGATTATCTCCTGGCCGCCGCGTGCATCGGCGTCACCGTGCTCGGCTTCGCGCTGAACATCTGGACGACGCTCGTCGGCTGAACGCACGAGCGCCCGGATCCGAAGACCCGGGCGCTCGCTGAATAACCCCGGCAGCGACCTACTCTCCCACGCAGTTGCCCACGCAGTACCATCGGCCCAGGAGGGCTTAACTTCCGTGTTCGGGATGGGAACGGGTGTGGCCCCTCCGGCATCGCCACCGGGAATCGAAATGGAGCGGCGGATCGATCCGCCGCCACGAACACGGAGATCCTCGAGTGCAGCCAGACGCGTTTCCCACGATTTGCATCGATGTATGAATCCAACGTGGTCAAGCCGCACGGGCGATTAGTACCGGTCAGCTGAACGCCTCACGGCGCTTACACCTCCGGCCTATCAACCTGGTCATCTACCAGGGCCCTTCAGGGGGCTTACGCCCCGGGACGTCTCATCTTCAGGCGGGTTTCGCGCTTAGATGCTTTCAGCGCTTATCCCTGCCGGACATAGCTACCGAGCGGTGCTCCTGGCGGAACAGCTCGCACACTAGAGGTCCGTCCACCCCGGTCCTCTCGTACTAGGGGCAGCTCCCGTCAAACGTCCTCCGCCCGCGACAGATAGAGACCGAACTGTCTCACGACGTTCTAAACCCAGCTCACGTACCGCTTTAATGGGCGAACAGCCCAACCCTTGGGACCTGCTCCAGCCCCAGGATGCGATGAGCCGACATCGAGGTGCCAA
>DATAOC010000063.1:0-14138 GCA_036265915.1 Candidatus Methylomirabilota bacterium | reverse complement strand
GCAGGTCGAGGGTGCCGGCAATCCGGTGGCGAGAACGTACTGGCGGTGGCGCGCCTCCTGGCATCCGTTCGAGGTGTACCGGCCGGCGTCGAGCGCCGTCGGGATGTACCAGATCACCGACGCGACGTTCGAGGACGCCAGGCGTTACTGCATCCACGACCACGTCGCGGTGGAGGATTGCTGGTTCAACGGCCTCTACACGCGTGTCCTCCCGAGCCACTCGATCGAGATGACGGCCGCGCTGCTCGATCGCCGCGTCGCCTCGATCCTCGCGACGCGCCACATCGAGGGAGCCACGCTGCGACAGAAGCAAGACCTCGCCGCCGTCATCCACCTCTGCGGCGCCGGCGCGGGCGATGCGTACGCGCGACGCGGCTTCCGGCTGCTCCCCGGCCAGCGCTGCGGCGATCACGACGCCGCTCGCTACCTGGCGGAGATCAACGCGCTCGGGCGCCGGTTCACCGCGCTCGCCGACGAGAAGTAGGACTCACCTCGCGCCTCGGAGGCGCCGGTGGGCCGCCGCGGCGGACCCGCCCGTGACCGCCGAGAGGTTGCGACCGACTCGCCGCGCCAGTACGCTGCTGCCAAATGGAGTGTCGCCTCGCGCACCGCCTCGCCCTCGGCCGCCGTCTGCGGGAATGCAAGAACGCCATCGCGGTCAGCGTCACCGACGAATTCCTTCGGCGCCACCCCGACTGGATCACGCGCTATGGGGAGGAGCACGCGCGGCGCCACGGCGTCGAGGACGCGGCGTATCACCTCGAATTCCTCGCGGCCGCCGTGGACGCCGGATCCGGGTCGGCCTTCGAGGAGTACGTCCGGTGGACCGCCGGCGTCCTGAGTGCGCGCGGTATCCGCGTCGAGTTCCTCGCCGAGAACCTCCTCCAGATCGAGGATCAGCTGGGCCGGGCGCTTTCCGCGGCGGATCGCGACGACGTTGCGGGCTTTCTCGCGGCGGGGCTCGACGCGTGCAAGCGGGCGCCGACGATGGCGGCGGTCGCCGCCGAGCCTTCGCTCGACGGCACCGTGCAGGTCTTCGTGTCGGCGCTGCTGACCGGTCAGCGCGCGGCGGCGGTGACCATCGCCGGCAACGCGCTCGCGCGCGGCGCATCCGCGGTCGACCTCTACGTCGATCTGTTCCAGGCCGCGCTCCACGAGATCGGCCGTCGCTGGGAGCGCAACGAGATCAGCGTCGCCGACGAGCACATGGCGACCGCCATCGTCCAGTACGTGCTCGCGCAGATCTACGAGCGCTTGCCCATCCCGGCGCCCACGAAGGGCCGGCTGCTCGTGGCGGGCGTCGGCGGCGAGCTTCACCAGCTCGGTCCGAACATCGTTGCCGACGTGCTCGAGACGCACGGCTGGGACGTGCGGTTCCTGGGCACCAACGTGCCGACGAACGGTTTGCTGAGCGCGATCGAGCAGCACCATCCCGACGTGCTCGGCCTGTCGCTCACGATGCTGACGAACGCGGCACAGTTCCGCGAAACCGTGGCCGCCGTCCGTGCGCGGTTCGGCGACTCATGCCCGCGAATCGTTGCGGGCGGCCGGGCGTTCCGCCAGGCCCGCACGCTGTGGCGCGACTGCGGAGCCGATGCCTTCGCCACCGACGTCCGCGACGCGGTGAGCGTCCTCGGCTGACGTGATCCTCGCGGTCTCGCGATTCCGCGTGGCCAACGGCCTCGAGGAGGAGGTGAAGGCGGCCTTTCGGCAGCGGCCGCGGCTCGTCGACGGCGAGCCCGGATTCCTCGGCATGGAGACGTTCACCGACGCGGCCGAGCCCACGACGTTCTATCTCGTGACGCGCTGGACCGACGCCACCGCCTTCGAGGCCTGGCATCGAAGCGACGCTCATCACCTGTCGCATCGGTTCATCCCGCGCGGCCTGAAGCTAGACTCGGAATGGACGAAGCTCCTCATGCTGGATCGGATCGAGTCGCGCGAGGGGCCTGCGGTGTTCGAGGCCGCGGTGGCCGATTCGACGCTTCCCCTCTCGCGCTTCCTCGCGGACACGGATGCCGTCTATTTCCTGGTCGCGTCGCCGGCAGGGACCATCGAGCTCGTGAACCGGGCCCTCGCCGACCGACTGGGGCGCGACGCGGTCGCCCTCGCCGGCACGCCGATCTGGGACCACCTCGGCGACCACGACCGCACGACGCTGCGAGCGGCCCTCGCCCGCGGTCGGCGCGCGTCCGCCGACCGCGTGCTGCTGAACTTCTACGACGCGCAGGGCGCGCCGTTCACGGTGGATGCCCAGGTCGATCCGCAGCCGATCGGCTTCACGCTGCTCGCCGCGCCGACCGTGAGCCGTGATCGCCGCGTCGAGGAGGAACTCTTCACGCTCAACAACGAATGGGCCGTCATCGCGCGCGAGCGGGCGCAGACGGCCGCGCGTGCACCCGCCGCGCGCGGCGAGGCCGAGCTGCGCGGACGCGCAAAGGATGAGCTGCTGGCGGCCGTGTCGCACGACCTCCGCACGCCTCTGAACGCCGTCGTGCACGCCGTTTACACGCTGCGCCGCCTGGTGCCCGCCGCGCCGGACGCTACGCGCCTGCTCGACATCGTGGAGCGCAGCGCGACGCTTCAGCAGCGGCTGATCGAGGATCTCGTCGACCTGAGCCGTGTCAACGCGGGAACACTCGAGCTGCGCCTCGCGCCCGTGTCGCTCGGGCACGTCATCGACGCCACGCTGGCTGCGCTGCGCCACGAAGCCGACCGCAAGCGCATCGTCCTCGACGCGAGCACCGAGGACGGCGTCGAGGTCCTCGGTGACGCGGAGCGCCTGCGGCAGGTCGCCAACAACATCGTCGGAAACGCCATCAAATTCACGCCGGAGGACGGTCGCGTGGTCGTGCGCGTCGACCGTAGCGCGCACCAAGGCCGCTTCATCGTGACGGATTCGGGCCCGGGCATCCCGGTGGATCTTCTTCCGCACATCTTTCAGCCGTTCCGCCAGGGCCCCGGCGGCGAACGAAGGGCGGGCCTGGGTCTCGGCCTGGCCATCGCCAAGCACATCGTGGATCTCCACGGCGGCACCGTGCAGGCGGAAAGCAGGCGCGCTGGCACCGGCGCGACGTTCACCGTCTCGCTCCCGCTCGCCGCCGAGCGGTAGCCGCCGTTTCCCTTACCTCGCGCGTCCGCGCATCGACGCCGGCTGGCCGGGAAGCTGCAGACGCTTGCCCGTGTCGGTCACGTCGGTGCCATCGACGCGCAGGATGGAGACGTCGCGCGTGGTGTAGTTGCCGACGTAGATGTACTTGCCGTCGGCGCTGAAGACCACGCCTTCGGGCAGGCCGCCCACCTCCAGCTCCTTGATCTTCGTCACCTTCTTGCCGTCGATCCGTAGCACCGCGACCTTGCCGCTCTTGTTCGCGAACCAGGCATTCTTCGGGATGCCCGCGCTGCCGTTGAGGAGAATGGCAACCGCAATCTGACCGGTCGGGCTGATCGCGAAGCCCTCCGGTGCGTCGCCGACGACGACCCGGTCGATGACGCGCGGCGGGTTGGCCTCGAGATCGATGACGCTCACCGTGTCGACGTGCCCGTCGGAGCTGCCGGCATTGCCGTTGTCGGCGCTGATCCCCAGCTTGCCGTCGGGCGTGACGTCGATGTTGTAGGGCCAGAGACCGACCGGCACGTCGTACTTGTCGTAGGTGACCTTCTGGCCGTCGATCTTCAGCAGCGCGATCTTGTGGCCCGGAAACTTGGTGACGAGCGCGGACTTGCCGTCGCGCGGGATGGCGACGCTCGCCACCTGCTCTCCCATGGCGACGGTGTCGACGAGCTTGAGCGTTGTCCCCTGCAGCGAGAAGACGCTGATCGAGTTGTCCGCGCGGTTGGCGACCAGCACCAGGTCGCCGCGCGCGTTGATGGCCAGGCCCGACGGCTGCTTGCCGCCCTCGACGGTGGCGACCTGTCGCGGTGGGCTGGCAGTGAGATCGATGACGTAGATCTTGTTGTCGGGGACGGCCTTCCACGCGCCGCCGTCCTCCACCCACGCCATGGAGTTCGCGACGATGGCCACGCGCTCGTCGGGCGTGATCCCGAGATTGGTCGGCGGCCCGAACACGGAGTTCATCAGCGGCAGGCTCGCCACGATCCTCGGCGCCTCGCGGTTGCTGATGTCGACGACGGAGACGAGATCCTTGCCGGGCGGCAGCGTCTGCACCTTCCCGGCGTCGTCCCACGTCACCTTCTCGTCGATCCCGACGATCATGTACTGCGGCCCCGGCGCCATCGCCGCCGTGGTCGCACACCCCGCCAGCGCCACGCCTGCCAGCAACGTCAGCCACCGCCATCCCGCGCTCCTGGCACGCCGCTGTGCGGTCATCGGAATCCTCCTGGTATCGAGATTGGGTCCGCATGGTGCACGATGCGTGGCGCGAGCGCAATGGACCCGGCGGCGGCGCGGCGGCCGCTGGATTCGGTCGGTAGAATGACGGCCATGACGAGCACCAGCGTTCACGAGATCGCCGACCGCATCTACCGCATCTGCACCCCGGTGACGTTTCCCGATGGCGCCGGCTTCACGTTCAACCAGTACCTGGTGGCGGCGCACGAGCCGCTGCTCTTCCACACGGGGCCGCGCCGGATGTTCGCGGTCGTCCGCGACGCCGTCAGCCGCGTCCTGCCCGTCGAGCGCCTGCGCTACATCGGGCTCTCACACTTCGAGGCCGACGAGTGCGGCTCGCTCAACGAGTGGCTGACGGTGGCGCCGGCGGCGGTGCCCGTGTGCGGCCGCATCGCGGCCATGGTCTCCATCGACGACGTGGCCGACCGGCCGGCCCGCGCCCTCGGAGACGGCGAGAAGCTGTCGCTCGGCACGCACAGCGTCCAGTGGCTCGATGCGCCGCATCTGCCACACGCGTGGGAGTGCGGCTTCCTGCTCGAGACGCGCACCCGCACGCTGCTCTGCGGCGACCTCTTCACGCAGGGCGGCGCCGAGCACGCTCCGCTGACGGAGTCGGACATCCTCGGCCCGAGCGAGGCGTTCCGCGCGCCGATGGACTACTTCTCGCACACGAAGGACGCCCGCCGCATGCTGGAGCGCCTGGCCGCCGAGAAGCCGACCACGCTCGCATGCATGCACGGCAGCGCGTGGCGCGGGGACGGCGCTCAGCTACTCCGCGCGCTCGCCGACGCGCTGGAGCGCGACGTGTGAGATCCGCTACCGCTCCGCGGCTTCCTCGCGGCCCAACTTCAGCGGAGCAGTCAGCGACCTCGATCCATCCGAAGCGGTCCACGTCATCGTCCCGTTCCCGTCGGGCTTCAACGTCACGGTGGACTTGTTGGGCAGCGTCACGCGGATCACGCCATCCTTCGTTGTCGCGTCGAAAATCCCGCCGCCGATGCCGGTGGATCGGTACATCAGCCGAAGCTTACCCGGCTCGTCAGTCGCGATCGGCGCGACGAGGACGATCGTGTCTTCCAGCAGAGTCCAGCGTAGACCGCTCAACTGCCTCAGGGGCTCGGGTAACGCTGACGCATCGCGGATGACATTCTGCGGCTCGCTGGCCGAAGGCAAGAGCAACTCCCGGACGAGCGACCAATCATCCGGTGGCGCAGAACACTGAAATCGTCCAGTCGGAAGGGCCGCCGCGGCAAGAAAGTCGGCAAGGCACAGGCCATAGCGCAGGGCGAAGCGGCCCGTCACGCCTCCGCCATGGCCGGTGAGGCCGCTCGTCTCGTCGAGGAGAAGGTAGGGGATACTGCGTCGAGAGAGGATCGCGTCGGCGCGCGCTCCGCGCTCCTGGTACCCGAACAATGCATCGTCCTTCGGCAAGACGAGGGCAAGCCGCCCGACCGTTGCACGCTGCAGGATGCGCTCGATGATCGACCCATCCAGGCGCCCAGTGGCACCCCACGCACGGACGCCAGGCGAAAGCGCCACCGCTGCATCGATATTCGGGGAGCTGTCGATCGCGTCGAGCGTCGCGTAGCCTCCGAACGACTGCCCCGCCAGCACGACCTTGCGATATCCCGCCTTCTTGAAGGCGGCCGCCTCCTGGAGCGTGCGCTGGACTGTTCGGTAGAGCACATTCTCCGTTTCGGCCAGATGATGTCGCTTGAGCATGACGACGTCCCAGCCACGGCGCTGCAGCAGCCGGAACGCCGGGGGCGCGGGCGCCATCCACGATTGCGTGGTGCCGGAGATTCCGTGATTCCAGATGACGATCCCGCTCGCGCGTTCGGGGCCAGTCGTGGCGAGATCGCAGAATGCGCGCTCCATCCAGAAGAAGCGGTCACCCGGTTGCTGCTGGCACGCGAGGTTCTCGGATTCCGCGCTGACCGCGACCGCGAGGACGATCATCAAACCGACAGCAAGCGCCGTGGTCGAGGTGACGCGTGAAATCGACACGAGACTAACAGGACGGCATCAGCAGGCTTTCCTGCAGTGCCATCCCCGTGGACGGATCGATGAGCTCGTGGGCAGCCCGCTTGAACGGCAGCCAGACCAGGGCGGCTCGGCCCCCGGCGATCGCGGCAGTCGGACGCTGCTGCCCCGCCGCGACGAGCTGCGCGAGCAGGCCCGCGTCCTCGGCGTCGTAGAAGCAGCCGCGCACCTGCGGCGCCTCGCCCGTCCACCGCTCGTACGTTGGCGGCTTCGCGGAGAGCCGCGTGGTGAGATCGGCCAGCGCCTTCAGTCGCCGGTATCTGAACGCCGGAACCCAGGCGCCCGCCTCGAACCGCCAGAACGGCAGGTACACCGCGGCGTCGATGCCCGACATCGCGGCGACCTCGTGCGCGACCTCGGTCATCTCGATGCCGTGGAGCAGCCACGCCTTCGCGCACGAGCCGCAGACGAACACGACGTCATCCGCGCTGACGGGAAAATCCCAGCCGCAGCTCGGGCACACGAGCGGGCGGAAGCCGACGGTGACGGGAACGGCGCCGGGCGCGGCGACGTCGAGCGCCGCGCGCAGCGAGAGCGGCCCGCGCGGCTGCGCCACGCTGCCCGACACGCCGTCGATCAGCGCGAGCCAGTCCTGCCCGCCTTGCTGCAGCTCGACTGCCCAGTACGGAAAGTAGACGACGGACAGGATGCGCGCGAGGACCTGACGAGCGACGATTCGCGTACCAGGCTCTTGCAGTCCGCGAACCATGGCCGCGTCGGCGTCGATGCCGACGGGCACGGCCTTGCCGAACGCCGCCAGCTTTTCCGGGCGCATCAGACCGACGTGGAGCACCTGGGCGCGGATGCCGAGCGAGTAGGCGGCGAGCTCCGGCAGCGCGCGTGCGACGAAGCTCTTCTCGATGTAGCGATCGACCAGCTGCGGTGCACCGTTGTCGAGCGTGTCGGTCGACCCGCGGACAGAGGTCAGCACGGCGGCCACCAGCGCGCGGCCTTCCTCCGCTTCATCGCGCAGCATCCGGACCGTCGTCGCGCGGGGCGTGTCGCCGTCGGAGACCGGCTCGACGACACGACGCTGCCATGTGAAGTCGTGGCCGGTCAGGCGGTAGTACGGGATGAAATAGAGATCGGCGCGCGCCACGTGCGCTCCCGCAAGCCCGGAGCACGCTGCCGCACGTGCCGCGGCCTCGGTCGTCTTCGGCGGCACGTAGTAGCTCAGGACCTGCTTGCGCCCGGTGACGAGGAGGTTGGAGCGGCAGCTGGCGCAGCGGATGGTGTTAACGCCTTCGGAGACGTCGAGCGGCGCGCCACAGGTCGGGCACTCGGTGGCGACGAGGAGCTGGCTCACTGCGGACGCGGACTACGCGACGGCCTGGCCGCAGGACGGACAGAAGCGCGCGTCGGCGGGCAGGTCAGCCTGGCAGCGCGTGCACTTCCTGGCCACGGCCAGCTGGCGGCCGCAGCGCGGGCAGAACTTGCTGTCCCGTGCGATGGCGGCCTGGCAACCCGGACACGTGCTCATGCTGGCCACGGCGGGCTCGGAGCCGAGCGTCTTGCCGAGCATGCCGGGCAGCATCATGCCCACGCCGGCGCCGAGGCCGACGCCCATGCCCGCGCCGGCGCCGCTGAGCCCGCCGCTGGTGGCCGCGTCGCCCATCGCCTTGGCCGCCTTGAACTTCAGGAACTGATCGAGGTTGCCGACGGCGCCCATGCCGGAGCGCTCGTCGATCATCCGCTGAACCTCCTCGGGCGGCGTGATGCGGTTGATGTAGAAGTCGACGAGCTCCATGCCGTACTTCCGCACGTCCTCGCCGAGGCGCGTCTTCACCGCCACCGCCATCTCGTCGTAGTGCCGCGGCAGCTCGATCAGCGTGTCGACGCTCTCGCCGAGATAGTCGTTGAGGCGCGCCACCACCACCTCACGCAGATAGTCCTCCAGCTCCTCGGTGCTGTACGACGCCTTGGTGCCGACGAGGCTGTTGACGAAGAGCGAGGGCTGCGTGACCCGCAGCGTGAAGGTGCCGAACGCGCGCAGACGCACGAGCCCCAGCTGGCTGTCCTTGAACGCGACCGGGTCCTTGGTCCCCCACCGCATGTTGGTGAAGACCTTCAGGTTGACGAAGTAGACCTCGGCGCGAAACGGGCTGGTGAAGCCGTACGGCAGCGACAGCACGCGCGTGATGATCGGCAGGTTCTGCGTCGACAGCGTGTGGCGGCCGCCGCCGAAGACGTCGAGCGCCTGGCCATCGCGGAAGAAGATCGCGGCCTGGTTCTCGCGCACGACGAGCTGCGCGCCCATCTTGATGTCGCCGGAGCCGCCCTCGGGATAGCGGTGGGCCATCTCCGTGCCCGTCTGATCGAACCATTCGATGACCTCGAGCATGATCGGTGACATCGCGCTGTCCTTATTCCGCCAGCAGCACGTGCCGGCGCGCCTCGAACGCCCGCTCGAGATCGTCGAGCGCCGTCTCCATGTCGTCGGCCGCCCGCTGCAGCGCCGCCGTGTCGGCACCAGACTGGCGCACGGCGGCCGCCTTTGCCTTCATCGTCTCCAGCGTGTCGAACACCCGCAGGTCGAACGCGTACATCAGCTCGAGTCGCTTGAGGTCGACGTGACGGAGATCGAACAGCGCGCTGTACCCGCGCGTGGCGAACTCGAACATCCGGGCGAGCTTCTCCAGCTTGCCGGAGAGCCCGTCCAGCAGCGGCAGCATCGCCTGCTGGCCCGCTTGCAGCAGCCGTTGCTTGTCGCTCTCCAGGTCGCGCGCGAGCCGCTTGAGCTCGTCGCCCAGCCGCATGCGGAGCTGCTTGTCGGTCTCCCGCGCCTTCTCACGATCCTGGTAGCCGGCGACGCCGGGAAGGATCCGCACCAGCCGCTCGAGCTTCGTCGCTGTCGTCACGCCGCTGCCTCCATATATAACGACATTGCCGGGTCCTTCGGGGCGTCCGCCCGTGTGCAAGTGCGCCGCCAACGCTGCACTCGCGTGAAATCCGCGCCGACACGCGCGCGCCGCGCGATTGCCGACGTCGCCGTGACATCTTGTCGGCCTCGGCCGGGTCACCTTGACTTTTTCGGCGCTGCTTCATAGATTCAGCGCCACTTCCCCATGCCGCACGCCTCGGTCGCTCCGCGTCTCCGCAGTCTCCGGCTCCAGCCCAGGTGACGCCCTGAGCGCCACGTGAAGATCCACGGCGCGCCCCTGGAAGTCCGCGGCCTCACCAAGGCCTTCGCCGGCGTGCGAGTGGTGGACGAGGTCTCCTTCTCCGTGGACGGCGGGACCTTCTTGACGCTGCTGGGCCCGAGCGGCTCCGGCAAGACGACGACGCTGCGCATGATCGCGGGGTTCGAGGAGCCGACGGCGGGCGACATCCTGGTCGCCGGCGCCTCGATCACCGACCGGCCGCCCTACCGGCGCAACATCGGGGTCGTCTTCCAGCAGTACGCGCTGTTCCCGCATCTCACGGTGTTCCAGAACGTCGCCTACCCGCTCGAGATGCGGCGCACGACGAAGGCCGACATCGCCGCGCGCGTGCGACGCGCGCTCGGGCTCGTGCGGCTCGACGGCTTCGCCGACCGCTATCCGCGCCAGCTCTCCGGCGGCCAGCAGCAGCGCGTGGCGCTGGCACGCGCCATCGTCTTCGAGCCGCCGGTGCTCCTGATGGACGAGCCCCTCGGCGCCCTCGACAAGCGCCTGCGCGAGGACATGCAGGTGGAGCTGCGTCACCTGCAGCGCGAGCTCGGGATCACGACGGTCTCCGTCACCCACGACCAGGTGGAGGCGCTCGTCATGTCGGACGTCATCGCGGTGCTCGACGGCGGACGGCTGCAGCAGCTCGGGCCGCCGCTCGAGGTCTATCGCCGGCCGGCGAACCAGTTCGTGGCCGACTTCATCGGCGAGTCGAACCTGCTCTCCGGCACGCTGGGCGACGACGCGACCTTCATCAGCGCCAGGGGTCTGCGCGTGCGGCTCGCCGCTGGCGGCGGCGCCGGCGCCGCGCATCTGGTCGTGCGGCCGGAGTACGTGCGGCTGGGGCAGGCGGCGGAGGGCCGCGCCAACCGCTACCAGGCCGAGGTGCTGGAGCTGCTCTACGTCGGCGACCTCGTGAAGTATCGTCTGCTCGTCGACCAGCGTGACGAGCTGGTTGCCAAGACGCTCGCGCCGTCGATCGATCAGCCGTGGAAGACCGGCCAGCCGCTGACCGTCGGCTGGGATCCGGCCGACTGCCTCGCCGTGAGTCGCTAACAAGGAGGAGCTCGCATGAAGAACCCACGCATCTCCCGCAGACGATTCCTCGGCACCGCGGCCGCCGGGGCGCTGGCCGGCGCCGCGCTGCCGCGCGTCGTGCGGGCGCAGGGCAAGAAGGAGCTGGTCTTCGTCGGCTTCGGCGGCAGCTACCAGGAGGGCCAGACCAAGGCGCTGTTCGAGCCGTTCGAGAAGGAGACCGGGATCAAGGTCGTCCAGACCTCCGGCGTCGACATCGCCAAGTTGCGGGCGCAGGTGCAGTCCAAGAACGTTGAGTGGGACCTGATCTCGATCCCGGACCGGCTGCGCTACACGGCGGTGAAGGACGATCTCGTACAGCGGCTCAACTACAGCGTCATCGACGCGAAGGACATCATGAAGCCGCTGGTCACCGAGCACGCGGTCGGCTGCGTGACCATCCCCATGCTGCTCACCTACAGCACCAAGGCGTACGCGCAGGGCAAGGCGCCGATGAGCTGGCCCGACTTCTGGGACGCCAAGAAGTTTCCCGGTCCGCGCGGCTACTACAACGCGCCGACGTACAGTCTCGAGTTCGCGCTCATCGCCGACGGCGTGCCGAAGGACAAGCTGTACCCGCTCGACGTGCCGCGCGCGCTCAAGAGCCTCGATCGCGTGAAACCCGACGTGAAGGTGTGGTGGTCGCAGTTCCCGCAGCCGGGTGTGCTCCTCAAGAGCGGCGAGATCACGGCCACCCCGTGGACGCGCTCGATCACGTTCATGCTGGACGGCGAGCCGATCGGCGTCAGCTACGAGGGCGCTGCCCTGACCTACGAGGCGTGGGTGGTGCCGAAGGGTGCGCCCAACGCCGAGAACGCGATGAAGTTCATCAACTGGGCGCTCCAGCCGAAGCCGCAGGCGGAGCTGACGAAGTACATCGCCTTCGGCCCCACCAACAGCAAGGCGATGGCCTTCGTCGACCCCAAGCTGCGGCCGCTGCTGTCCTCCGATCCCGACAACATCAAGAAGGGCTTCCTGCTGAGCGGTGACTGGTGGGGGCCCAACCTCGACAAGGTCAACGAGCAGTGGAACGAGTGGAGACTCAAGTGAGCAAGATCCTCTACGAGGCCAAGGGCGGCATCGCGCGCGTCACCATCAACCGGCCGGAGGCCATGAACGCGTTCGATCTGGAGACGGCGCGGCTCATGGGCGAGCGACTGAAGGAGTTCGACGCCGACCCGGCGCTGCGGGTGGCCATCATCACCGGCGCCGGCGACAAGGCGTTCTGCGCCGGCGCCGATCTCAAGAAGATGCACGGCGGCTCGCACGAGGGCGGCATCAACGAGCTGTGGGACTTCGAGCGGCAGAACCGGCTGGGGCAGCGGCTGCAGACGGTCAAGCCCGTCATCGCGGCCGTCAACGGCTACTGTCTGGCTGGCGGGCTGGAGCTGGCGCTCGGCAGTGACATTCGTATCGCCTCCACCAGCGCGTCATTTGGCTGTCCGGAAGTGCGCTGGAGCATCCTGCACGGCTTCGGCGCCATGCGGCTGCCGCAGACGGTCGGCATGTCGGTGGCGATGGAGATGCTGCTCACGGGCGAGCGTATCGACGCCCGGCGCGCCTACGAGGTCGGCCTGGTGAGCCGGCTCGTGGAGCCGGCGGCGCTGATGCGCACCGCGGAGGAGATGGCGCGCAAGATCGCGGAAAACGGTCCGCTCGCCATCCGGGTCACCAAGGAGCTCGCGTGGCGCGGACTGCACGAGCACCCGGAGGACATGCTCCGCTTCTACGCCGCGGTCACCGCGCTCATCCACGAGACCGAGGACGCCAGGGAGGGGCCACGCGCGTTCTCGGAGAAGCGCGTGCCGCAGTTCAAGAACCGGTAAGCAGTGCGGCATCCGCTCGACCCGCTGTTCAATCCGACCAGCGCCGCCGTCATCGGCGCCTCCACCGTGCTGCACAAGACGGGCGGGCGCCGATGGCGCAGCATGGTCGAGAGCGGCTTCACCGGCCCGCTCTTCCCGATCCATCCCACCGCGACGGAGATCCTGGGGCGCAAGGCCTATCCCTCCCTGCGCGAGGTGCCGGGCCCCGTCGAGATGGCGGTGGTGCTGGTGCGCCCCGATCTCGTGCCCGGCGCGGTGGCCGACTGCGTGGCCGCCGGTGTGCGCGGCATCGTGGTCATCACGGCCGGCTTCGGCGAGACGGGCGCCGCCGGCAAGCGCGTGGAGCAGAGCTTCGTGGCCGTCGCGCGCGCCGGCGGCGCGCGCGTGGTCGGTCCCAACTGCGCGGGGCTCTTCAGCGGAGCGGGCCGCGTCAACGCGATGGGCTGGGAGGTGCCGCGCGGGCCGATCGCGCTCATCTCGCAGAGCGGCAACATGGCGCTGACGTTCGGTCAGCTCGCGCGCGAGAAAGGCCTCGGCTTCAGCAAGCTCGTCACCGTCGGCAACGCGGCGGATGTCCGCATTCCGGAGTACCTGGACTATCTGTTCGCCGATCCCGAGACGAAGGTCATCGTCGCCTACCTCGAGGGCTTCGGGCCGCTGGAGGGCCGCGCGCTGTACGAGCTCATGCGCTCGCATCCATCGCCGAAGCCGGTCATCGTGCTCAAGCCCGGCGACACCGACAGCGGCCGGCGCGCGGCGCTGTCCCACACCGGCGCCCTCGCCGGAGAGGGGCGCATCGTCGAGGCGGCATTTCACCAGTGCGGCATCGTCCGCGCGGCCGAGAGCGAGGACGCCTGGGACGCCGCCATCGCGCTGGCCTCGCTGCCGCCGCTCCGCTCGCCGGTCGTGGCCGTGATCTCGGACGGTGGCGGTCACGCGACGATCGTGTGCGAGACCGCGGATCGCTGCGGTCTGACGGTGCCCACGCTGGCGGAGACGACGCAGCGCTCGCTGCACGAGATCCTGCCCGCGCGCAGCGGCGTGATGAACCCGATCGACTTCGCCGGCCAGGCCGAGGAAGAGCCGGAGGTCGTGCCGCGCGTGGTGGACGTCTGCCTGGCCGATCCCGCCGTCGGCGCGGCCATCTTCGCCGGCCACTTCGGCGGTTACGTGCGCATCGCCACGCCCGAGCTCGGCCTGCGGGAGCACGCCGCCGCGCGCGAGCTCGCGGACGTCGTGGGGCGTCACGGCAAGCCGTTCGTCCTGCACACGATCTACGCGGGCGAGCGGCTGCCGGCGCTCGACGTCCTGCGCGGTGCCGGTGTCCCGATGTACCGCTCGCTCGAGGCGTCGGCGAAGGCGCTGGCCGCCTGCTGGCGCGTGGCGTCGCGGCCGCGCGGCACCGCAGCCCGCCGCTCCGCGCCCGACCGCGCTCGGGTCGACGCGATCCTCGCCCGCGCGCGCGGTCGTGTCCTCCTCGAACCGGACGCTCGCGAACTGCTCGCCTGCTACGGAATCGAGGTTCCGCCCGCGCCTGTAGTCTCGACACCCGCGGCGGCCGCGGACGCCGCGCACACGCTCGGCGCCGCCCGGCTCGCCCTGAAGCTCGTGTCGGTCGAGCTTCTGCACAAGAGCGAGGCCGGCGGCGTGCAGCTCGACGTGGCGCCCGAGCGCGCGACCGACGCGTACCGGCAGCTC
>DATAOC010000062.1:0-24414 GCA_036265915.1 Candidatus Methylomirabilota bacterium | reverse complement strand
AGCCCGCGCAGGTCGCCGCCGATCGCGTCGCGATACGAGACGGTCGACCGCCGCGCGCTGCCCGCGTCGCCCGCGTCGTGGCCCGCGAGCGCGTCGAGGACGATCGCACAGTCCTCGACCGTCCGCGCGAGCGGCCCGCAGTGGTCGAACGTGTACGAGTTGGTGATAACACCGCTTCGGCTGACGAGGCCGAACGTCGGCATCAGTCCGACCACGCCACAATGCGAGGCCGGTCCGCGGATGGAGCCGCCCGTGTCCGAGCCGAGTGCGACGGGTACCATCCCGGCCGCCACGGCGGCGCCCGAGCCGGTCGAGGAGCCACCGGTGAATCGCTCCAGATCCCACGGGTTGCGCGCCGGCGGCCACGGCAGGTCGAACGACGGCCCTGCGTGCGCCATCTCGTGGGTGGCGAGCTTGCCGAGCAGCACGGCGCCCGCCTCGTACAGCTTGCGCGTGGCCGTCGCGTCCTCTCGCGGGATCCGGTCCATGAAGACGCGCGAGTGACCGGAGGTGAGGATGCCGCGCGTGTCGTAGATGTCCTTGAGACCGAACGGGACGCCGTGCAGCGGACCGCGGTAGCGCCCCGCGGCGACGTCCTCCTCTGCCGCACGGGCCTGCGCGCGCGCCAGCTCGAACGTGGGCGTGATGAACGCGCGCGTCTGGCCGTCGTACTGCTCGACGCGCTGGATCAACGCGGCGACGAGCTCCACGGGCGACAGCCGCCGCGCGGCGATGAGGCGGGACAGCGCGGCGATGGACAGCTCGTGGAGCTCATCGGCCATGGGAGGCCGATATTACCGCGTCACGGCCTTGCTTTCCGCGACAGCTTCGGCGCCACCAGCGCCCCGATCTCCGCGGCTCACGAGTTCACGTCCACGCCAAGCGCGAGCCGTCCCGCGTAGAGGCTCTGCGGGTGCTCGCGCACGGCGTGGTAGCGCGCGCCCTGCACGTCGCGAAAGATCCGCTCGAGCCCGGCCTCGCGGAAGAACGCCGCACCGCCGGCGACCTCCATCGCGAGCTCGACCGTCCGGATCGCGGCCCGGCCCGCGAGCGTGCGCCCCATCAGCACCTCGTTCGTCGTCTCGAGTGACATGTGGTTCGAGGCCGCGACGTCGATCATGTGGCGCAGCGCCATCCGTGCGGCCGCGAGCTCGGTGTCCATGCGACCCACGAGCTCCTGCGTCGCGGCGTCCTGGCGCCGCGTCGTGCAGAGACGGACGGCCGCCGCGCGCGCCGCCTCGGCGAGACCGACGTAGACCGAGTAGATCAGCGGCAGCGCCAGCGCGGCGACGACGTGCCAGGCCGGACTCCAGCGTCCCGACGGCCGCCGCAGCGTGATGGCGCTCTCGGGCACGAAGACCGCGTCCAGCTCGACGTCGTTGGAGCCGGTGGCGCGCATGCCGAGCGTGCGCCAGTTGTCCCGAACGGTGACGCCCGGCGCGTCGAGCGGGATGCCGAAGTGGAGCACGGTGGAGCCGGTCTCGGGGTCGTCGTAGATGGCCATCGTGAGGAAGAGATCGCCGACCGGCGACCCGCTCGTGAAGACCTTCCGCGCCGTCACCCGGTAGCCGCCGTCCACCTTCTCGGCGCGGCCCGAGCCGGCCAGCCAGTCCGAGCCCCCGCTGGTGACGATCACGATCTGCTCGGCGGCAACCCGCCGCAGCAGCGGCTCCATCGGCGCGCCGTCGTGACGCCAGCGCCAGGCGGCG
Organism: Candidatus Methylomirabilota bacterium; assembly: GCA_036265915.1. Taxonomy (GTDB): domain Bacteria; phylum Methylomirabilota; class Methylomirabilia; order Rokubacteriales; family CSP1-6; genus AR12. The sequence goes on along the minus strand of DATAOC010000062.1, from coordinate 22,705 downwards.
ATGGCCACCTGGTGCGTGTGCATCGCGAGCGCCAGCGCCGTCGAGCCGCAGGCGTGCGCGACGGTGCCGAGCAGCGCACACAGCTCGGCGTGCGAGGCCCCGCCACCGCCCAGCTCCGCCGGCACCCCGGCCGAGAGCACGCGGCGCTCCCGCAGCTCGCGATAGTTGTCGGCGACGAACGCGTCGGCCGCGTCGTGCGCGGCGGCGCGGGCCGCGAACCGCGGTCCGAGCTCGCGGGCCACGGCCGTCCAGTCGCAGCGTTTCTGATCACCGATCGTGGTCGACATCGCCATGTGCGCCTCCCTGGCTCCGTCTGCCGCCCCACGATGCCAAGGACGCGGCGCCGTGCCAAGACCAAAAAATGGACTTGCTCGCGGTACCGCCGGCGCATACCTTGACGGTCACCATGAAGGGTTACGGTCAGTTCTGCCCGATCGCGGTCGCGTGCGAGACGTTTGCCGAGCGCTGGACGCCGCTCATCCTGCGCGAGCTGCTGGCCGGCGCGCGGCGCTTCAACGACATCCGGCAAGGCGTGCCGATGATCTCGCGGACGCTGCTGGGCCAGCGGCTACGCGAGCTCGAGGACGCCGGCATCATCGACAGCCAGCCGCTACCGAGCGGCCGCGGCCGCGAGTATCGTCCCACGCGCGCGGCGGAGGAGTTCCGCGCCGTGCTCGAGCGCCTGGGCGAGTGGGGGCAGCGCTGGGGCACCACGCAGTTCGATCCGCAGAATCTGGACCTCACCCTGCTCATGTGGAACGTCCGCCGGCGCATCGCGCTCGACCGTCTGCCGCCGTGCCGCACCGTCGTGCGCTTCGACTTCCGCGCATTCCCGGAGCGCTGCCGCGGCTTCCGCACCTCCTGGCTCATCCTCGACCGCGCCGGCGCCGACGTGTGTCTGAAGGATCCGGGCTTCGACGTCGATCTCGTCATCAGCGCCGACGCCGAGGCCATGGCGCGCGTCTGGACGGGCGCCGTCACCTTCGAGCAGGCGGTGCGCTCGGGCGGCCTGCGGCTCGAAGGCCCGCGCGATCTCGTCCGTACGTTTCCGACCTGGCTGCAGCTCAGCCACTTCGCCCACGTCGAGCGGCCGCCGCGGGCCGAGGCAGGGCGCCGGATTTCCGCTCCGTAGCAGCGCCGTCACCGTCACGCGCGTGGCCAGCGCCGCAACACCGTCGAGTTTTGGAGGACTCCATGGATCAGCCCGCGCCGCCGTTTCACCTCCAGGGCAACTTCGCGCCCGTGCAGCAGGAGATCACGGCCCTGGATCTTTCCGTGCAGGGCGACGTGCCGGCTGCGCTGCGGGGCCTCTACGTCCGCAACGGACCGAATCCGCACACCGGTACGTCGCCCCACTGGTTTCTCGGCGACGGCATGCTCCACGGCGTGGCCCTGCGCGACGGGCGCGCCCTCTGGTACCGCAACCGCTACGTGCGGACGCGGACGTTGCTGGAGGGCGCGCCGGTGATCGGCGATCTCACGGCCGGCGTCGCCAACACGCACGTCATCGAGCACGCCGGCCGCGTGCTGGCGCTGGTCGAGACATCGTTTCCCACCGAGGTCACGCGCGAGCTGGACACGATCGGCTGCTACGACTATGGCGGCCGCCTCAGCACCGGAATGACCGCGCACCCGAAACGCTGCCCCACGACCGGTGAGCTGCACTTCTTCGCCTACTCGTGGCTTGCGCCGTACCTCACCTACCACCGGGCGGACGCCGACGGCCGGCTGGTGCAGAGCGAGGTCATCGAGGTGCCCGGGCCCACGATGATGCACGACTTCGCCATCACCGAGCGTCACGTGGTGTTCATGGACCTCCCGATCGTGTTCGACGTCGAGCTCGCCATGTCCGGCACCATGCCGTACCGGTGGAGCGACGACTACGGTGCGCGCCTCGGCATCATGCCGCGCGGCGGCCACGACGCGGACGTCCGCTGGGTCGAGATCGCGCCATGCTACGTGTTCCATCCGCTCAACGCGTACGAGGACGGTGGGGCCGTGGTGATGGACGTCGTGCGCTATCCCGAGCTGTGGCGTCCCGGGGCGCCGTCGCGGACGGCGTCGCTGCACCGGTGGCGCGTCGAGCTGGGCACGTGGCGCGTGCGCGAGGAGGCGCTCGACGATCGCGCCTCGGAGTTCCCGCGCATCGACGAGCGTCTGACGGGCCGGGCGCATCGCTATGGCTATGCGGTCGAGCGGGGCGGCGACCGCGGCGCCGAGACGTCGCTGCTGAAGTACGATCTGCACCGTGGCGTCACGACGATCCACGACTTCGGCGCCGGTCGTGCGCCGTCGGAGCCTGTCTTCGTGCCGGCCTCGCCGACGGCCGCCGAGGACGACGGCTGGCTTCTGACCTACGTCTACGACGCCGCACGCGACAGCAGCGATCTGGTGATCCTGAGGGCCGACGATTTCACCGGCAAGCCGGTGACCACCGTCGCGCTGCCGCAGCGCGTGCCGTTTGGCTTCCACGGCAGCTGGCTGCCCGAGCGGGCGTGAAGCGGACCGGCGCTACGCGCGCGTGAGACGGAGCGCGGCCTCCCACGCCTGCTGCGTCGCGATGTCCTGCGTCCACGGGCGCATCAGGGCGCCGGCCCGGGCGTCGCGCGCGTAGCGCTCCAGCGGGTAGCGCTTGAGCAGCGCACGACCGCCGCAGACGCGGATCGCCTCCTGGGTGACCATCACCGCCGCACGCTGGACCGTCACGAACGCCGCCCGCGCGCGCTGCACGACATCGGGCGGCGAATCCACTCGCGCCTCCGAGATGGCCCGGTAGTACAGGGCGCGCGCTGACTCCAGCGCAAACAGCATGTCGGCGACCGTCGGGCCCTTGCCGATCGCGTCGGTGTGCAGACCCGGTGAGCCGGCCATGTCACCGGTGAGATAGGCGATGGCGCCGTCGTACGCCGCCTGCGCCAGCCCCAGGAACGTCGCGCAGAACGTGATCGGCGAGAGCTGAGGAAACGAGTTGTAGATGGCCCCGAACGCGCCCGGCGGAAGGACCTCACCATCGTCGGCCACGAAGACGTCCTTCAAGACCATGTCGCGGCTGACGGTGCCGCGCATGCCCATCGGATCCCAGTCGCCGGGAAACGTCACGCCCGGCGCGTCCTTCGGCACCTGCAGATAGAGCGTGCGCTCGATCCACGGCTCGTCACCGATCCGGATGGCCGGGGTCGCGAAGTAGGGCGCCGCGCCCGCAAGCGAGACGAAGAACTTGCGCCCGGTGACCACGTAGCCGCCGTCGACCTTGCGCGCGGTGGTGCCGAAGCGTCGTCCGCCCATGGAGAGCTTCGTGTCCGTCTCACCTTGCTCCACCGGCTCGCTGTGCGGCTGGCCGTAGAACGCGCCCTGCTCCAGCACCTCACGGAACTTCGCCGCTCGCAGCTTCTCGTGCCGCTCGCGCGCGGCCGTCGTCATCGGCATGGCGTCGGCGATCTCGCCCATCATCAGCATCGTGAGGCAGTGCATGTTGAACGTGAGCGAGGTCGATCCGTTGCCCTGCGCGAGCTGCTCGGCCACCAGGCAGTACGTCTCGTAGCTTGCGCCAAGCCCGCCGTACCGCGTCGGGACGCACAGTCCCAGGAACCCCTCCGCCCGCAGGTCGGCATAGTCGTCGAACGGAAACGTGGCGTCGCGGTCGTGCGCGGCGGCGCGCGGCGCGAACCGCTCGAGTGCCAGGCGGCGCGCCCGCGCGATCAGCTCCTGTTGCCGCGGCGAGGGTTGCACGTCCATCGATGGCCGACATGGTAACCGACGCCGGGTGGCTATTCGACCGGCGGCACCTCCGCCCCGGCCCATTCCGAGTAGATGATGAACTTGAAGGGGTTCATCGCCTGGTTGCGCGCCCGAAGGTTGTCGAGCGCTCGTCGTCGGAGCTGGGCAAGCTCCGCGTCGGCCGGATGGCGCAGCAGCGCAAGCTGCGTGAGCTTGAGGGCCAGCGCGTCGTCGCCACGCTCGAGCAGTGTCTGCGCGCTGCGGGCGAATGCGTCCGCGCTGCCGCCGCCGAGGAGATCGAGCGCGGCCGCCCACTCGGCGGGCGCCAGGACCTCGAGCCCCTCGCCGTCGAACTTCCAGTAGCCGGTCGACTGGTGATAGACGCGGCTCACGAAATTGCCGCGCATCACGAGATAGGGCATGACCGCGGCCGGCGCGTCGCGGAGCGCGACCGGCAGGATGTTCTGGTGCAGGATCTCGACCGCCGTTCGGCCCTCGGCAACGCCCGCGCGCGTGCGCTCGTGGAGCTCGCGGAGCGCCGTCTCCAGGGCGGGAAGCGCCTCCATCGTGAAGAGCTCGGTCAACGGAGGATGGCCGTGCAGCAGCATGCGCGGCGCCAGCGAGCGGATGACCCGGATCGCCTCGAACAGCCCGTCCGCCGACCCTTCCGCGACGAACGGCGCTCCCAGATACGGCATGAACACGTCACCGACGAAGAGCACTCCTCGATCCGGCACATGCACGAGCAGGGCATCCGTGGTCTCTCCACCGCGGACGGGATAGAGGCCGAACTTCGTGCCGCCGATGCTCAGCGTCTCCGGCTGACGTACCAGCTCATCGGGCGCGACGTCGTAGGCGCGTCGACTGCCGGCGGTGCCGAAGAAGAAGCGGAACGGCACACCGGTCGCGTTCACCAGCCGCAGCTCGTCGGCGAAGGCGGCCTGGGCGATCACCCGCGTGCCCGGTCCCGCGAGCGCGCGGACACCACCGATGTGGTCCCAGTGCGCGTGCGTGAGGATCACGTGCGTGATCGGCGCGCTCGTCGTGCGCCGCAGGGCCGCGAGCGCGGCGCGCGCGTTGTCCTCGGTGGTGCCGGCATCGATGGCGACGATCCCGTCCGCCGTCGAGACGAACGCGATGTCTGCGAAGTCGAAGCCCTGCGCCACGTGGACGCCCGCCGCGGGCTCGAGCATGCGCGGCGGGCGGAAGCGGAAGCCGTCGCGCGCCGTGACGGAGCCGTCCAGGGTGAGGACGGGCTGCGTCGGATCGACGTGTGAAAGGCCGGCGCGGGCCAGCGCGTCTCGGGCGTCGCCATCGCGCCCGAGGGTCGTGGAGGCGCTCGCGAGCCCTGCGTAGGCGCCGCGTCGCAGTCCGACGGGGAAGCGCTCCTTGTTGTCGAGCACCCAGCGCAGGTCGTCGATCGCCATCTGCGCCTTGCCGAACCGGGCCGGCAGGCCCGCGAGCACGACGCCGCGAAGGTATCGCGACAGTCCCGGATCGAGCGTCACGGCGCCGTCCAGCTTCGTGACCGCGTCGTTGACCCACGCGACCCGGCGGAACAGCGAGACCTCGCCGGCGCGGCGTGCCTGGAACAGCCCCTCGAGCGCGAGGAACAGCCCGCGCTTGGGCTCGGCGGAGGCGCGCTCATGGAAGTACGCCTGGCCCTCCGCGTCGCGCCGGGCCGCCATGAGGCGACCGGCGAGCGCCATGACCGTCTGGACGGTCGCGTTCGGCCAGCGCACGGCTTCCTGGAGCGCCTCGATCTCGACGTCCCGCGCGATCGGCGGTGCGCCGACCGCTCGCGCCGACGCCATACCGACACCGAGCACGAGAGCGAGCATCACGATCCAGCTCATGGAGCTCATCGACGCCTCCCTTTCGATCTCACGACGCGAGGGGTCGTGTGTGTAAGTACATAAAATGAACTTACATCACGTGTACGGCCGGCGTCCGGAGCTGTCAAGAGTTAATTTTCTGAACTCGCTATAATGGCGGCATGGCGAAGGGATACGGGCAGGTGTGTCCGGTGGCGCGCGCACTCGACGTGGTCGGCGAGCGATGGACGCTCCTGATCGTCCGCGACTTGCTGCAAGGCCCGCAGCGCTTCCAGGATCTGCGCGAGCAGCTCAGCGGCATCCCCCCGAAGCTGCTCTCCGACCGTCTCCGCGTGATGGAGGAGCAAGGTCTCCTCACGCGCCACGTCTATTCCGAGCGACCGCCGCGCGCCACCTACGCGCTCAGCGAGCGCGGCCGTGAGCTCGGTCTGATCGTCGGCGCGCTCGCGACGTGGGGGCGTCCGTTCGTGCCTGGACGCGGGGGACCGACGCACGCCGAGTGCGGACACCGTCTCGAGCTGGCGCACTACTGCCCCCACTGCGATGCGCGCGTGGCCCCGGCGACGATCCGCGTCGCGCTCGCGCGTCCCGAGCGCGCCGGCGCGCGGCGAAGGCGGACACGGCCCGCAGGCAAGGGCGGCACCGTGCGCCGGCGAGCCGGGCGAGCCCGGTGAGCCCGGCCGTGAAGCTCTTTCACGCGGCAGGCTGAAAACCGTTTCACCGATTGACGACCGCCGTCCGCGCGCTCTACGGTCGGCGCATGAAACCAGCACTGTCGACCGTCGTCATCGCTCTCGTCGCCGCAGCGCTCCTACCCGGTCCCGGCGTCGCCGTGGCCGCCGACCGACGGCCGCAGCTGGCACGCGCGGCCGTCGAGGAATTGATCGATCGGGTGGACATCGTCTTCGAGCGGGTTCAGCTCACGCCCGAGCAGACGGCCCAGCTCGTCCAGGCCGTGCAGAAGGTGCGCGAGTCGATGCGCGTCTGGGACCTCAATGCGTTCGGCGGGGCCATCGAGCGCTTCGCCGAGGACGTCGGCACACTCGTCGTCACACGTGCGCTCTCACCTGCGCAGGGTCAGGGCATCGTGGACGGCGTGGCGTCCGTGCTGCAGTACCTCGCGGACATCGGCTTCGTGCCGCAGTCGTTCGCGTCGTCGGCGATCGGCAGCGTCAAAACCGGCTACGACATCAAGATCAACCGCTGAGCGGTGGGCGCCGCCTGACGCTACTGCAAGCGGCCGGGAGATCGTCCCCTAGATCGGTATTTGCGATGTCCGTGCGCGCGAGAGACTCACTGGATGATCTCGGTAGCGACGGCACGCAGCGCGGGCGCAAGGGTGAGGTCGAGCGCTTTTGCCGTCCTGAGGTTCAGCATCAGGTCGAACTTCGTCGGCTGATAAATCGGGACGTCACCCGGTTTGGCTCCCGTGACGATGCGGTGGACTTGAACGGCCATGCGCTTGAGTAGCTCCGCGAGGTCGACGGCATACGCCATCAGCCCACCGGCTTCGACGTAGTCGCGGTACGGACACATCGCGGGCAACCGATGCTTCTGCGCAAGCTCGGCGATGAGCTGACGGTTTGCGTAGAGGTCTCCTTCCCCGCTGACCAGCACGGCGTGCAGGCGCTGCTGCTTCATCGCTGCGAACATGCCCTCGATGTCCGAGCGAGTCCCTCTCTCGGGGAGCATGAATACCAGGGAAATTCCCAGCTGAGCGCCGGCGTCACGCAAGATCTGCTCGGAAGAGCCTTCCCACCCCTCGCGCATACCAAGAAACGCGACCTTCGTCGTCGAGGGGATCGCCTGTTTCAGCAGCTGCAGGCGCTTGCCCCAGATCTCGACACCGGCATCGAGCGTAATGCCGGTGAGGTTGCCGCCCGGCCGCGCCAGGCTGGTGACGAGCCCCGCCTTCAGCGGATCGAACATGAACGCGACGATCGGTATGGCAGTGGTTGCGGCCCTGAAGGCGACCACGACCGGGTTCGTGCCCGTGACGATCAGCTCCGGATTGCTGGCCACGATCTTGCGGACCAGCTCGGGATAACGCTCGTGATGCCCTTCCGCGGAATAGCGTTCGACGATCAGATTCTTTCCTTCTACGTAACCCAGGTGGCGCAGCTCGGCGAAAAACGCGCGCCATGCGCTTCCGCCACCCGTCTCGGTCAGGAGCGTGGTCGGGATCGCGGGATGGAAAATCGCAATCCGATGCGGCGCCGCCGATTGCTGCGCGCGCGCCGTGAGCGGCGATGCCGCGGCAACGCTGCAGAGCAGCGTGATGAACTCGCGACGCTTCATCCGGGACATGGGATTCGGACCTGTCTTCATCCGCGCCGAGTTCTTCTCAATGCGCATCGCCGACACGGCTCGCACTTCCGCCGCCAGGCGCATCCTGCCGCTTCCCTCGAGGTCGTGGCGCCCGCGCTCGATGCGCCGCAGAATCCGTCGAAAGAGCGGCCCGGTCAAGCCACTTTCCGCGAGCTGCCATCGGCAAATCCTACCCGAATATCCGCGCCGGGCGCGGCCGCAGACGCGTATCGGCGGCCGCGACATGGGGGTTGCGCAATCGTGCGCAATCGCCGACGATGCGGTACCCGATAGGAGGCCTGAGCTCATGAGCGCGACGCGGCGCCGCTTCCTTGCCGCGACGGCGGCCGGCGGCGCGATGGCGCTTGCGCCGACCCGCGTCACCGCGCAGCCCAAGATTCGATGGCGTATGTCGACCACGTGGACCGCGGCGCTCGATCAGCTCCAGCGCTCGGCCCAGCTTCTCGCAAAGCTCGTCGACGAGATGAGCGCCGGGCGGTTCCAGATCGAGGTCTTTCCCGGTGGCCAGATCATGCAGCCCCTCGACTGCTTCGACGCGGCGTCGCGCGGCACCATCGAGGCGTTCATGGGCACCGCGACGTACTGGTCGGAGAAGGAACCCGCGATCGAGTGGTTCGCGACCATCCCGTTCGGAATGAATCCCGACGGAATGATGGCGTGGTTCTACCAGGGCGAGGGCCTCAAGCTGTGGGAAGAGACCTACGCGCCGTTCAATCTCGTACCGCGTCCCGGGCCCGCATTCGCGCCACAGATGGGCGGATGGTTCCGCAAGAAGATCAACACGATTGCGGACTTCAAAGGGCTCAAGATGCGTGTCGGCAACAGCCTGGCCCGGAACGTCATCGCCAAAGCGGGCGGGACGGCGGTGCTCACGCCGGCCTCCGATATCTACGCCGCGCTCGAGCGCGGCGTGATCGATACCGCGGAGTGGGTGGGCCCGCACGACGACATGCAGCTGGGACTGCACAACACCGCGCGCTACTACTACTATCCCGGCTGGCACGAGCCGGGGACGATGAGCGAGTTCACCTTCAACAAGAAAGCGTACGAGGCACTCTCGCCGGAGTTCCGGCAGCTGCTCGATCATGCCGCCGCCGCGGTGCAGATGTACGGCCTCACGGATTTCCACACCAGGAACGCCGTCGCCATCGCGCGTCTCAAGACGGAATTCAAGGGCAAGGTCGAGCTGCTGCAGTTTCCGCCGGCGGTGCTGCGCGACCTCCGGAAGATCGCGACCGACGTGATCAAGACCCAGTCCGAGAAGACACCAATGACGCGGAAGGTCCACGCCTCGTACACGAAGTTTCAGGCTACCGTCGGCCCCTGGGACCACGTCGCGGACGGCGCGTACCACCAATTCGTGGCGCCGTGATCACGGATCGACGCCGATTCCTCACCAGGGCGACTGTCGCCGCCGGCGCCGCGGCGGTCGCGGCCGCGCATGCGCCCAGCGTCATCGCGCAGCCGAAGGTGCAGTGGCGCATGTCGACGACGTGGACGTCGGGTATGGACATGCTGCAGGGGGCGGCCGAGCGCCTGGCCTCCGTCGTCGGCGCGATGACCGGAGGACGCTTCCGCATCGAGGTCGTCCCGGGCGGGCAGATCATGCCGCTGTTCGCCTGCTTCGACGCCACGTCGCAGGGGACGATCGAGGCGTTCATGGGCTCCGGACAGTACTGGGCCGACAAGGAGCCCGCCCTGGAGTGGTTCACGACGATCCCGTTCGGGATGAACCACGAGAGCATGGCCGCCTGGTACTACCACGGCGACGGACACACCCTGGCCGACGAGGCGTACGCGCCCTTCAACCTGGTGCCGCGACCGGCGATGCCGAACGCGCCGCAGATGGCGGGATGGTTCCGGAAGAAGATCAACACCATCGGCGACTTCAACGGCCTGAAGATGCGCATCCCGGGGCTCGGCGGCAAGGTGGTGACCCGCGCGGGCGGTGCCGCCGTGCTGACGCCTGGCAGCGAGATCTACGCCGCCCTCGAGCGCGGCGTCATCGACGCCTCCGAATGGATCGGGCCGCACGACGACATGAAGCTCGGCCTGCACAAGACCGCGCGCTACTACTACTACCCGGGCTGGCACGAGCCGGGCACCACGCTCTACTTCGGCTTCAACAAGAAGGCGTACGAGGCGCTCCCGGTCGATCTCCGGCGCACGCTCGACCATGGCACGGCCGCCACGCAGGTGTACGCCGGCACCGAGTACACGACGAAGCAAGCGCTCGCGCTGGCGCGGCTGAAGGCGGAGTTCAAGGGGAAGGTCGACCTGCTGCCGCTTCCGGTGCCGGTGCTGCGCGAGCTCAAGAAGCTCGCGGCCGACGTGGTGCAGCAGGAGTCCGAGAAGACGCCGATGTCCCGCAAGGTTCACGCCTCGTTCACGAAGTTTCAGGCGCTGGTGGGCGGCTGGGATCGCGTCGCCGAGAGCGCCTACCACCTGCTCGTGGCTTCGTGACGGAGTCGATACCGACCCGTCGGCGTGCGCGATATCTGCTGTGGCTCGCCGCGGCGATCGTGCTGTGCGGTGGCCCTTTGCGGATCGACGCGCAGCACGCCCGACGGCCGTCACGCATCGGGGTGCTGAACGCGGCGTGGGCCGCGAGCCATCCGACCGTGGAAGGGCTCAAGGCCGGCTTGAAGGACCTCGGCCTCGAAGAGGGCCGTGACGTCGTCTTCGACATCCGGTTCACCGAAGGCAAGCTGGCGGCGATGCCGGCCGCGGCCGAAGCGCTCGTGAAGAGCGGTGTCGACGTCATCTTCACGAGCCAGGAAGCCGCGACGCAGGCCGCGAAGCAGGCGACGAACGCGATTCCGATCGTGTTCACGCTGGTCGGCGATCCGATCGGTGCCGGCATCGTCAGCACGCTGGCTCGCCCGGACGCGAACGTGACCGGGGTGTCGAGCCTGCAGACGGAGCTGGTCGCCAAGCGCCTAGAAGTCCTCACCACCCTGGCGCCTGGCGCACGCCGCGTGTGGATCGTCTACTACGGGAACGACCTGAGCACGACGCCGCTCATCCACAAGGCGCTCGACGTCGCGCGCGGCATGAAGCTCGACGTGGTGCCGAAAGCTGTGCTCGACGCCGACGCGCTGCGAGCGGCCCTCCGCGAGGTGCGGCGCGGCGACGTGGTGCTGGCCCCGGACGGCTCCAATCCCGACCTCGCCATCGCCATCATCGAGCGATCGCTGGCGCTGCGCATCCCGGCCGTCTTCGGCACCGCGCTGTGGGTCGGCTACGGCGGCCTCATGTCGTACGGGCCCGACTACTACGCACAGGGTGTCCAGGCGGCCGCGCTCGTCGCGAAGATCTTACGGGGTGCCCGGCCTCAAGACGTGCCGATCGAGGGCGCCGAGAAGATCGACCTCGCGGTGAACTTGAAGACCGCGGAGCTGCTGGGCCTGACGGTGCCGCGAAAGATCCTGCTCCGCGCCGACGCCTTCCGTCGATGAAGACCAACGCGTCGCAGGGTCGGCTGTTTCGCAAGTACGTCGTGGTGCTGCTGCTTCTCGTCGGCGGCGTGTTGATGGTCTCGAGCCTGGTCGAGCTCTATTTCGCCTACCGCGAGACGCAGGTCGCGATCGTCCGCGTCCAGCGCGCCAAGGCCGTGGCCGCGGCCAGCCGGATCGAGCAATTCCTCGGCGAGGTCGCGATGCAGGTGCGCGAGACGACGCGGACCGCGTCGGACGATCCCGACGCGAGCCAGACGGGGCCCGCGAAGGTGGGATTCCGGCAGGGACTGGGAGCCGCGCTGGCGGAGCAGCGGCAGCTCGACTTCCTCCGCGTGCTGCGCAACGTGCCGGTCATCGCCGCTCTCTCGCATCTGGATCTGGCCGGCAAGGAGCAGCTTCGGGTCTCCCGGCTGGAGCCGGACGTCGTCGGCAGCCAGCGCGATCTCTCGTCGGCGCCCAGCTTCGTCCAGGCCCGGACCGGGAAGACGTACTGGAGTCCCGTCTATCTCAAGAACGAGTCCGAGCCATATGTCACGCTGGCGGTCCCGGCGGGAAAGTACGCGGTCGAGGTCACGACGGCCGAGGTGAGCCTTGCGCCCGTGGTGAAGATCGTGTCGCAGATCGACGTCGGCGAGGCCGGCGTCGCGTATGTCGTCGACACCAGGAACCAGCTCGTCGCGCATCCGGATAGTCGCGTGCTCCGCGCCCATCGCGACCTGTCGGGCCTCGTCCAGGTGCAATCGGCGCGCGCCGACCGGCCGGCTTCGTCGGGCGACGCCACGCAGGCCGTGGTGGCCGAGGGGCTCGGCGGCGGACGGGTGCTGGCGGCGCACGCGGCGATCGCGCCGCTCGGCTGGCTGGTGTTCGTCGAGCGGCCCGCCGCCGATGCCTACGCGCCGCTCCGGGCGCCGATCATCCGGAGCGTCGTCATCTTCGTGCTCGGCCTGGCGCTGTCGGTCCTGGCCAGCATCTTCCTCGCGCGCCGGATGGTCGCGCCGATCCGGAAGCTGCAGGAAGGCGCGGCGCTCATCGGAGCCGGCAATCTCGGTCATCGCATCGAGCTCCGGACCGGTGACGAGCTGGAGGCGCTGGGAGACGAGCTGAACCGGACGGCGGCGCAGCTGGAGGCCTCGCACGCCACCCTCGAGCGCAAGGTGGAGGAACGCACGCGTGAGCTGGCCCAGGCGAACGCGGAAATCACCGAAGCGCTCGATCGCCAGACGGCGACCGCCGAGATCCTCCGGGCAATCAGCCAGGCGCAGACCGATGTCCAGCCCGTGTTCGACGTGATCGCGGAGAGCGCCTTGCGACTCCTCGGCGCGTGGTCGGCCGCGGTGTTTCGCTACGAGCACGGGCTGATCGGATCGGCGTCCGCACGCGGCGGCCTGCCAGGTAGCAGCGAGTCGCACATCGCGGAACGTCAGCGCATCAGCCCGACGCACGACTATCCGCCGGGCCGGGCCATTCTCACCAGGCGGCTGCAGCACATCGTCGACGTGGACACCGATACGTCATGGGGCGAGCTGTTCCGCACCGAAGCCCGGCAGCGCGGCTTCCGCTCCGTCGTGGCCGTCCCGATGCTGCGCGACCATGAGGCGCTCGGCGTCATCGGGGTGACCCGCGGCGAGCCGGGCGGATTCACGCCCGCCGAGATCGCGTTGCTGCAGACCTTCGCCGATCAGGCGGTGATCGCCGTCGAGAACGCGCGGTTGCTGTCCGAGCTTCACGCGCGCACGGTCCAGCTCACGCGCTCGGTGGAGGAGCTGAAGGCGCTGGGCGACGTCAGCCAGGCGCTGAACTCGACACTCGATCTCGAGACGGTGCTCAGCACGATCGTCTCCCGCGCGAATCAGCTCGCCGGCACGGACTCATGCAGCATCTACGAGTACGACGAGCAGGCGGAGGAGTTCCACCTGCTCACAAGCGACAAGCTCGCGGAGGAGGTCGTGGCCGTGGCGCGGCGATCGCCGATCCGACGCGGCGAAGGGGTCGCGGGCCGCATGGCGGTCACCCGCGAGCCGGTTCAGATCGCGGATATCGCCGCGCCCGGCGCCTATCAGGGCCCACTGCGCGACGTGCTGTTGCGGGCGGGAACCCGCGCGCTCATGGGCATTCCGCTGCTGCGCGAGGGGCATCTCATCGGTGGCCTCACCGTCACCAAGAAGACTCGCGGCGAGTTCTCGGCCGAGGTCGTCGGCCTGCTCCGGACGTTCGCCAGCCAGTCGGCGCTGGCGATCCAGAATGCCCGGCTGTTCCGCGATCTCGGGTCCGCCCGCCGCGACGCCGAGGTCGCCAACGAGGCCAAGAGCGCGTTCCTGGCCACCATGAGTCACGAGATCCGGACGCCGATGAACGCGGTCATCGGCATGAGCAGCCTCCTGCTCAACACCGATCTGACCGAGGAGCAGCGGGAGTACGCCGAGATCGTGCGGTCCAGCGGTGACGCCCTGCTCACTGTCATCAATGACGTGCTCGACTTCAGCAAGATCGAGGCGGGGCGGATGGAGCTGGAGGCGCAGCCCTTCGATCTCCGCGAGGGCGTGGAGGCCGCGCTGGATCTCGTCTCGGCGCGCGCGGCCGAGAAGGGGCTCGACCTGGCCTATCAGATCGCAGACACGACGCCGGCCGCCATCGTCGGCGACGTGGCCCGGCTGCGCCAGATCTTGCTCAATCTGCTCAGCAACGCCGTGAAGTTCACCGAGCAGGGTGAGATCGTGCTGACCGTCAGCGCGAGGCCCCTCGAGACGCACGGGACGTACGAGCTGACGTTCTCGGTGCGCGACACCGGCATCGGCATCCCGCCCGATCGTCTGGGTCGCCTGTTCGAGTCGTTCAGCCAGGTCGATGTGTCCACGGCGAGGCGATACGGCGGCACGGGTCTGGGACTGGCGATCAGCAAGCGGCTGACCGAGCTCATGGGCGGCACGATCACCGTCGACAGCCGGGTGGGCCACGGCTCTGAGTTCCGGTTCACGCTGCGGGCCGCGTCCGCGGAAGGCGCCGTGCTGCCGCGCCGCGAGCTGCGTGGCGCGCAGCCCTCCCTGGAGGGCAGGACTGTTCTCGCCGTCGACGACAACGAGACGAACCGGCGGATCCTCGACGCGTACCTCCGGTCGTGGGGCATGACGGTGCACATGACCGGCTCGCCGCGCGAGGCGCTCGCGTGGGTGGAGGCGGGCCAATCGTTCGATCTGGCGATCCTCGACATGCACATGCCCGAGCTCGACGGTGTCGCGCTGGCCCGGGCGATCCGCGAGCATCCGCGCGCGGCCACGATGCCCCTGCTGCTGTTCACCTCGCTCGGCCGCCGCGAGGTCGGCGCCGACAGCGTCCGGTTCGCCGCGCATCTCACGAAGCCGATCAAGCCCTCCCAGGTCTTCGACGCGGTGGTGGCCGCGCTCGCGGGTCAGCCGACGCGCGTGGACCGGCGGGCCCCGGCGCCGGTCGAGCTGGATCCCGAGATGGCCGTTCGCCATCCTCTGCGCATCCTCGTCGCCGAGGACAACATCGTGAACCAGAAGCTCGCGCTTCGCCTGCTCGAGCAGCTGGGATATCGCGCCGACGTCGCCGCCAACGGCCTCGAAGCCGTCGCCGCCATCGAGCGACAGCCGTACGATGTCGTGCTGATGGACGTCCAGATGCCCGAGATGGACGGGTTCGAAGCGTCGCGGGAGATCAGCCGGCGCTGGCCGGACGAGGCGCGCCCACGCATCGTCGCAATGACCGCCAACGCCATGCAGGGCGACCGCGAGCTCTGCCTGGCAGCCGGCATGGACGATTACGTCAGCAAGCCGATCCGGGTCGATGAGCTCGTGGCCGCGCTGCAGCGCAGCGCGCCGGCGATTCGCGCGCCCAGGGGCGACGGCGCGGCGTCGCCAGCGACCGACGTGCTGGACCTCGATGCGTTCGAGCGCCTGCGCACCGCCATGGGCGCCGGCTTCCTCGACGAGCTGCTGTCGACGTTCGTGGAGGACACGCAAGAGCTGGTCGGCACGATGCGCCGCGCGATCGGCGACAAGGACATCGACGCCCTGCGCCGCGCGGCGCATTCGCTCAAGTCGAATGCCGCGAGCGTCGGCGCCATGATGCTGTCCGGCATGGCGCGGGATCTCGAGACGCTCGCGAAGTCGGGGAGCTTCGAGGGCGCCCGCGCCCGGCTGGACCGCGTGGCCGCCGAATGCGAGCGCGTGGCGCGCGCGCTCAGCGAGGTGGAGCGTGGGCACTGAGCGTAACGGCGAGAAAGGCAACGTCCTCGTCGTCGACGACAACCGCGTGAATCGCCTGCTCGTCGCACGGACGCTCGAGCAGCTCGGCCACCGCGTGGCCTTCGCTGAGAACGGCCGGCAGGCCCTCAACGCGCTGGGGAGCCCGGGCACCGACCTCGTGCTGCTCGACATCGAGATGCCGGAGATGAACGGCTACCAGACGCTCGAGGCCCTCCGGGCGGATCCAAAGCTGCGCGACATCCCCGTCGTCATGATGTCGTCGGTGGACGAGGTCGACAGCGTCGCGCGGTGCATCGAGATGGGCGCCGAGGATTATCTGTTCAAGCCCGTGAACGCCGTCCTCCTCCGAGCTCGCGTCGCGGCCAGCCTCGAGAAGAAGCGCCTGCGCGATCAGCAGCGTGAGCTGTTCCGCAAGTTCGCGACGGCGGAGGTGGCGGAGGAGCTGCTGACCACGGGCCTGTCACTCGGTGGCAAGTACGTCGACGCCACCGTGATGTTCTCGGACATCCGCTCGTTCACCAGCCTCGTGGAGTCGCGCGGCCCCGAGGAGACGATCGACCTGCTGAACAGCTACTACACCCTCATGTTCGACGCGATCGGCGGCCACGGCGGCATCGTCAACCAGATGCTGGGCGACGGACTGATGGCGATCTTCGGGGCCCCTCTCCCGCATGCCGACCATGCCGAGCGCGCCGTGCAGGCCGGGCTCGACATGCTCGAGCTCGTGGCCGGCTTCGCGCGCGAGCAGGCGGCGCAGGGCAAGCCCGAGATCCGGATCGGCGTCGGCATCGCCTCCGGGCAGGTCATCGCCGGCTACACCGGCACCGAGCGGCGCGTGACCTATACCTGCGTTGGCGACACGGTGAATCTCGCGGCGCATCTCGAGGCGCACACGAAGATCCTCGGACGGCCGATCCTCATCGAGGAGCGAACGCGGGCCGCGCTCACCAGTCCCCTGCGCGTGGAAGATCACGGCCCCGTGCAGTTCAAGAGCCGATCCCAGCCGGTGCGCGTCTACTCCGTCATCGTGAACGGCTAGCCGGCCTCGTTTGCGTCACCACGGGCGGCGTCATACGCTTCGGCGCGGAGCTCACTCTCCGGTGAGGTGACGACATGAGGCGATCGGATAGCGATTCCTGCGGCGGCGCGCCAGGCAACCGCCACATGGACCGACGCCAGGTCCTCAGGGGCATGGTGGCCGTGGGCGGCGGGCTGGCGCTGAGCGGGTGTCGCGCGATGGGACTCGGACAGAGCAGCCCGAGCCATCCGCGCATGAGCGGTGGCAAGATGTCGGTGCGATGGCTCGGCGGCGGCGTCATGGAGCTGGCGACGCCCGATTACAAGCAGATCGCCTATCTGGACGCGTGGGTGTGGAACAACGCCGGATGGGAGCGCTTCGGCGTGCAGAAGCCACCGGAGTACGCCTCGCGCGATGGATTCGTGCAGTACGTCCAGAGCAAGAAGCCCGAGGCGGTGCTGGTGCTGCTGACGCACGATCACGGCGATCACATCGGCGACTACTTCGAGATGCTGCAAGCGCTCAGCAGCGCGGGAGTGCCGGTGCTGACCGCCGGCCAGAGCGACCTCATGCGCCGCGGCCTCGTCGAACAGTACAAGAAGGCCGGCGTCGACCCGGCGAAGGTCGTCGCCAACGGCGGGGCGGCCATCAACTTCGGCGGCACCGTGAAGCACGGCGCGATGACGGCCCGCCTGGTGCCGGCGGTTCACTCGACGCTGGCCGCCTACCCGGCGGCCGGGTTCATCGTCGACATCGGCGGCGTGCGCTGCTACTGCAGCGGCGACACCGACCTCTTCGGCGACATGAAGACGCTCGGCGAGCGGTACCAGCCGAACGTCGGGATCGTGTGCGTCGGCGATGGCCCGTTCACCATGGGACCGGAGGAAGCAGCGACGGCGTGCCAGTGGCTCGGCGTGTCGCAAGCGATTCCAGTGCACTATGCGCACAACGGCCTCGTGCTCGGCACGGGGGCCGGCGATCAGTTCCAGCGTGCCCTGAAGGAGATCGCGCCCGGCGTGACGGCTCATGTCATGAAGCCGGGGGACTCGCGTCAGATCACGACCTGATCCGGCGTACAATGGCTCCTCGTGCGCCGGCCGGGGTCCGGCCGGCGCACGTATATATAAGGAAGAGGAGTCCGCATGGCACGCACGCTGCTCGACAAGGTGTGGGAAGCGCACACGGTCCGCACACTCCCGTCCGGCCAGACCCAGCTCCTGATCGGCCTGCATCTGATCCACGAGGTCACGACGCCGCAGGCCTTCCAGATGCTGAAGGAGCTGAAGCTCAAGGTCCGGATGCCCGAGCGCACGTTCGGCACGCTCGACCACATCATCCCGACCGCCGACCAGAGCCGTCCCTACGCCGATCCCGAGGCGGAGGAGATGGCGCAGCACATGTACCGCAACATGAAGGACTTCAACCTGCAGCTCTTCGACATGTCGACGGGCAAGCAGGGCATCGTGCACGTCATCGGCCCCGAGCTCGGCCTCACCCAGCCCGGCATGACCATCGCGTGCGGCGACAGCCACACCAGCACGCACGGCGCCGTCGGCGCCATCGCCTTCGGCATCGGTACCACGCAGGTCCGCGACGTCCTCGCCACGCAGTGCCTGGCCATGGCCAAGCCGAAGCTGCGCCAAGTGCGCGTCGAAGGCTCGCTGGCTCGCGGCGTCTACGCCAAGGACGTGATCCTTTGGATCATCAACCAGCTCGGCGTCAAGGGTGGGGTTGGTTACGCGTATGAATACGCGGGGCCGGTGATCGAGCGCATGACGATGGAAGAACGCCTCACCGTCTGCAACATGTCGATCGAGGGCGGCGCGCGCTGCGGCTACGTCAATCCCGACCAGACGACGATCGACTACCTGCGCGGCAAGCCGTACGCGCCGTCGGGCGACGCCTTCGAGCGGGCGACCAGGTGGTGGCTCGGCGGCGTGGCGACGGAGCCGGGCGCGTCATTCGACGACGTCAAGCGCATCGACGGCGCGCGCATCGAGCCCGTCGTGACGTGGGGCATCAATCCGGAGATGTCGGTCGGCGTGTCGCAGAGCATTCCCTCGCCGGAGGCGCAGCCCGAGGCCGAGCGGCCGACGTTCAGGGAGGCTCTCGCTCACATGGGCTTCCAGGCCGGCCAGCCGATCAAGGGCGCCAAGATCGACGTCGCGTTCGTCGGCTCGTGCACCAACGGCCGTCTCTCGGATCTCCGCATCGCCGCCGAGATCGCCAGGAAGGGCAAGGTCGCCAAGCACGTGCGCGCTCTGATCGTCCCCGGCTCGCAGCAGGTCGCCAAGGCCGCGGAAACCGAAGGTCTCCACGAGATCTTCCAGGCCGCCGGCTTTCAGTGGCGCAAGGCCGGCTGCTCCATGTGCCTCGGCATGAACGACGACAAGCTGCGCGGCCGCGAGATGAGCGCGTCCTCCAGCAACCGTAATTTCATCGGCCGCCAGGGCAGCCCGACCGGGCGCACGCTGTTGATGAGCCCGGCGATGGTGGCGGCCGCCGCTATTGCGGGCGAGGTCGCCGACGTGAGGGAGATCCTTCGATGACGACTGACTTCAAGCGTCGCCAGATCACCGGGCGCGGCATCCCCGTCACCGGCAACGATATCGACACCGATCGCATCATCCCGGCGCGGTATTTGAAGGCGGTGGTCTTCGAGGGGCTCGGCGAGCACGCGTTCGAGGACGCTCGCAAGCAGAATCCCGAGCATCCGTTCAACTCACCTGCTTACCGCGGCGCGTCCGTGCTGGTCGTCGGCCAGAATTTCGGCTGCGGATCGTCGCGGGAGCACGCGCCACAGGCGCTGATGCGCTGGGGCATCCGCGCGATCGTCGGCGGCTCGTTCGGCGAGATCTTTGCGGGCAACTGCGTGATGCTCGGGATGCCCTGCCTTCGCGCGTCGCAGCAGGATATCGAGTGGCTGCAGCGTGAGATCGGGCGCTCGCCTCAGGCTTCGATCACGGTGGACGTGGAAAAGCAGGAGGTTCGGCTCGGCGATCGCGCGATCAAAGCTTCCATGCCCGACGGACCGCGAAACCAGCTCGTGAACGGGACTTGGGATAGCACCAGCGTGTTGTTGGAAGCTGGCGCGGCGATCGAGGCGACGGCGGGGCGGCTGCCGTATGTGAAGGGGTTCTGACGCGCATCAGCGCTGGACAAGCCGCCGCATCTTCTCTCTCCAGTCCGCCGTCGGAGTAGTACATCGCGGATTCGGCGAAGCATCTCGCCGCAGTCGACGCAGGCCGACGGTTCCTCGACCGCCCGATTTCTCTCGACGTCGTGAAGTACATGCTTATCGTCGAACGCGCCACGCGCGAACCCGTGAATCCAGTCGCTCGCAGTAAGTTGCGCCGACAGGTGAGCCGCGACTCTCGCGGTTTCTTGGCGCACAAACGCACGAACCTGTGACCAGACCGGGGCGGTCGGCGCGGCCGGGTGTCAGGCGGCAGAGAACAGCCTCTATTTTCCCTATTGTCACGGCTCTGGCGCTCCCCCTGTTCGCCATACTTGCGGCAAACCATCGCGGGATCGTCGACGACGCATTTATTACGTTTCGATACGCCCAGCATTGGGTTGAGACCGGACGATTGACGTGGCACATCGACCTTCCGATGGTCGACGGATATACGAGCCTAGCTCACGTGATGTTGATTGCCTTGGGGATACGCCTCGGATTCGACCCGATTACCTTCAACTCGTGCCTAAACCTGGTGTGCGTTCTCGGGATCTTGGTCAATCATTTCCTCCTTTGCCGCCTGTTCCATGTCGAGAGCTGGGGTCGGATCATCGGGCTATATCTGATCGTCATGAACTCTGGCTTGGCCTTTTGGGTCAGCGGAGGACTCGACGGGCTCCTGTGGAGCCTCGGGGTTGCGACGGTCTATCTCTGTTTCGAGGTGAGCCTGGCGAGAGAACGTCTCACAGGCCCCCTCGCATGGTCGATGCTCGCCTTAGTGCTTATCCGTCCGGAGGGCACTTTCATCGTGATCGGGCTGCTCATCTACCTGCTGGCTTACCTCCGGCGCATCGGTCGCTTAGGCTGGTGGCTGGCGCCCTGGCTCGGCCTCGTCATGGCGGGAATCGCGGGGCTTTACGTCTGGCGCCTCCTCACCTACGGCCACCTGTTTCCCAACGCGTTTTACGCCAAGGCCGCCGCCTCTCAATGGATCAAACTGGGAAACGGCGTTCGGTACCTATGGCTCTGGTTCGCCTTCTACGGCGGTGTGCTCGGCCTGAGCATTTTCATGAACCTGCGCCGCTCGATGTTCGTGAACACCCGCGCGTACTTCGTCCTCGGGTACCTCGCTCTGGTCGCCCTCGAAGGAGGGGATCCTCAACAGCAGATGCGATTTCTCCTCCCGCTCGTCGCGTTACTCGCCGTCCAGGTGGGCAGTGTCTGGACGGACAGCGCGTTCGACAGACGAGTGCTTGTCTCCGTCATTGCAATCATCTATGCGGTGCAGCAGTTCAACGGCAAAGAACCGTGGCACAAGGTGTGGCCGCTCAACGGATCAACCCGTGTGGAAGAGTTCGTCTCCGGCGGCAGCCCGTTGCGCGCAGTCGTGGCCGGGGTCGGGGCGATCGGCTCCGGCACATGGCCGCTCCGCGGTACGAATTATGAGCAGTGGAACGCGCGCGCTGCGCAGCATCTCGCGCAACTGCTTCGTGATGACGTCTCCATCGCCGCAACCGATGTCGGTGCCCTCGCGTATTACTCGAAGCTACCGATTCATGATGTCCAGGGCCTCAATCACAGGGCGATCGCTCACCTGGCGAAACCACCGGGGCTTGCAAACGTGTGGGGCGTGGAACATTGGGAAGTTGTCTTGGATGCGGACGTGGATGCCATCATCTTGGGATATCTCCAGTACAGCAACATCAAACTCACCGATGAGCGACTCGGGGAGTTGACCGAGGAACAATGGGTTGAGCTGTTCACGCGGAGGCTGGAATACCCGTTCGACAGAATCGCCGAGAAGTACGTCTGCGCAAGCGTGCCGGATCGAGACCAGGGGCGGCGGTACCTTAACTTCATGATCAGTCGAACGCGGATCGACCGAGTTTGGAGATCTCAACCCTCCGCCGTGTCGATCGGCGACTGCTTCTAGCCGGACACTGTGGGGATCCGCACGCCACCGAACGTGAAGGTGATGCCCCCGGTCACGGGATAGGCCACGATCGGCGTGCCGGTCTTGTAGCGGCCCTCGAGCAGGCCGGTGACCCTTGGCGTCGAAGATCTGGAAAACGATGCCGCCGGGCTGGTTGAGGATGATGCCGTTTTGGCGTAGGTGTAGAACTGGAAGTCCGCCCTCGTCGAACAAGCGGCGGCCGCGCGCGATGACGAGGACGCCGAACGGATACGAGAGGCGGTTGCGGATGCAGTAGTTCATCAAAAGACGCAACGTGGCGCGCATCCCAGCACAGTCGAGTGCTATGTCATTCGCGAGACTCTTCTGAGGTAAGACGTCTACACGAAGCACTTCCCTCAGACCCTAGCTCTCGTTCCCGCGCTCACCGGCTGACGCCGGGCGGCGACATCCACCCGCGCTTCGCCCGCAGCTCCACCCGAAGCGCCGTCGTCGCCGCCTCGTCGACCTCGACAGTCTCCGCGCGGAACACCACCCCGTAGTCGTCCCGCGCCGAGCGCCGACTCACGAACTCGTTCCGCACGTCGCGAGCCACGCGCGCCGGATCGCGGTCGAGCGGATCGCCCCACCCGCCCGGCCCCGCCGACTCGTGCCGAAAGACGTCGCCGCGCTTCATCGTCATCGTGAACTTGCCCGGCAGCACCCGGTTCTCGGTGCCCGGGTTCATCACGTTGTGCGACGCGCGGCCCGGACTGCCGCCGTACAGTCCGTAGGGACGGAAGTCGTGGCGATCCGCGCGGACCTGGAGGACGGCTTCGGACTCGAGCAGCTTGTAGTCGCGGCGGATCGAGGCGCCGCCGCGGTACTTGCCGGGGCCGCCGACGTCCTGGATGAACTCCGTGGTCAGGATCTGCAGTGGCTGCTCGGCTTCCGTGATCTCGACCGGCGGCAGTGACATGTTCGCCATGAGGTTCGCGTTGCCGTCGAGGCCGTCGGACCACGCGCGGCCGCCCCAGGCCGAGCAGAGGAACTC
>DATAOC010000061.1:0-15463 GCA_036265915.1 Candidatus Methylomirabilota bacterium | reverse complement strand
GCCCCTCACGGGCCGCGATGCCGGCCTCGGGAATGGGCGGGGTCTCGGCGACGAACGCGATGCGCGCTCGATCGGCGGGATTCTTCAGATACTGCTCGGGCGCCAGGTCGAACGAGGCGATGGCATCGACGTGGCCGTTCACGAGGGCCAGCATGGCGGCGTCGTGCGAGCCGGCGAAGACCACCTCGCGAAAGAACGTCTTCGGATCACGATTCTTCACGAGGCCACGCTGGATCAGCAGGACCATCGGATAGGTGTAGCCCGACGAGCTGCTCGGATCCACGAAGGCGATCGTCCGGTCGCGGAGGTCCTCGAGCTGGCGCACGCCGCTGTCCTTGCGCACGAAGATGCGCGAGGTGAAGGTGCTCTTGCCGTGCCAGACGTTCTTGGCCACGATCCGCGCCTTGGCCTCGCGACTGGCGAGCACATAGCCGACGGGGTGCACGAAGGCGAGGTCCGCGGTGTGATTGCGCAGCGCCTCGATGACGGCCGCGTAGTCGGACGCGACCGTGACGCGGACGGGCACGCCGGTCAACCGGCCCAGGACGTGACCGAACTCCTCGCCGACGGCCATGAGGTCGGTCGGCTTCTGCGAGGGCGTGAGCACGAGATGCAGCGACCGCGCCTGGGCCGCGAGCGCGCCGACGCTGCCGAGCAGCACGGCAACCGTGAACAGCATCGCCCGCACGAGCCTCACGCGTCGATCGTAGTCGACGTGGTGCGCGACGGCAACGCGCGCTCAGTGGTTCTTCGGTACCGTCGGGTGGCCGGCGGCGGCGTCGGCGATCGCGTGATCATTGTCGGGCGGCACGGCGCCGCTGACGCCGACGGCGCCGATCACCCGGTCACCGACGACGAGCGGGACGCCGCCCCGGCCGAAGACGAGCTTGTAGTCGCCGAGCGCCGCCACGTTGCCGGCGAAGAGGCTTCGGGCCCCGCCGAAGCGGCCCTCGAGGTCGTGCGTCGTCGCCTGAAAGGCGGCCGCCGCATTCGCCTTGGCGCGCGCGATCTCGGGCGTGATCCACAGCGCGCCGTCCATCCGCTCGCACGCGACGAGATGGCCGGCGTCGTCGACGACGGCGACCGCGACTTTGAACCCGAGCGCTTCCGCCTTCGCCACACCGCGCTCGATGGTGGCCCGCGCGTGCTGGAGCGTCAGCATGCGGCCGTCGCGCCGCCGGCCGGCACGTCGATCCAGACGTCCCCGTTCTCGACCCGGGTCGGGTAGCTCCGCACCGCCTCGCCGCGCGCGGGAAACACGCACGCGCCGGTGCGGACGTCGTACATGAAGCCGTGCCAGGGGCACGTGAGGCGGCTGCCGCTCAGCTTGCCGTCGGCGAGCGGCCCGCCACGATGGCCGCACACGGCACCGCACGCGTAGACGCGCTCGCCGACCCGCGTGAGAGCGACGGGCGCGCCGTCGACGTCCACGCGGAGCGCGCGACCCGGCGGCACGTCGTCCGCGCGGGCGACGCGCACGGAGCGGACGTCGCTCACATCTCTTCCTTGAGGACGTAGGCGCGGTGAAGGCCGCTCATGTACTGCCAACGCATGTCGGTGGCCTGGCGGACGGCGTCGACGGCCTCGGCCTGCCGCTCGGCGCTCGTCGCGTGGCGCTCGACGATCTGGTACCCGCGCTCGCCGTGCACCTCATCCGCCTCGATGTGAATCGCGAAGAACTCCACCTCGTGATCGGTGAAGCCGTAGTGCGTGCGCAGGGGCGGAAGGTTGCGCTTGTAGATGCCGGGCACCTGGGACTCGAGCCCGACCAGCAGCCCCGCCGCCGCGACGTGGAACGGCTTGTGCGACATCTCGAAGCACCACGCGGTGAGGCCGCGCGTGGTGGGCAGCTGCGCCTTGCCCTCGACCTCGGCACGGCTGACACCGCACGCTTCGGCGAACCGGATGAGCAGATCGACGTGCTTCACCCCGGCCTCCTCCTCGACGATGTTCTCGAGCAGGAAGTCGCGGGCATCGGGGTCGGTGCACTGCCCGTACACGGTCGCGCACCAGCGCGGAAACTGCGAGACGTACTGGTAGTGCTGCGCCGCCCACGCGCCGAGCTGCGCACGCGACAGCTCGCCCTTCACCCAGCGCTCGGTGAACGGGTTCAGCCGGCTGTGGCGGGCGTTGACGGCCGCCTGCAGCGTGCGACGGAACGGGCTCATGTCGCTCATGGCATTGCCTCCGTGTCAGGGGTCGTCGGCCATGCGAACGGTCGCGGCGTGCACCCGGCTCACGTCGGTCGATCATCAGGCGCTCGGCGCGCCGCGTGCCGCCGCGATGCTCGTATGCCGGATGCATGGATGTCAAGGCGGCTCCGCGCGCGGTCGCTCCGCCGCGCGGTGGTCAGAAACGGACCGGAATGCGGCGCCGCGCGCGGCCGCGCCTCGCACGTAAGTATCGTCATCGCGAACGGAACGCGCCGCGGCCGGTCGATTGGCGCGCGGGTTGCTCATGTCGAAGGCCGGCTCGTCACGAGAAGGGCAAACCAGCCGCGAGGCTGGGACGCAAAGCCACGGGTCTGGGAATGGGTTCCAGACAGCCGGGTTGCCGAAAGACAAGGGGCCGGACGTGTCATCACCCTCGCTGGGCGGAGTGCGTGTGCTCGTCGTCGACGACGACGACAACGTGCGGGAAGCGGTGCGGGATTACCTGCTGGACTGCGGCGCCGACGTCGTGTCGGTGTCGTCGGCCACCGCGGCGCTGGACGTCGTTGCCCACGCGCCGCCGGACGTCGTCATCTCGGACGTCAGCATGCCGGAGCGCGATGGCTTCTGGCTCATCCGCGCCATCCGCGCGCTGCCGCCCGCCCGCGGCGCCACCGTGCCGGCCGTCGCGGTCAGCGGCCGCCTGCATCTCGCGGACGATCTGCTGGCGGCCGGGTTCACCGAGGTGCGCGGCAAGCCGCCCGACATGGCAGAGCTCGCCGCCCTCATCGCCGCTCTGGCGGCGCGGCGCTGACGCGCGAGTCCTTCGGGACGCGCCGCAGCTCGTATCCTCGACCGCGCATGCAGCGGTCGTGAATGGTCTGCTGGGCGTCCAGCTGCCACAGCGGGTCGCTCATCGGTCCCCATCCCCAGTACGGGTCACCCCACACGCCCCAGCCGGCATAGGGCCACGGCCCCGGTCCGTAGAGGCGGGGAAAGGCGCTCACCGCGATGTCCCGCGCGGCATCGCGCGCGAGCGCATAGCAGTCGGCCTGCTCCTGCGCCACCACGTCGGGCGGTGTGTTCGCCCGATACCACTCGTACGTGGCACACCCCGAGAGCAGGAGGCAGGCGGCAGCGAGCGCGAGTAGACGTTGCACGGTGCTCAGGCGTTCCAATCGATATGCCACCGACTCAGGCCACCGCCGCCATCACATGCTCCGCGAACATCGTCAGAATGGTCTCGCGCGCGATGAAGCCCGCCTCCGGCGCCTGCGGGAAGATGATGACGCGGCTCAGGCCGGGAACAGCGTGGAGCTGCCGCACCTGCTCGCGCACGTCCTCGGGCGTCCCCGCCAGCGCCATCAGGTCGACGAGCCGATCGGGCACGAGCGCGCGATGCTCGGAGGCCGCGCGCGCGTGCTGGTAGGCGTCGTAGCCCTCGCGCACGCGCCGGATCGCCGCCTCGTCCTCCTCGGTCAACCGGACCGGCAGCGGATGCCGGCACGCGGAGGCGACGCGGCCGCGCGCATGGTCGCGCGCCAGCGCTCGATCGCGGCCGATCGACATCGGCGCCCACAGCGCGACGTCGAGATCGGCCAGCGTGCGCCCCGCCGACTTCGCACCGACAGCCACGCAGTCCAGGGCCGGCGCGAGCACCTCGGGGCGCACGGTGGCGTACACGATGACGCCGTCGCCGAGACGCCCGGCTGCCTGCAGCATGCGCGGCCCCGAGCCGGCGAGGTAGAGGGGAATCGACGGCGGGGCCGTGAGCCACGCCAGGCGTCCCTCGATGCCGGTGTCGAAGCGGACGCGCTCGCCGGCCAGCAGCCGCCGCAGCGACGTTGCCATGGCTTCGAGCGTCGCCACGCGGCCGACCTGCTCGAGCCGCAGTCCCATCGTCTGCGCGCTGCTGCCGCCGGTGCCGACGCCGATCACGACGCGGCCGGGCGCCAGCTCGTGCAGCGAGGCGATGGCGCTGGCGGTGACCGATACGTGACGCGAGTGTGGCACGGTGACCCCGGGGCCGAGACGGATCCGCGACGTGGCCGCCGCGCACGCGGCGAGCGTCACCCACAGCTCGCGGCAGACGAGATGCGTGTCGGTGATCCAGACGGTGTCGTAGCCGAGGCGCTCGGCCAGCTGCACCTGCCGGACGACGACCGGCAGCGGCTCGCTGGCCAGCACGGCCACGTCGAACTTCACTGCGGCGTCGCGCGCGACGTCGCGTGCTGCACGGCGTTGCGGAAGCCGCCGGGGTCGTGCACGCGGTGGAAGACCTCGCGCACGGCGCCGGTGCCGGTGACGGTGAGGTCGCCGTAGTTGAAGACGCGGCCGGGCAGGCTCTGCGTCACCGAGATCGACTCCACCTTGGCGAGCAGCAGCTCCGTCGTGTAGCGGGCGACGAGGCCGACCTTGAAGATGAGGCGCAGCGAGGTGACGACGAACTCCGAGGTGGCCCACGCGATCCAGCGCGCGGCCAGCCACAGCAGTGCGGCCGCCACCGCGGCCAGCCCGATGTACCAGAGCCACGGCGGATCGTCGATGTCGTGCAGGAGCCAGGTCAGGACGATGCCGACGACGACGGCGACGAGGGGCTTCACGAAGAGCAGCCAGTGCAGGCGCGTCTGGAACTCGACGCGCTCGTCTGCGAGGAGATGGCGCTCGACGTAACCCACGCGGGCGAGACTAGTCCCGCCCGCGTGGGCAGTCAAACGCCTCAGGCGCCCTGCAGCGCCTCGTGAACCTTGCCAACCATCTTGGCGCCGGGGTTGACGAGCGTCTTGTCGCCCTCGTCCTTCCACTTCGACGGACACACCTCGTTGCCGCCCTTCTTCATCATGTAGATGTTCGCCTTGAACTTCCGCATGAGCTCGTCGATGTTGCGGCCGAGGTTGTAGAAGTTCATCTCCATCCCCATCAGCTTGCCTTCGGGGCTGATGAGGAAGGTGCCGCGGAGATCGAGGCCGTTGTCCTCGTTGTAGACGCCGAACATCCGGGACACGGTGCCGGTGGGATCGGCGCCCATCGAGTACTTCACGTTGGCCAGCTCCTTCTCGCTGCGCTGCCACGCCAGGTGCGTGAACTGCGTGTCGGTGCTGACGGTGACGATGTCGGCGCCCATCCGCTGGAACCGCTCATGCTGCTCTGCCAGAGCAGCGAACTCGGTCGCTCAGACGAAGGTGAAGTCCGCCGGATAGAAGAAGAGGATCGTCCATCGCTGCTTGGCGATCTGATCCTTGAGGCTGAACTTGCCGAAGTCGCCCTTGGTGGGCTCGTAGGTGATCAGCTCGAAATCGGGCACGCGCTGCCCGAGCCTGAGGCCGCCGCTGGTCATCGTCTCCGCCATCTCGCTTGTTCCTTTCTGGTCTGCTGGTCCACTGCCGTCACCGCCGTCGCGTCGCGCGCTCGCGACACGCCGCACACCGTCCGAAGATCTCCACCGCGTGGCCCTCGGCGCTGAAGCCGTGCCGCGTCGCCGCCCGCGCGGCCGGCCCGGCTGCGGCGTCGAGCGCGGGCTCGGTGACGTCGCTCACCGAGCCGCAGGCGGTGCAGATCAGATGGTGGTGGGCGCCGAGGTTGGCATCCCACCGGCCGCGCGCGCCGAGCCGCGACACGGGGCGCACGACACCGACGGAGGCGAGGGTGTCGAGTGTCTTGTACACCGTGGCCAGCGAGAGCGTCGGCATCTCGCGGCGCACGGCGGCGTGAAGCTCCTCGGCGCTCGGATGCCGGTCGGTGGCGGCCAGCTCGCGGAAGATCGCCAGCCGCTGCGGCGTCACGGCGAGCCCGGCCGCCCGGCAACGGACCACGAAGCGCTCGGTCTGCTCGCGCGGGGTCGGACGACGCATATGGAGAAACTTTATCTGTGGAAAATTACTTGTCAAGGCGCCCGCGGCTTGTCAGCCGCCGGCGGAGGCGCTAGCGTACCGACCATGATGCCCATCGCACCACCCGGCGACGACGACGTGCTGGCCGTCATCGACGTTCAGAACTGCTTCCTGCCGGGCGGCACGCTGCCGGTGCCGGAGGGCGACACGATCATTCCGGTCATCAATCGACTGGCGCCGGCCTTCCGCAACGTCGTCATCACGCAGGACTGGCACACGCGGGGTCACGTCTCGTTCGCGTCCAGCCATCCCGGCAAGAAGCCATTCGAGACGATCTCGCTCCCGTATGGCACCCAGGTGCTGTGGCCCGATCACGCCATCCAGGGCACCGCGGACGCCGACATCAACGAGGCGCTGCGGGTCCCGCACGCGCAGCTGCTCATCCGCAAAGGCTACCGACCGGACGTGGACTCGTACTCGGCGTTCCTCGAGGCGGATCGCAAGACGGCCACCGGGCTCACGGGCTACCTGCGCGAGCGAGGTCTCGAGCGCGTCTTCCTGGTCGGCCTGGCGGCCGACTTCTGCGTGGCGTGGTCGGCGCTCGATGCCCGCCGCGCCGGCTTCGAGACGCTCGTGATCGAGGACGCCACGCGCGGCATCGACACCGGTGGCTCCCTGGCGAAGGCGTGGGCCGACATGGCGGCTGCCGGCGTCCGGCGCATCACCTCCGCGGACATCCGGGTCTAGCCGTCATCCCGGCCGCGCACGCCGGAGCCGATCGCCGCGCGGCCCGTTCGCGTGTGGCCGGCCGTCCCGCCCGGTGCTGGCACCGGCATTGCTGCGCACGTTGTTCATGGCGACGCATCGCCGGCGAACGGCCTCACACCGGAACGGCGGCCGGCGCACAGACGACGCCGGCGATGGCCGGAACGGCGGGCGCTCGCCGCGTGCGATCTGGAAGGGTGCCGTCAGCTTCGGTCTGGTCACCGTTCCGGTCGGACTGTATGCGGCCACCGCCGGCGCGCACGAGCTGTCGTTTCGCCTCCTGCACAAGAAAGATCTGAGCCCGGTCGACTACAAGCGGTTCTGCAAGGAAGAAGATGTCGAGATCCCGTGGAGCGACATCGTCAAGGGCTACGAGTATGCGAAGGGCCGCTACGTGGTGGTGACCGACGAGGACTTTGCGCGGGCGCGCGTGGCGGCGACGCAGACCTTCGAGATCCGGGACTTCGTGCCCGCCGCCTCGGTCGGCGACTTCTACTTCGACCATCCCTACTACCTGGCGCCTGCCGGCAAGCCGGCCGTGAAGCCCTACGCGCTCCTGCGCGACGCGCTGGCGAAGAGCGGGCGCGTCGGCGTCGGGACGATCGTGCTGCGGCAGCGCGAGCACCTGGCCGCGCTCGAGCCCGCGGGCGACACGCTCGTGCTGACCACCATGCGGTGGAGTCACGAGATCCGCTCGCCGGAGGCGCTCGACGTGCCCAAGCGCAACGCCGGCTGGGATCGGCGTGAGATGGACCTGGCGCTGCGTCTGATCGACACGCTGGCCTCGGAGTTCGACCCGCGGCGCTACACCGACACCTATCGCGACGTCATGCTGAAGGTCATCGAGGCGAAGGTGAAGGGCGAGGAGCTCGAGATGCCGGCGCCGGAGCGGCCCAAGAACGTGCGGAGTCTCATGAAGGCGCTGGAGGCCAGCCTGCGCGAGCGTCGACCGCCGGCGCGCGCGGCTGCTCGCGGTCGGAAGCCCGCGGAGGCGCGGCGGCGCGAGGCGCGCGCCGCCTGAGCCTCAGCGCCCGGCGCCGAGCGCCAGCAGCTTCTCCCGCAGCGTCTCCACTTGCTTGGCAAACGGCACGCCCATGCCGGCCGTCATCGGCGTCTTGTCGGCGAGCGTGGTGTGCAGCTCGACGAACAGCGGACCGTCGGCGGTGAGAATGTGCGGCAGCCGTCGCTCGAGCTCCGAGAGGTCGCGGATCGCGAACGCCTCCCGGTAGCCGGCGCCCTTGGCCATCAGCACGAAGTCGACGCCGTCGCCGCCCGGAATCTCCTGCGCGCCGGACGTGTGATACACGTTGTTCCTGAAGAGCAGGTGCACGAAGTTGCGCGCGCCGGCGCCGGCGTTCGTGGCCAGCGCGCCGAGCTGCATCAGCAGCGAGCCATCACCGTCGAAGACCAGCACCCGCCGCTCCGGGTGGGCCAGCGCCAGCCCGAGACCGATGGACGAGGCGCCGCCCATGAAGCCGACGCAGCCGACCGAAAGGTCGTCCGGCGCGATCGTGCGCCAGGCCGGCGAGGTCGTCATGGTCGGTACACAGATCGCGTCGCCGCGGCGGGCGGCGATGAGCCGCAGCGCCTCCTCCGGCTTCATGGCCATCAGCTCGTCTCCAGGCCGACCAGCACGGCCGCCGGTCCACGGCGCTCGCGACTCAGCCGGTAGTACTCGGATATGAAGTGGACGTCGTTCGGGCCTTCCAGCCGTGCGTGCGGAACGCCGAAGACATCGAGGAGGGGCTCACAGTAGCGCACCATCGAGTGGCGCGACTCGCGTGGATCCTTGTCCTTCTCGCGGCTCAGGAGGCCGATCATGTAGAAGATCGGCACGCGACCGTCCATGGCCACGCCGCGCAGCGTGTTCACCGACGCATAGAGCCCGGCGTGCTGGATCATCACCACGACCGGCTCGCCGCCGATCCAGAGCCCCGCGGCCACCGCGTTGGCCTCGTCCTCCGTCGAGCAGGTGAGCACGCGCAGCGCGCGCTCCTTGTCGAGGGCGGCGAGCACGCTCTTCTGGTGCGTGTCGGGCACGCTCAGGATCCAGCCAAGATGCTCGTGTCGCGTCCGCACGCCTTCCGCGGCGAGCGCGGCGCGCGCCTCCTTGAAGGTGTCCTTCAGCGTGTCGATGATGAGCGGCGCGGGAATCGATTCCGGCATCGGCCCTCCCCGGGTGAACGGTTCGCCTATCCTACCCGAGGAGCCGCGGAGCGGGCCACCGGCGGGGCGGAAGGCCCTGCCGGTGGCCTCCGTCGCGTCAGCGCTGTGGCGGAACGACGATCACGGGCGCCGGCTGTGCCGGTGCGATGATCACCGGCGCGGGCTGCGCGGGCGTCACCACCGCTGGTACTTCGCCGGTGTGCGCGCCCGGCACGCTCGCAGGGCCGGCCGCATCGGAGTTGTCGATCTGCGGCGCGTCCGTCGTGAACACGGGCGACGCCGACGGGTAACGAGACGACGTTGCGCAGCCAGCCCCGACGCCCGCTACGAGCGCGAGGAGGCATGCAAGCGAGACTCTCCAGGTCATAAGCACCTCCAAGTCGCGTCACGTGGTGCACACGAAATGCCACCTCTCGTATAGTGGCCCGCGTGGACGACGTCGCGGCCCGGATCGCGGCATGGGGCGCGCGCTCGCGCGCCGAGCGTCTCGATCGTCTGCGCGCCACGCCGCACGAGCTCCACGCGGTGCTCGACGCCGTCGATGCCGATGCCCTCGCGCGCCGCCCGGCGCCGGACGCGTGGGCGCCGGTGGAAGTCGTGTGTCATCTGTACGATCTGGAGGAGTCGTTTCACGAGCGGCTGGTGCGAATCCTCACCGAGCACGAGCCCCGCTTTCCGACGACGAACCCCGCCCGGTGGGCGACGGAGCGGCAATACGTGCGTCAGGACGCGCGGCGGGCTGCCGAGACGTTCGCGCGGCGGCGGGAAGAGACGCTGGCGGTGTTCGCCGGTGTTGCAGAGAACGCGTGGCAGCGCGCCGGACACCAGCTCGACTCGCGCGGTCGCCGTACGGTCGACGATTTCCTCACGGTCATGGCGTGGCAC
The DNA here is from genome assembly GCA_036265915.1 of Candidatus Methylomirabilota bacterium. Lineage (GTDB taxonomy): Bacteria > Methylomirabilota > Methylomirabilia > Rokubacteriales > CSP1-6 > AR12. The sequence continues at coordinate 5,667 of DATAOC010000061.1, read as the reverse complement.
GACGAGAACCACGCGGCGCAGCTGCGGCGTGCGGTGGCGGGCCTGGTGTGAGCGACGGGGGGGCCGGAAGACCCCCCACGTCGCCCCAGCGCCGTCGGCTATGCGGCGACGGTGCCGCGAACGGAGATCTTGTCGACGATCCGGACGTCGGGCCGGACGCGTGCGGCTTCCTCACGCGCCACGCGCAGGGCCATGTCACGCGCCGCAGGATCCGGCACGTCGCCGTTGATCTCGACGACGGCTTCGCGGCCGCTGATGTGCGCGGTCGGCGTCAGCAGCAAGCCGGCGAGGCCGGCGTCACGCATCAGCGCATCGGAGACCTGCGCCTGAAGGTGCACGACTTCCGCGTCGCGCTTGCGCTTGCGGTCGTAGAGCTTCACCGCGATGCCGACGAGGATCAGCAGCCCGATGACGACGAGGAAGCCGGCGGCGGCCATGCTGCCGCCGCCGGCGGCCGGTGCCGTGGTTGCGGTACCGGGAACGGGAGCGGTCGGCGGAGCGGTCGATTGAGCCCAGGCTATGCCAAGTGTGATCACGTGCACCCCTCCTTGCGCTCCGGAAAGAGCAACGGAGGTGCCACGCGAGTCCCCGGCATGCCGCTTGCTCGGTTCGACCGGCCATGTCAGTGGTCATCGAGGGACTCGCGGAGGATCGAGCGCTGCGCACGCTCGTCGCCGGCAAGATCACCGCCGGGCTCGCGCGCCTTCGCGTGTCGGCCACCTCCGTGCGTGTGCAGTTCAGCGACGAGAATGGCGCCAAGGGCGGCGTCGACATGCGCTGTTCGGTCACGCTCGACGTGCCACGCCGCGGGGAGCTGCACGCCGACACGGTGGCCACCGATGCACGGCTGGCGTTCGAGCAGGCATTCGCCGCCGTCGAGCGGCAGATCGAGAAGGATCGCGAGCGGGGCCGCGTCGAGCGCCGCCATCCCAAGAAGTACTATCTCGCCAAGCGCCTCCTGGAGCCGGAGGCGACCCCCGAAGCGACACCGGAATCACCCGCGCGCCGCCGGCGCCGTCGCCGCTCGGCGTAGCGCTCGAGCTTGCGGAGGCTATCCTCTATATAGGCGGGCACCGCCCGCCGCCGGCGCAGCACCCACGGGATTCCGGCCACGGCGGCCAGCAGCGCCGCCGCGCGCTCACGACGGGACTCCGTCCGTTCGAGCACCGCGCGACTCCGCCGGATGGCGTCCGGCAGGCGCCGCCGCATCCAGGCGCACCACAGCGCGTTGCGCAGGAGAAGATGCGCGCGTCGGCCCGCGTCCCGACGGGGCGACGGATGGTGGTGCACGACGATGTCGTCGATGTACGCCAGCGCCCAGCCAGCGGCGGCGAGGTCCAGGGCGAGCAGCTCTTCCTCGCCGCCCAGAAAGAAGCGCGGCTCGAATCCACCCGCCGCGAGGAAGGCCGCACGCCTGACCATCGACGCCGCGCAGAGGAAGCCGAGGATCGGACGTCCGGGCAGACCGGGCGTGGCGGACAGGGGGCTGATGGCCATCAGCCGCGAGGCCGGGTCGTCGCGCGCGTCCTCACCGACGAGCACGCGGCCGCACACGAGCCCCAGCGCTGGGTACGCGTCGAGCAGCGTCGCCGCGCGTGCCAGTGACGTCGGCGCCCACCACGTGTCGTCGTCGCAGAACGCGACGTACGTGGTATCCAGGTGCGCGACGCCCGCGTTCCGGCCGGCGGCGCCGGCGTTGACGGGCAGCCGCACGAGCTCGACGTCCGGAAAATCGCGGCGCACGATGTCCGCCGTTCCGTCGACGGACGCGTTGTCGACGACGACCAGTCGCGCCGTCTCGGGCAGGGGGCGGAGACGCCGCAGCGTGTTGGCGAGATCCGCCGCGCGATTGTGGGTCAGCACCACGACGCCGATCGTGCTCACGGCAGGAGCTTCCACTGCCGCTCCTCGGCGAGGGCATCGGCGTGGCCCGGCCGGCCCGGCGTCGCGAGCGCGCGCAGCTGCGAGGCATAGCAGGCGATGGCGTCCCGCTTCTCGACCGTCGCCACCCGCGGCGGCAACGGAATGGCGCTGATGTCCGCCTTGCGCAGCGCCTCCAGGCGGTCGGCGAGCGCGCCGGGAACACGCCGGTACATCGGCTCCTCGTAGGCGAGCCAGCCCCAGCTGCGGTGGCGCGCCCGCACCTCGAGCGCCGCCGCGTGCGCGAGCGCGTGGTCGCTGTGGAACAGACCGAGCGGGATGCACACCGTCGCCGGGCCGCGCGCGCAGAGCACGCCGTCCAGCGCCTCCGCGACCTCGTCGACGGACGGCGTTTGCTCGTACTGCGCGTCCAGGAACGGCAGCCAGAGTGGCTCCGCGCCCAGGCATCGCAGCGCCGCGGCATCCTCGGCGCGTCGGATCCCGATCACGTCGTCGCCGGCGCTGAAGCCGGCCGCGGCGTCCCAGGCGCGCAGCGGCGCGTCGGCCGGCGGCCGACCGGCGAAGACGGTGATCACGATCGCGCCGGGCATGGCGGCGAGCAGGGCGCCGCACCCGAGCACCGCATCGTCGAGATGCGGCGAGATGACGGCGAGCGGGCCCCTCACTTGTACGCTTCCGCGAACAGGCTCTCGCGCTCGCGGTTGTCGAGGGCGACGATCTCCGGCCACGCGCTCTCCGTGTAACCGAGCTTGCAACGGACGACGCGCGCAAATCCGGCACGGAGCGCCAGCTCGTGGAGAAAATCCCACGTGAACGGCGTCCGCGTAGAGCCGTACCAGATGGCCTGGACGATCAGCTTGCCGCCCAGCGACGACACTTCGTCGTCGGGCACGTAGAAATATGCGCGATCGCCACGCAACCAGGCTTCGATCGAGCGCTCCAGGTCGGGCAGCGCAAGGCGCAACACGCCGCCCGGGCGCAGCACGCGCCGCAGCTCTCGCAGCGCGGGCACGACGTCGAGATACGGCAGGTCTTGCAATCCGTGGATCGAGACGGCGTAGTCGACCGTGTCGTCCGCCAGCGCCAGACCGTCGCGAATGTCGCCCACGAGCTGGATGCCCGGCTCGCAGAGGCGATCGGCGTTGAGCCAGTCGGACGGCGGCCTCGGGCCGCAGCCCCAGTTGAGTCGCGTGATCGCTGTCAACTGTTACGTCTCCAGTCGCGTCGTCGGCAGCAAACGAAAGGCCGATGGCGCGGACGCGCGCGCGCTGTAAAAACGCCGACGCATGCTGAAAGCCGCTTGGCACATCGATAGCACCGTCGCACGAGCGATCAGAAAGTGTCGCACCGCGATACAGCAGCGTATCGGGCTGCGATAGAAAACGAGAGGAGACGGCGCGACCATGAAGGTGCTCGGCGTGAACGGAGTCTTCCACGATCCAGCGGCCGCGCTCGTCGTCGACGGCGTGATCGTCGCGGCGGCCGAGGAGGAACGGTTCTCGCGCCGCAAGCACGGCAAGGTGCCGGTGCCGTTCTCGACGTGGGAGCTGCCGGAGGCGGCGGCACGCTGGTGCCTCGAGTACGCCGGACTACGCACGGCCGATGTCGACGCCGTCGCATACTCGTACGATCCGCGCCTCGGCCGCCCGGTCAGCGGCGATATCACCGCCGAAACGTGGGAAGGGCTGCGCACGCTGTATGTCGAGCGTGCGCCGCTCTTCCTGAAGACCGCCCTGCCCGGGCTCGATTCCGGCCGTGTCACCTTCGTCCCGCACCACGTCGCGCATGCCGCCTCCGCCTACCTCGCGGCCCCGACGCCAACGTCGAGCGTCCTCGTGCTCGACGGTCGCGGCGAGCGGGCCTCGTATCTCGCCGGGCGCGCGGTCGGCGGCGAGCTCAAGGTCCTGGCCGTCCAGGATCTGCCGCACTCCCTCGGCCTCGTGTACGAAGAGGCGACGGCGCACCTCGGATTCCGCCGCTCCTCGGACGAGTACAAGGTCATGGCGCTCGCGTCGTACGGCCGCCCGCGATTCCTGCCGGAGTTCCGCGAGCTCGTGCGTGCGACCGGTGATGGCGGCTTCCGGACGGCGCCCATCGAGTGGGCGCGGTTCACGCGGCCCGTCGGCAAGGACGAGGCCTGGGACGAGAGCCACGCGGACCTCGCGGCCAGCGTGCAGGCGCGGCTGCAGGAAGTCCTCCTCGACCTCGCGCGCTGGCTGCACGAGCAGACGGGTGACCGCGATCTCACGATGGCGGGTGGCGTCGCGCTCAACTGCGTGGCGAATTCCTGGCTCGCCGAGCACGGGCCGTTCGAGCGCATCTGGGTACAGCCGGCCGCCGGCGACGCGGGCACGGCGCTCGGTGCGGCGCTGTACACCGCGCAGCGCCTCGGCGATCCGATCACCCCGATGACCACCGCCGCGCTCGGCCGCGAGTGGAGCGACGCGGCTCTGCGGGCGTGGCTGGAGACGGCGGCCGTGCCGTACGAGGAGCCCGCCGACATCGCTGACGCGGTCGCCGACTTGCTCGCCGCCAACGCCGTGGTCGCGTGGTTCCAGGGCCGCAGCGAGTTCGGACCGCGTGCGCTCGGCCACCGCAGCCTGCTCGCCAATCCCGCCCATCCCGACAACCTGCGCCGGATGAACGACATCAAGGGCCGCGAGCAGTTCCGGCCGGTGGCGCCGATGGTGCTGGCCGACCGTGCTGCCGGGATCTTCGAGGGCCCGCTCCCGAGTCCGTACATGCTGTTCACGCACCGAGTGCGCGCGGGCTGGCGTGAGCGCATTCCCGCCGTCGTCCACGTGGACGGCACCGCGCGCATCCAGACGGTCGACCCGGCGCAGGAGCCGCGCGTGGCCCGGATGCTGCGCGCGTTCGAGGCGCGCACGGGCCTGCCCGTGGTCGTCAACACGAGCCTCAACACCGCGGGACGGCCCATGGTGGACGATCCACGCGACGCGCTGGAGTGCTTCGGCTCAGCACCGGTCGACGCGCTCGCGCTCGGCCCCTACCTCGTGCGGCGCGCGCGCCGGAGCGCGGTGTGAGCCTCGTCGACGTCGTGGTGCCGACGATCGGGCGGCCGTCGCTGCGCGCGCTGCTCGAGTCACTGGCCGCCGCCGACGGACCGCTGCCGGACGGCATCCTGATCGTCGATGATCGCCGGCAGGCGACGGCGCCGCTGCTCGACGGCGCGGTGCCCTCGCGGCTGGTCTCACGCACTCGGATCCTGCGTGGAGCAGCAGCGGGGCCGGCCGCGGCGCGCAACACGGGCTGGCGCGCGTCCGCGGCGGAGTTCATCGCGTTCGTCGACGACGACGTCGTGCCCGACCCGGACTGGCTCCTCCGGCTGCGCGAGGACATCACCGCGCTGGCCCCGGATGTCGGCGGCAGCCAGGGACGGCTTCGCGTGCCGCTGCCGCGCGATCGCCGACCGACGGACTGGGAGCGCAACGTGGCGGCGCTCGAGACGGCGCGCTGGGCCACCGCCGACATGGTGTACAGGCGCGCGGCGCTCGAGGCCGTTGGTGGCTTCGATCCACGATTCCCCCGCGCGTATCGAGAGGACGCCGACCTCGCATTGCGCGTGCTCGACGCCGGCTGGCGGCTGACCCGCGGCCGTCGCACGGCGCAGCATCCGGTCCGTCCTGCCGACCGCTGGATCAGCGTCCGCTTGCAGCGCGGCAACGCCGACGACCCGCTCATGCGCGCGCTGCACGGCCGCCACTGGCGCGCGCGGGCCGGCGGCCCGCGCGGTCGCCGCGCGCGCCACGTCGCCGTCACCGCTGC
>DATAOC010000060.1:0-10663 GCA_036265915.1 Candidatus Methylomirabilota bacterium | reverse complement strand
GAGCGCTGGGCGGCCGGCGGAGCACCGCTGCTCGCCGCCGCCCTCGGCCACATCGGGCACGCGCCGATCCGCGCACGCGGCACGGTGGCCGGCTCGATCGCGCACGCCGACCCGGCGTCCGAGCTCCCCGCGCTGCTGCTGTGTCTCGATGGCGCGGTGGAGGCGCGCAGCCGGCGCGGCGCGCGGACCATCGCCGCCGCCGACTTCTTCCAGGGACCGCTCATGACCGCGCTCGCCGCCGACGAGCTGGTGACACAGATACGCTTCACCCTGCCGCCCGCGCATGCGGGCTGGGGCTTTCGTGAGATGGCGCGCCGCCAGGGTGATTTCGCGCTGGTCGGCGTGGCGGCGGTGCTCGTGGTGGCGCGCGGCGCGATCACCGACGCGCGCGTCGCGCTCTTCGGGGCGGCCGCCACGCCGGTGCGCGCGCGGGAGACCGAGCGCGCGCTCGCCGGCCGCGCGCCCACGGACGCCGTCATCGCGGAGGCCGCGGCCCATGCCGTGACCGGCGTCGAGACCGTGTCCGACCTCCACGCCCCGGCGAGCTACCGCGCCAGCGTCGCCCGCACGCTGACCGCCCGCGCGCTCGCGGACGCCGCCGGCCGCGCCAAGGCGCTCGCATGACGCCGCGCACGGTACGGCTCACCGTCAACGGCGCCGCGCACGCGGTGACCGTGGAGCCGCGGCGGACGCTCGCCGACGTGCTGCGCGAGGAGCTCGGGCTCACCGGCACGCACGTGGGCTGCGAGCACGGCGTGTGCGGCGCCTGCACGGTGCTCTGGGATGGCGAGCCGGTTCGCTCCTGCCTGCTGCTCGGCGTGCAGCTGGACGGGGCCTCGCTCACGACGGTGGAAGGTCTGGCCGACGGCGATCGGCTTCATCCGATCCAGGAGGCATTCTGGGCCAACCATGGATTGCAATGTGGCTTTTGCACTCCAGGGCTGCTGCTGACCGCGAAGGCGCTGCTCGAGGCGAACCCGGATCCCAGCGAGGATGAGATCCGCGAGGCGATCGGCGGCAACCTGTGCCGCTGCACCGGCTATCACTTCATCGTGCAGGCGATCGAGGCGGCGGCTCGGAGTCGCACATCCGCTTGACGTCGCGCCAGTCGTAGGCCGGTAGCAGGCGCGTCGCCGGCCGCGGCCACGCCGCGGAGAGCGCCCGCATGGTGGCCAGCCGCTCCTCCGGCGCCGGGTGCGAGTTCAGAAAGGTCCCGCGACGGCTGCCGCCCGAGAGCCGCGCGAGCTTCTCGAAGAACGCCACCGTCCCCGCCGTGTCGATGCCGGCCTCGTGCAGCATCCGCAACCCGTCGCGATCGGCCTCCGCCTCGGCCTGTCGGCTCATGCTGAGGTCGGCCACCAGGCGCGCGCCTTCCAGACCGAACGCCACGAGGGCGCTGGCGTCGCCGACGATGGAAGCCGCGAGCACCCCGGCGGAGGCCTGCTGGAAGATCGCGCGCGTGGCATGCCGGTGCAGCACGTGCTGGAACTCGTGGGCCAGCACGCCGGCCAGCTCCTCGGCGGTGTCGGTGCGCTCGAGCAGCCCGCGGAACACGACGACGGCGCCGCCGGGCGCGGCCACGGCGTTCACGGTGTCGCTGTTCACGACGGTCACCGTGAACGCGTACGGCGTGGGTGCGGCCGGCTTCAGCACGGCGGCCGCCACCGCGGCCACGCGCGCCTGGCGTGCCTCGTCCTCGCAGCGCGCGTCCGCGGGCGCGATGTGCTCGACGATCGCCGCGCCGAGTCGCTCCTCCCACGCCACCGGCACGCGCGTGGCCACGATGCCCGCCGCCGCGGGCAGCGCGACGAAGTAGATGCCGAGGGCGAGCGCAACGGCGCTCGCGAGGGCGCCCAGGGTGAGCGCGACGCGGAACCGGCGTCGGGCGGGATCGTGCAGGCGCGCGTCGGGCGCCGCCGCGCGCACCGCCGACAGGAACGCCACGTCGCGGACCAGCAACGCCTCGGACAACTCGCCGCCGCGCTCGAGCCGCACGTGCTCGCCGGCGTACCGGCCCTGCGTCTGGCGGATCTCCCCGTAGCGCCATAGCATGCGCGCGCCGGTGGCGGCCAGGCTGATGTCGAGCGCGGTGCGCCCGATCCGCACGGTCGCCGGCTGGCGGGCCGCGCTACGACCGTCGAGATAGACGGCCTCCCAGTCCAGGCGCACGTCAGGTCAGGCCGAGGTCGGCGTCGAAGAAGCCGGCCAGCCCTTCGCCCGTGACCGAGGCCGGCTGCGCCTGCTGGGTGACCGCGTCGACGGCGAACGGGCCGACGAGCGTGAGATTGGCGTACGTGTAGCGCAGCGAGCGCACGGACAGCCAGGGCCACGCCAGACCGAGCGTCAGCAGGAGCAGCACCGCGTTCGACAGCGTGAGCCAGGCAAGCGGCAGCGCGCGCACGCTGGAGGCGAACCGCGCGCCGGCGAACGTCGTGTGGCTGGCGCAGTAGCGCGTCCGCCGCGCCGCGAACCAGAACCACGACAGCCCGAGCGTGAACGGCAGCAGCACCATCATCCCGACGAACGGCCAGAGCAGCTGGCGTCCGTGACCGTCGAAGCCGAACCGCTCCGAGCCGAACCACATGTGCCGGGTCATGAACTCGTAGCGCCGCGTGACCCAGACCGGATAGTACAGACCGAGCGTGAGCGCCACCAGCAGCGTGCTCGACGTCCACAGTCGCACGAAGTCCCAGGTGCGCGCGCGCAGGGAGAACCGGATGCCGCGCCACGACGTGCGGCTCAGCCGGTAGCGACGCGCGCCGAGCATGGCCATCGGGACGACGATGCTCGCGACGACGTACGCGCCGACCACGACCGCCGCCCGCACGACGGCGGATGTCTCCAGCACGTCGGGCAGCGTGTTGAGGAGCGTGATCGGGACGAACAGCACCAGCGCCTTCAGGAAGCCGACGAGCATCTCGCGACCGGTGCCGTGGTAGGCGAAGCGATCGCCCTCGAACTCCGTCTCGGAGAGCAGGTACGCGCGCACCTTCACCTTCGCCCAGAAGAAGTAGACACCGAGCGTCAGCAGCGTCAGGAGCACGTTGACGACGTGAATTCCGCACAGCGCCGATCCCGAGCCCATGAACCGCGCGCGCCGCGGGCCGCTCGCGGCCGGCGGCGGCGGTGTCCGCGGCGCGATGGCGAGGCCGCCAGGCGGGCCCGGCGCGCGCGCCGCAACGGCGACTGCGGCCGGCGGCGTCGGCGGCGACTGCGAGGCGCCCGCGGCAGCACCGGCGCGCGGCGGCCCGCTTCGCAGCTTGTCGAGCGAGGTCCGGTAGAGCGCGATCACCACGCCGCACTGCAGGCAGCGCTCGCTCCCGACGTCGCCGAAGCCGCACTTCGGACACGCGTCGCCCACTACCCGCTCCGGCGCCGGGCTCGCATCACGCTGCCGGCAGTTTGACACAGACCGCGCCGCGAACCCGACAACTTATGAGGGGTGGCCCAGGAGCGCGGGGACCGTCTCCAGCGCCTCGGCCAGGCGCGGTCCGTGCCAGGAGAACCGCTTGCCGTCGACCAGATGCAGACGCCGCTGCCGTACCGCGGGCATCGCGGGATAGCCCTCGAAGTCGCGGAGGTGGACGCGCCGGAAGCGGAACGGCTCGTCGGGGAGGAGGACGACCTCGGGCGCGAGCGTCGCCACCTCGTCGAGCGTCGTCGACGGGTAGCGCGCCCGATCGGCGAACACGTTGGCGCCGCCGCACGTCGCCAGCACGTCGTGGATGTAGGTGTCCCCGCCGACCGTCATCCACGGCGCGCGCCAGATCGGGTAGAACACCGGGGTCGGCGCGCGGGCCGCCAGCCGGGCGCGCGTCCGAGCGCAGCGCGCGGCGAGATCGTCGGCGAGCGTTCGCGCCGCCGCCACGGCGCCGGTGGCATCGCCGAGCTCGCGGATCATCGCGAGGCTCTCGTCCACGGTGCGCGGATACGTGACCAGGACCTCGAGGCCGGCGGCGCGGAGCGCCTCCACGTCCTCCCGCCGGTTCTCCTCGGTGTTGGCGACGACGAGGTCGGGCGCGAGGGCACGGATGGCGGCCACGTCCGGATTCTTCTCGCCGCCGATGCGCCGCTTGCCGCGCACCACGTCGCGCGGCTCCACGCAGTAGACGGTCACGCCGACGAGGGCGTCGGCCAGACCCAGCGCGCAGAGCAGCTCGGTGGTGCTGGGCACCAGCGAGACGATGCGCCGCGCGGCCACGTCAGGCGATGCGCCGGCTGCGCAGGCGCTCGACGAGCGCGATGACGTCGCGGGTGCGGTCGGCCAGCTCCGCGTCCCATTTCATGATCTCGGGCAGCGGCAGCTTCTTGTCGATGGCGTCCTCGAGATTCGTGACGGCCACCCCGAACAGCTTCAGCAGCGTGCGCGTCTCGTCGCTCGGCATGGCCGCCTCCTCACACGTCCTCGAGCGCGGCCGCCTGCAGCCAGCGTGGCTCGCCCTCGGGCTTGAAGTTCTTCGTGTTCACGAAGTGCAGACCGTGATGCAGGTTGAGCTTGAACTTGCCGCCGCCATAGCGGGCGCCGATCCAGGCGACCGGGTCCTCGAGGAAGTCGCCCATCTCGCTCGACGCCAGCCGCACGAGCCACTTGAAGCGGATGGTGCCGGCAAACGGCTCCTGGACGCCGATCGTGGCCGTGAACTCCGGCCACACGCGCGCGAACTCCTCGAGGACCTGCCGGCGGCTGGGCCGTTCCACGCCGCGATTGAGAAGGTTGCGTCGGAGGTACGGCTCGACGAGGTCCCAGCACCACGCGGCGATCACAGCCGGGCGGAGTGTACCATGGGATGCGTGAAGAACTTCGAGATCGCGCGCCTCTTCTACGAGATGGCGAATCTCCTCGAGGTGCGTGGCGAGTCGATGTTCCGCATCCGGGCCTACCAGCGCGGCGCGCAGACGCTGGAGGCGCTCGCCGAAGACGTGGCCGTCGTGGCCGCGCGCGGCGGCCTCACCGCGCTCCCGAACATCGGCAAGGATCTCGCGGCGAAGATCCAGGAGTACCTCGCCAGCGGGCGCATCGCTCGGCTCGAGTCGCTCCGCGAGGGGCTGCCGGCCACGTTCCTGTCGCTGCTCGAGATCCGCGGGCTGGGGCCGAAGACAGCGTCCGCGCTCTTCGAGCAGCTCGGGATCGACTCCATCGAGCAGCTCGAGGACGCGTGCCGGTCGAAGCGGATCATCGGCGTGGCCGGCGTGCGCGAGCGCACCTGCGAGAACATCCTGAAGGGCATCGCGGAGTGGCGCGCCGGACGCGTGCGCGTGCTGCTGCCCACCGCGCGGGCCGTCGCGCTGCAGGTCGCGCAGGCGCTGCGCGCGCACGGCGGGGTCGAGCGCCTGGAGATCGCCGGCTCGGTGCGCCGCATGCGCGAGAGCGTGAAGGATGTGGACATCCTCGTGACGTCGACCGAGCCGGCGCGGGTCATCGAGACGTTCGTCGGCCTGCCCTCGGTGGTGGAGGTCACCGGCCGCGGCGACACCAAGGCGTCCGTGCGTCACCGGGACGGGCTGGCCATCGACCTGCGCGTGGTGGAGCCGGCGGCGTTCGGCGCCGCGCTGCAGTACTTCACCGGCAGCCGCGAGCACAACGTGCGGCTGCGTCAGCTGGCCATCCAGCGCGGGCTCAAGCTGAGCGAGTACGGCGTCTTCGACGAGGCCACCGGCGACCGCATCGCCGGCGCGACGGAGGAGGACGTCTACGCGGCCGTCGGTCTCCCGTTCATTCCCCCCGAGCTGCGCGAGGACACGGGTGAACTGGACGCCGCGCGCGAGGGGCGGCTGCCGCGCCTCGTGGAGGCGCGTGACCTCCGTGGCGACCTCCACGACCACACCGACTGGTCGGACGGCCACCACCCGCTCGAAAAGCTCGTGGAGGCGGCGGAGGCGCGCGGCTACGACTACATCATCGTCTCCGATCACTCGCGCTCGCTCACCATCGCGGGCGGGCTCTCGGTGGAGGAGCTCCGCGCGCAGCGCGTGAAGATTCGCGAGCTGCAGCCACGACACCGCATCCGGATCCTGGCCGGCACCGAGTGCGACATCCTCGACGACGGACGTCTCGACTTCCCCGACGAGGCACTGGCCGAGCTCGACGTCGTCCTCGGCGCCGTGCACTCGCGCTTCAAGCAGACGCGGGCCGAGATGACGGCGCGCATCGTGCGCGCCCTCGGCCACCCGCACCTCGACATCCTGGCCCATCCCACCGGTCGCAAGATCGGCTCGCGCGAGCCCTACGACGTCGATATGGAGGCCGTGTTCGCCGCGGCCAGGGCCCACGGCAAGGCGATCGAGATCAACGCCTCGCCCGAGCGGCTGGACATGAGCGACGTGCACGCGCGTCGCGCCGCCGAGCTCGGCATCCCGGTGCCGGTCAGCACCGACACGCACTATCTATCGGAGCTGGACTGGAGCGAGCTGGGCTGCGGCGTCGCTCGCCGGGCCTGGCTCGGACCGGATCAGGTGCTGAACACGCGCTCGCTCGACGAGCTCCTGGCCTGGACGCGCCGCGGATAGGTTGGCCCGTCTGCTTCACCGCGGCGGTAGACTGCACGTATGAACGAGCCGGAGCGCGCCTGCCCCACGTGCGGGGACCGCATCGACGACGGCGAGACCGTCGTCTTCTTCGGCGGAGAGATGTACCACCTCGACTGCGCTCCCGGCGCTCTGCCCTGGCCTCCGCCCCCGCGCGAGCCGCGCTTCTAGCGCCTCACCGCCGCCCGACCCGCCAGCCCGTCGACGCTCACGTCTGCGCGGGAGTGAGCCACACGCCTCGCCCGGGAGGCGGCTGCCACCGCGCGAGACGATCGAGCAGGTCGGACGGCGTGTCGGCGAAGAGCAGCAGGCCGAGGTGCTCGCGCGCGACGAATCCCTCGCTCACCGCCTGCGCGAGCCAGCGCAGCAGCCCGTCGTAATAGCCGGCCGCGTTCAGGACGCCGACCGGCTTGGCGTGGATGCCGAGCTGCGACCACGTCAGCATCTCGAGCGTCTCCTCGAACGTGCCGAGGCCGCCGGGCAGCGCCACGAAGCCGTCCGCGAGCGACGCCATCGTCGCCTTGCGCTCGTGCATCGAGCCGACCAGCCGCAGCTCCGAGAGGGCCGCGTGCGCGATCTCCCGCGCGGCCAGCGCGCGTGGGATGACCCCGACGACCTCGCCGCCGGCCGCCAGCGCCGTGTCCGCGAGCACGCCCATCAGACCGACGGCCCCGCCGCCGTACACGACGCCGAGACCGCGGCGCGCCATCTCGGCGGCCAGCGCTCGCGCCGCGTCGGCGTATTCCGTCCGGCGCCCCGTCGCGGAGCCGGCGAAGACGCAGAGCCGCTTCATGCGCCGGGCGCGAGCCAGGCGCGGGCGAACTCCTCGCTGAGGGTGCCGGCGTAGACCTCTTCGACCGGGCCTTCCAGTCGCAGCGACCAGTCGGGCCGCACGTCGATGATCAGGGTGCCGCCGGGCATCCTGACGGTGACGCGACCATGGTCGCAGAGACCGTTGCGCACGGCGGCCGAGGCGGCACCGCACGACGATGAGCCGGAGGCCAGCGTGTAGCCGGCGCCGCGCTCCCAGATCAGGATGTCGAGCGCGTCGCGCGCGCCGACCCGCGCGAACTGCACGTTGGTGCGGCGTGGGAACGCCGGATGGCGCTCCACGAGCGGGCCGAGGCGCCGCGCCTCCGCCTCGTCGAGACGGTCGACGAAGATCACGCAGTGCGGATTGCCGACGGACAGCGCGGTCGCCGTGAGCGTCGTCCCGTCGGCGAGCTGCAGCGGCACGCCGACGACGTCCCGGTCGGGGCCGTTCATCGGGATCTCCGGCGCCCGGAAGGTCACGCCGCCCATCTCGACGGTGACGAAGTCGACGCGCCCGTCACGCTCGTGGCACGTGCATTCCACCACGCCGCCCTTGGTGTCGACGGTGAAGGTCTTGCGGCCGCGCGCGTGTCCGTGGTCCCAGAGATATTTCGCGAAGATCCGCAGCCCGTTGCCAGACTTCTCGGCCTCGCTGCCGTCGGGATTGAAGATGCGCAGGCCGAAGTCGGCGCGCGCGGTGGGCACCAGCAGCAGGATGCCGTCGGAGCCGACGCCCCAGTTGCGGTCGCAGACCCGGACGATGGCGCGCTCGGTCAGCGGGCCCGACAGCGCCGCCTGCTCCATCACGATGTAGTCGTTGCCGAGGCCGTGGCCCTTGGCGAACGCGATCATGCGCGCGACAGCTCGACGCGCCGCCCGGAGGCGGCGGACAGGTAGCCGGCGTAGATGACCTCCACCACCTCGCGCGCGAGCAGGCCGCCGGACAGCGGCTCGCGACGATCCCGGATGGCATCGGCGAAGTCGGCGAGCTCCTGCGGATAGCCGCGCATCCAGTCCTCCTCCGGGCTCGGAAACTGCCAGCCCGCCTTCGTCTCCACCTTCTCGCTGATGTACTCCTCACCCCACACGGCGGCGTCCGGCGCGTAGGCGGCCACCGTGGTGTTGGGCGTGATGTTGGCCTGCACGACGGCGTTGGTCAGATACGCGGTGACCACGTTGCGCACACCGCCGAGCGTGATGTCGTTGGAGTGCACGGTGGCCTTCGTGCCGTCCTCGAACGTCACCACGGCCACCGACCAGTCCTCGACGTCGTCGACGGCGGTCCGCAGATGCGGCGTGCGGCCCGCCACGTCCGGCAGCCGCGTGAGCTGCGCGACGTCGGCGATGACGGAGCGCGCGCGGATCGGCCGTCCGTGGCGTCGCAGGCCCTCGTGGTGCTTCAGGTGCAGGACCACGCCGACCGGGTGCGAGCCCATGCGCAACAGCGCGCCGCCGCCCGCCGTGCGCCAGTGGCGCGCGTATGCCGCGTGCGAGCCGGAGTGGCTCTCCTCCGCACGCAGCTCCATGATGGTGCCGCCGCTGACGTCCAGGAGCCGCCTCAACTTGGCCACCGGGGGGGCGTAGACGAAGTCCTCCGCGTAGCACAGCGTCACGCCGGCGGCGGCCACGGCCTCGAGGACCGCGTCGGCGTGGCGGAGGGCGACCTCGAGCATGGTGGCGCGGTCGACGTCGGCGGCGCCGAAGAATCCCGTCAGCGGCTTCTCCACGATCACGTGCTTGCCGGCGCGCGCGGCCGCGATGGCGATCTCGTGGTGGCTGTCGGTCGTGGAGCAGATGTCGACGACGTCGACGTCGGGACAGTCGATCAGCGCGCGGACGTCGGCGAACACGCGCGGGATGTCGTGATGCTTGGCCAGCGTCTCCGCGTCGCTCCGTGTGCGGGCGCAGACGGCGGCGAGCCGCACGCGGGCGGGAATCAGCGGACGGTAGTTGACGGCATGCAGATCCGCCGCGAAGCGGGCGCCGACGATGCCGACGCCGAGGGCCGGCACGCGGTGGCCCTAGCGCTGCGCGATGGGGACGTAGCGGGCGCGCGTGGCGCCCGTGTACTCGGCCCGCGGCCGGATCAGCCGGTTGTTGCCGTGCTGCTCGAGCACGTGGGCCACCCAGCCGGCCACGCGGCTCATGGCGAAGATCGGCGTGAACTCGTCGGTGGGGATGCCCATGGCCGCGTAGCCGGCGCCCGAGAAGAGATCGACGTTCGGATAGATGTGCTTCTCCTCGGTGACGACGCGCGCGATGGTGTTGAGGATCTGCACCTTGCTCTCGTCGCCGACCTGGCCGCCGAGCTCGCTGGCGAGCCGGCGCAGATGCTTGGCGCGCGGGTCCTCCACCCTGTACACGCGGTGACCGAAGCCCATGATGCGCGCCTTGTCGGCGATGGCCTTCCGGATGAACGCCTCCGCCTTGGCCGGGTCCTTGATCTTGTCGACCATGAGCATCACCTGCTCGTTGGCGCCGCCGTGGAGCGGCCCCTTCAGCGCGCCGATGGCCGAGGTGATGGCCGAGTGCATGTCCGACAGCGTGGCCGCCGTGACGCGCGCCGCGAACGTCGAGGCGTTGAACTCGTGATCGGCGTGCAGGATGAGGGCGACGTCGAAGGTCTTGGTGGCGAGCTCGGTCGGCTTCTTGCCGGACATCATGAACAGGAAGTTCGCGGCCAGATTCAGCTTGGGGTCCGGCGTGATCAGCGGCCGGCCGCGGCGCATGCGCTCCCAGGCGGCCACCAGCGTCGGCATCTGCGCGGTGAGCCGCGTCGCCTTGCGGAGGCTGGCCTCCCGCGAGTTGTCGGCGGAATCCGGATCGAACATCGACAGCGCCGACACGCCGGTGCGGAGCACCTCCATCGGCGTGGCCTTCTTCGGCAATGTCCGCAACAGGTCGACGATCTTCGGCGGCAGCTTGCGCGTGGCCGTGGCCGACATCGTCTTGTAGAAGGCGTCGTACTCCTTCTTCGTCGGCAGCGCGCCGTACCACAGCAGGTAGACGACTTCCTCGAAGGTCGACTGCGCGGCGAGGTCGTCGACGTCGTACCCGCGATAGACCAGGCGGCCCTCGCGCCCGTCGATGAAGCAGATGTCGGACGTCGAGACGACGACGTCCTCGAGGCCGGCCTTGTTGAGCGTGCTCATGCGCCTGGTCTCCCTCGCGAGGATGTGAACCGGTTGGTTTGTATCATAGGAGCCCGGACGCTTCAACACGGGGCCGATGCACGTCATCGAGTTTTACGACCGACATCCGATCAGCGAGCAGCAGGTGCTGGACGCCGTGCGGCGCGCCGGCGTCGGCGTGCCGCGCCACGCCG
>DATAOC010000059.1:0-66868 GCA_036265915.1 Candidatus Methylomirabilota bacterium | reverse complement strand
CTTCCCGGAGGTGCGTTTTCATGAGCGATCTCACCCGACGCGAGCTGCTGAAGGCCGCCGGCGTGGCGGCGGCGGCCGCGACGCTGCCGTCCCCGGCCTCCGCCCAGACGACCCAGAAGCAGGAGCTGGTGGTCGCCCAGGGCGGCGACATCTCGAAGTTCGACCCGCATTTCAGCACGTCCTCCAACGACATCCGGATCTCGTTCAACATCTTCGACAACCTGGTGAGCCGTCATCCGGATGGCAAGCTCTATCCGGCGCTCGCGACCGAGTGGAAGCTGACCAACCCGACCACGTGGACGTTCAAGCTGCGGCCCGGCGTGAAGTGGCACAACGGCGACCCGTTCAGCTCCGCGGACGTCAAGTACAGCTTCGAGCGGACATGGGATCCGAACGTGAAGACCCGGGTCAGCACGGTCTTCACGACGGTGGAGCGCGTCGACGCACCGGACGCGATGACCGTCGTGTTCACGACCAAGAAGCCCGACCCGCTCTTCGCCGCCCGGGCCGCGTTCTACGGCGGCCAGATCGTACCCAAGAAGTACGTCGAGGCCGTCGGGGGCGACGCGTTCAACGCCAAGCCGATCGGCACCGGTCCCGTGAAGTTCGTGTCGTGGACGAAGGACGATCGCATCGTCCTCGACGCCAACCCCGACTACTTCGGCGGCAAGCCGGACTTCGACCGCATGATCGTGCGCGCGATTCCGGAGACCGCGCCGCGGATCGCCTCCCTGCTGAAGGGAGAGGTCGACATCATCACGCAGCTGCCTCCCGACCACGGCGAGCGCGTGAACACGGCAACCACGCGGGTGGCGGGGGCGCTGTACGCCGGGCTCTACGTGCTCGCCGTGAACAGCAAGGTGCCACCGCTGGACAATCCGCTGGTGAAGCAGGCGCTCTCGCTCGCGATCGATCGTGAGCTGATCGTCAAGGAGCTGTGGCGCGGACGCGGCATCGTCCCCAACTCCCAGATCGCCAAGGGCGACAACCACTACGACGCCTCGCTGCCGCCGCTGAAGTACGACCCGAAAGAGGCGCGCGAGCGGCTGAAGAAGGCGGGCTACAAGGGCGAGGAGGTGCTGATCGAGACGACCAGCGGCTATCTCGCCAACGACAAGCCGATGTCGGAAGCGATCGCCGCCATGTGGCGGGACGTCGGCGTCAACGCCAAGGTCGAGGTCCTCGAGTACTCCGTGCGCGCCCAGAAGAACCGCGACAAGAGCTTCAAGGGCGTGTTCTGGTCGGATCCGACGTCGACGCTCAGCGATCCCGACGGAATGTTCTGGCGGCTGCTGTCGCCGGGCGGCCCCCAGGACTACTGGCGCCACGCGCGCTTCGACGAGCTCGGCGAGGCGGCGCGCTTCTCGATCGACGAGAAGTTCCGTGCGCGCGCCTACAAGGAGATGACGGCCATCTTCCTGGAGCACTTCCCGTGGATTCCCGTGGTGCAGCCTTACGAGGACTACGGGCTGCAGAAGTACGTCGACTGGACGCCGAACCCCAACCAGGAGTTCGAGATCCGACGCTTCGCGTTCAAGTTCCGCCGCGCCTAGGAGCCGGCCGGCCGGAGCCTGTCGCTCCGGCCGGCCTCACCGATGCGCGCCGTTGTCGCCTTCCTCGCCACCCGCCTCGCCCGGGCCATCGTGGCTGTCTGGCTCGTGTCCACCGTGGTGTTCGTCGTGATGCGTCTCTCCGGCGACCCCGTGCCGCTGCTGCTGCCGCCGGACGCGCCACGGAGCGAGTACGAGCGGGTGGCGAAGGAGCTCGGCACGGACCGCCCGCTGCCCGTGCAGTACGGCGTGTTCTTCGCGAACGCGCTGCACGGCGACTTCGGCCGCTCGATCCACTTCCGGGAATCGGCCGCGCAGGTCGTCGTCGGCTACCTCCCTGCCACCGCCGAGCTCGGTCTGGCGGCGTTCGCGCTGGCGCTCGTGATCGCGGTGCCCATCGGCGTGGCGTCCGCGGTGCGGCGCAACTCGCTGGTGGACCAGATCGCCATGGGGCTTGCCCTGGTCGGCCAGTCCGCGCCCACGTTCTTCGTCGGCATCCTGCTGATCCTGGTCGTGTCCCTCAAGCTCGGCTGGCTGCCGACGTCGGGACGCGGCGACTTCCGCCACCTGATCCTGCCTGCGGTCACCCTGGGCGCGTTCGCCATGGCCTCGATCGCCCGGCTCACGCGCTCGGCGCTGCTCGAGGTCCTTCGCGCCGACTACGTGCGAACGGCGCGGGCGAAAGGGCTCCGCGAGCGCGTGGTCGTCGTCAAGCACGCGCTGCGCAACGCGGCCATTCCGATCGTCACCATCACCGGGCTGCAGTTCGGCACGCTCCTGGGCGGCGCGGTGGTGACAGAGACCGTCTTCGCGTGGCCGGGCATCGGCCGACTGGCCATCCAGTCGATCTACAATCGCGACTATCCGGTGGTCCAGTGCGTGGTGTTCCTCTCCGCGCTGCTCTTCATCGTGATCAACCTGACCGTCGAGCTGGTCTATGGCCTCCTCGATCCCCGCATCCGTCCCCGCTGACGCGGCCGCGCCGCCGGTCGGCGTCGCCGGCGGCCGCGTCGCGCGTCGCACGCGGCGGCTGGCACTGGCGGGCGGGATGTTCGTGGCGACGCTGCTCGTCGTGGCCGCGGCCGCTCCGTGGCTGGCGCCGCATGACCCGGTACGGCAGTCGCTGCGGGGCCGGCTCGGCGCGCCGACCCTCGACGGCCCGGACGGGCGGGCGCACCCGTTCGGCACCGACCATCTCGGCCGCGACGTGCTGTCGCGGACGATCTACGGCGCGCGCGTGTCGTTGAGCGTGGGCTTCGCGGCGGTGGTCGTCGGCGGCCTCGTCGGCGCCAGCCTCGGGATCGCCGCCGGCTATCGCGGCGGCTGGCTGGACACCGCGATCATGACCGTCGCCGACGCCCAGCTCGCGTTTCCTTTCATCCTCCTTGCCATCGGCATCATCGCCGTCCTCGGGCCGAGCTTCCCCACGCTGATCGTCGTCATCGGCCTCTCCGGATGGCCGGGCTATGCGCGCGTCCTGCGGGCGCAGGTCCTCGTCCTGCGCTCCCGGGAATTCGTGGACGCCGTGTACGCCCTCGGGGGCAGCGTCGTGCGCATCGTGGCGCGCCACATCGTCCCGAATGTCTTGTCGTCACTGGTCGTCATCGCCACCCTCGAGCTCGCGCGCTCGATCGTGCTCGAGGCGACGCTGTCCTTCCTGGGCCTCGGGATCCAGCCGCCCACCCCGTCCTGGGGCGGGATGGTGCAGGAAGGCCGCGAATATCTCGACTCCGCGTGGTGGATCTCCACATTTCCCGGCCTCGTGCTGATGCTGACCTCGGTCGCGGTGAGCCGCACCGGGGATTGGCTGCGCGATCTGCTCGATCCGACGCTCAGAGGAGAGTAGTCCTTCGGGCATCGTGTGCGATGATAGGCCGAGCATGAGAGTCCTCGTTGTCGACGACTCCAACCCTCACCGTCGGATGCTCACCGCGGTCTTCGGAGGCGCCGGCCACGAGGTGCTCACCGCACCGGACGGCGAGGCGGCGCTCGCGCTGCTCGACGTCGAGCACGTCGACGCGGTCGTCTCGGACGTGCGCATGCCCAAGATGGACGGGTTCCAGCTGTGCCGGGCGATCCGTCAAGATCAGCGGTTCTCGAAGCTGCCGTTCATCTTCTACAGCAGCGTCTTCATCGGCCGTCCCGCCCAGGATCTCGGTCGCGACATCGGCGCCACCGCGTACATCGACGCCAAGGACGTGGCACCCGGCGACGTCGCCCGTCAGCTCGAAAGCCTCGTGCGCCGCGCGCAGCGCGAGGAATACGGCGAGCGCCTCACGCGGCTGCTCGACGACGCCGACTTCGCGCGGCGCTAT
Organism: Candidatus Methylomirabilota bacterium; assembly: GCA_036265915.1. Lineage (GTDB taxonomy): Bacteria > Methylomirabilota > Methylomirabilia > Rokubacteriales > CSP1-6 > AR12. The sequence continues at coordinate 63,003 of DATAOC010000059.1, read as the reverse complement.
CACCAGGTCGTGCTCGAGGCGCTTGGCGGCGCCGGTCAGATCGAGATGCGCGAGCTGGTGGCCGAGAGCGCCAAGGCGCTCGACACCGTTCTCTCGCGGCTCGATCGCGAGCGACAGGCACTGAGCCTCAACGTCGACCGTGACGTCCAGGCCGCGCAGCTCGCCGTGCTCCGCGAGCTCGGGGAGTACCTCGGCGATCGCATCAACAACCCGCTGGCCGTCATCCTCGCCAGCGCGCAGCTGCTCGAGATGAAGGCGCCCAGCAACGCGACGACCGAGGCCGCCGAGCGCATCGCCGGCGCCGTGAAAAAAATCAACGCCGTCGTCCGCGAGATCGCCCGCCGGTCCGGGGAGGCCGACTAGGGCGCGGTTGGGCCTCGTCGCCTACGCCGCGCCGAACGCATCGAGGCCGGTGACATCTCGGCCGACGATCAGGATGTGGATGTCGTGCGTGCCCTCGTAGGTGTTCACCGTCTCGAGGTTCATCAGGTGGCGGATGACCGGGTGCTCGTCGACGATGCCGGCCGCGCCGAGAATGTCCCGCGCCATGCGCGCCCCGTCCAGCGCCACCTGCACGTTGTTCATCTTCGCCAGCGAGATCTGCTGCGGCCGCACCTTGCCCGCATCCTTCAGCCGGCCGAGCTGCAGCACCAGCAGCTGCGCCTTGGTGATCTCGTTCAGCATCCACACGAGCTTCTGCTGGACGAGCTGGAAGGCGCCGATCGGCTTGCCGAACTGCACGCGCTGCTGCGCGTACTGCAGCGCCCAGTCATAGCAGCCCATGAGCGCACCGACCGCGCCCCACGCGATGCCGTAGCGCGCCTGCGACAGGCAGCCGAGCGGCCCGCGCAGCCCTTTGACGTTCGGTAGCTTGTTCTCGAGCGGAATCCGGCAGTCCTGAAACGCGAGCTCGGACGTGATCGACGCGCGCATCGAGAACTTGCCGTGGATGTCGAGCGTGGAGAATCCCGGCGTGCCCTTCTCCACGAGGTAGCCGTAGATCTCGCCGTCGTCCTCCTTGGCCCACACGACGGCGACGTCGGCGATGGAGCCGTTCGTGATCCAGAGCTTCGTGCCGTTCAGCACGTAGCCGTCCGCCGTGCGCCGCGCGCGCGTCTTCATGCCGCCGGGATCGGAGCCGTGATCCGGCTCCGTGAGCCCGAAGCAGCCGACCTTTCGACCGGTGGCCAGCTCCGGCAGCCAGCGCTCCTTCTGCGCGTCGCTGCCGTAGGCGTAGATCGGGTACATGACGAGGCCGCTCTGGACCGAGGCCGCCGAGCGCAGGCCCGAGTCTCCGCGCTCCAGTTCCTGCATGATGAGGCCGTAGGCCACGTTGCTGAGCCCCGCGCACCCATAGCCCTTGAGCGTGGCGCCGAAGACGCCCAGCTCGCCCAGCTGCGGGATGAGCTTCACCGGAAAGGTTCCCGCGCGGTGCGCCTCCGTCACCACCGGCACGAATTCGGCTTCGACCCAGTCGCGCACGGTGTCGCGGATCATCCGCTCGTCCTCGGTCAGCAGCTCATCGATGCCGTAGTAGTCGACGCCGCGGAATTTCTCCATCGCTATGTCCTCGCGCTCATGAGAGTCGGACCGGGTTGAAGTCCGTGTGACGATCGTAGGCGTCGACGCCCTCGCGCGCCTTGAGCCACGCGACGGCGGCATAGGTCAGCGGCGTGGCCGCCGCCTCATAGGCGACCTTCACGAGCCACTGGGCGGTGACGAGCTGCAGCAGCGCGCCGGCCGGCACGACGGCCGCGAACGCCAGCGTGACGAAGACGACGCTGTCGAGCGCCTGGCCGACGACGGTGGAGCCGATCGTGCGCATCCAGAGCCACCGGCCTTGCGTGGCGATCTTCATCTTCGCGAGCACGAAGGCGTTGGCGAACTCCCCCACCAGGTAGGCCAGGAACGAGGCGGCCAGCACCCGTGGCGTCTGGCCGAACATCAGCTCGTACGCGTCCTGTCCCTTCCAGAACGGGGCCGGCGGCAGCTCGCCGCCCAGCCAGAGCGCGGCCACCATGAGCGCGTTGCAGACGAAGCCGAGCCAGATGACCCGCCGCGCCGCCGCGTAGCCCCACACCTCGGTCAGGACGTCGCCGAGGACGTAGGAGATGGGGAAGATCACGATGCCGGCCGTCAGCACGATGCCGTTGACCACCATGAGCTTCGAGGCCATCGTGTTGGCCGTCAGCAAGCACGTCACGAACAGCGCTGCGCAGGACAGGAAGCGCCAGCTCATCGCGTTCGATCATACTATTGGGCATGAGCACGCTGAAGCCCCGGGCGGTCGTCCTCCTTTCCGGCGGCGTCGACTCCACCACGACCCTCGCCGTCGCGCGGGCGCGGGGATTCGAGACGTTCGCGCTGACATTCCGCTACGGCCAGCGCCACGACGCCGAGATCGATGCCGCGCGGAACGTGGCGCGCGCGCTCGGCGCGGCGACCCACCAGATCCTCGACGTCGATCTTCGCGCGTTCGGCGGCTCCGCGCTCACCGGCGACCTCGCGGTGCCGAAGGACCGCGGCCAGGGCGAGATCGGGGCCGGCATCCCGGTCACGTATGTGCCGGCGCGCAATACGATCTTCCTCGCGTTCGCGCTCGCGTGGGCCGAGGTCCTCGGCGCCTGGGACATCTTCCTGGGCGTCAACGCGCTCGATTACTCCGGCTATCCGGACTGCCGGCCGGAGTTCATCGGCGCCTTCGAGCGGATGGCGAACCTGGCAACGAAGGCCGCCGTCGAGGGTCGCGGCCGGCTCAAGATTCACACGCCGCTCGTCCACCTCAGCAAGGCCGACATCATCCGCGAGGGGCTCGCGCTCGGCGTGGACTACGGGCTGACGCTGTCGTGCTACGACCCGACGGCGGCGGGCGAGAGCTGCGGCCGGTGCGACGCGTGCACGATCCGTCGCAAGGGCTTCACCGAGGCCGGCGTGCCGGACCCCGCCGGCGCGGGCGGCCGAGCCTAGACGTTCGTCACGATCGCCGACGGCTCCTCTTCGAGCGCGCGGCGCAGCGCGACGGCGAGGGCGGCGTCGTGGTCGTGCGAGGTCGCGAAGATCCGGCACTGGGCGACCTTGCCCGGGAGGTACTTGAGGATCTCGGTCAGCGGCTCCATGGACACGGTTTTGGTGGCGGAGTCGTACACGTAGATCTGGCGGTCGCCCATCTTGAGCGGGTTCAGTGGTCGCGGATCCTGCAGCGCCATGTCGATCTTGAAGGGGAACTCGCGCAGCGCGGCCGGCAAGAACCCGCGCACACGATGCTCCACCACCTCCGCCGGCAGGAAGGCGTGGCCGCGGCGCGGCTCGAAGAGGTCCAGGACGACCTCGTGTGACATGCGCCACTTCAGCCGTCGATCCAGGATGTGCCGCCACTCCGCGCCGAGACGGCGCCGCTCGGCGTCGCTGGCGTCGTGCCAGCGCCCGACTTCCTCGAGCAGCGTCCACTCCGTCAGATGCAGATACGGATGGAGATCCTTGGACAGGTCGTACGGAAACGCGATCCGCATCGTGTCGCGAAAGATTTCCTTGAGGTGCAGGTCGATGCCGCGCGTCGTCCGGTGGTAGTAGACGTTCGTATACATGTAGAACCGGGCGTTCAGGAACATGATGAACGCCTGCAGGCCGCCACGGTCGAGGGTGAGACCGTTCTCCGAGAAGAACGAATAGTAGATGATGCGCTCGATGTCGATCGGCCCTACGGCCACGCCGCACATGTACGAGTCGCGCAGCACGTAGTCCATGTTGTCGGCGGTGAACACGCCGGACAGGAGAGGCTTGAGGAACTTGAGCCATTTCGGGTGGTGCGGCAGCGGCTCGGTGTATCCCTTGCCCATCAGGTAGCAAATCCACTCGGGATCGATGGCCTCGTCCGCGTTGAAGGCCCCGCTCGGGCTTCGTCGCAGCGCCCGCAGCACATCACCCAGCTCGTCGCGGATGATCTTCTGACCGACCAGCTCGTGCGTGAGGTTGTAGTCGATGAGGAAGTTGTCGTCGAAGAAGTGGCCGAACGGGCCGTGCCCGATGTCGTGCAGCAGCCCCGCCATGCGGAGCAGCTCCTCGAGCAACGCGGGCGACGGCGCTTCGCTGCCGAAGATGGCCCGCAGCGACGGGTAGAGCTGCTGCGCGAGGCGGCCGGACAGGTGCATGGCGCCCAGCGAGTGCTGGAAGCGGCTGTGCTCCGCCGCCGGGAACACCCATCGGGCCGACTGCAGCTGAGGAATCCGGCGCAGACGCTGGACCCACGGCGTGTCGAGGACGTCCTGCTCCGTGGCCTCGCCGGCGATGCCGCCCGGACGGGTGTACAGGATGTACTGATGAATCGGATCCGCGATGAGGCCGCGGCCCTCGTACGTGTCGGCGGCACCCTTCATGAGCCGAGGGTACCGCTTATTGCGAGGTCCGGTACAGCGTGGTGCGGTCGATCGAGCGGACGGGGATGGTGCGCACCGCCTGGGCACGGCGGACGACGACCTCGATCGTGTCGCCCGCGCGACGCCGCCACATTTGCTCGTAGAACTCTTCCTGCGTGTGGACCTTCACGCCGTTCACCCCGATGATCCGGTCGCCCTTCACGAACCCGGCGAGCCGCGCCGGCCCCGATTCGTTGAAGCCGTCGACGAACACGCCGTCGGCGCTGGCGCGCGTGTTCAGGCCGATCCACGGCCGCGGCCGGCGGCTCTCGATCCGGCCGGTCGCGATCAGCTCGTCCTTCACGGGCAGAAACGTCTCGAGCGGAATGGCCATGTTCACGTACGACGGCTCTTCACCGAGACGCAGCGACACGATGCCGACGAGCTGGCCGCGCTCGTCGACCATCGCGCTCCCGCCCCACGAGGCGATGGCGGGCGATACGATGAACGCCCGCGGCAGCATGTACTCCCAGAATGCGGAGAACCGCCGGACGCCGTCGACGTGCGCGGCCGCGTGCACGAGGTCGTTGTCCTCGTCGGCGCCCACGAGACCCGCGATCGCGCCAGCGGCCACGTCCCGGGAATCGCCGAGCGGCGCCGCCGGCCACGGACCGTGCGCGTCGAGCCGCACCACGGCGAGGCCCGTGTCGAGGTCGACGCCAACCAGGCGCGCGTTGACGACGGCGCCGTCGCGGGTGCGCGCCTCGATGCGCAGAGCGTCGAGCACGAGGTAGCTCACCGTCACCACGTAGCCGCGGTCGTCGAAGATCACGCCACTGCCCGCACGCTGGGCGCCCAGCCGCGTCGACGACGGCGCCTCGGCCGGCGCCGTGACCGCGAGCGCGACCACGGACGGCTCCACCTTCCGGATGTAGCTCGGGAGCGGCGACACCGCGCTCGGATGCAGACGCGGCGGCAGGGGGCGCGGAACGGCAAGCGCAAGGCCGGGCAGCAGAACGACGGCCGCGACCACGAGGCTGAGACGTCGGCTCATGGCACCTCCGGGGCTAGCGATGACCGTACTGGCGCTCGTACCACGCGCGGAACTCGCCGGATTTCAGCGGCCGCCACCACGCTTCGTGCTCGCGATACCAGCGCACGGTCGCCTCGAGCGCGGAGGCGAACGGGTGTCGCGGCGACCAGCCGAGCTGCGCGACCTTGCCGGAGTCGACAGAGTATCGCCGGTCGTGGCCGGGCCGGTCCGCCACGCGCTCGATGAGCGTCTCGGGCTTGCCGGTCAGGCGCAGGATCGCGCGCGTCAGGTCGATGTTCTCCACCTCGTGCCCACCGCCGATGTTGTAGACCTCGCCGTCGCCGCCGCGGCGCAGCACGAGGTCGATCGCCGCGCAGTTGTCGAGCACGTACAGCCAGTCCCGCACGTTGCGACCGTCCCCGTACAGCGGAAGCGGACGGTCGTCGAGCGCGTTGGTGATGAAGAGCGGCACGACCTTCTCCGGATACTGATACGGCCCGAAATTGTTCGACGAGCGCGTGATCAGCACGGGAACGCGGTGCGTGTGCCAGTAGGCGAGCGCGAGGAGGTCACCGCCGGCCTTGGAGGCGGAGTACGGGTTCGACGGCCGCACGGCGTCGGTCTCGTGCGACGAGCCGCGCGGCACGCTGCCGTAGACCTCGTCGGTACTGACGTGCAGCAGCCGCGGCACGCGCAGCTCGCGCACGGCCTCCAGCAGCGTGAAGACGCCGAACACGTCCGTCTTGAGAAACGCATCGGGCTCCACCAGCGAGCGGTCGACGTGCGATTCGGCGGCGAAGTTCACGATGGCGTCCGCGCCGCGGACGACGTCGCGCACCAGCTTGCCATCGCAGACGTCGCCGTGGACGAACGCGTACCGGCCGTCGTGCTCGAGATCGGCCAGGTTCGCGCGGTTGCCGGCGTACGTCAGCTTGTCGAGATTGACGACGCTGTCGTCGGGATGGTGCTGCAGGACGTGGCGGATGAAGTTGCTGCCGATGAACCCGGCGCCGCCGGTGACGACGAGCTTCATACGCGCGCGGCGCTCATCCTCGCGTCATCTCCCAGACATCGGCGCCGGCGAAGTCCCACGGCAGGCGGCCCTCGTCGCAGGCCGACGGCTCGGCCGAGAAGTGCACGTCGGTGAAGTAGATGATGCGCCCCGTGTCGCTCGCGAGGTTGCGAACGCCGTGGGCGACGCCGGGAGGAATCGCGAGCAGCCGCGAGCCTCCGTTGCCGAGGACCACGCGCATGCGCACGCCTTCGGTGCGCGAGCGCTGGCGCACGTCGAGTAGAACCACGAGCAGCCGGTCCGAGGGCGGCACGTACCAGACGTCCGTCTGCCGCTGATGCAGGTGGAACGCCTTGATGGCTCCCGGCGCCATCTCGCTGTAGTTGATCTGCCGGACCGTGAAGTCCGCGAGCGCTTCGGGTCGCGCCTCGACCAGCCGCGCGAGCTCGGTCATGGAGCCGCCGTCGTCGGCGTGTCGCTTGAGCTCGACGAGACGAACGCCGTCGATCGTGGGCGCGCCGCCATACGACTGGAGCTGAAACGCACGCTTGGCGTCCGGCGTGAACTCCATCAGTGAGACCGGGAGTCTAGCACGCTACGGTTCCGGCTCGATGAGACGTCGCAGGTACTCGCCGTACGAGTTGTCGCGCATCGGCTTGGCGAGCCGTAGCACGTCGGCCGCCTCGATGTACCCCATGCGATACGCGATCTCCTCGATGCACGCGACCATGAGGCCCTGCCGCTCCTCCAGCGTCTGGATGAACGTCGACGCCTGCAGGAGCGCCTCGTGGGTACCGGTGTCGAGCCAGGCGACCCCGCGGCCGAGCCGCTCCACCTGCAGCTCGCCCGTGCGGAGGTACGCGAGGTTCACGTCGGTGATCTCGAGCTCGCCGCGCGCGGACGGCTTCAGGCCCGCCGCGATCGCGACCACGCGGTTGTCATAGAAGTAGAGACCGGTGACCGCCCACGGCGATCGCGGCTTCGCCGGCTTCTCCTCGAGGCCGATCGCCCGGCCCGCCTCGTCGAACTCGACGACGCCGTAGCGCTGCGGGTCCCGAACCCAGTACGCGAACACCGTGGCGCCGCTCTCGCGCGCCGCCGCCCGCTTCACCGATTCGGGCAGGCCGTGGCCATAGAAGACGTTGTCGCCGAGCGCCAGCGCGACCGGATCGCGGCCGATGAACTCGTCGCCGATGAGGAACGCCTGGGCCAGGCCGTCGGGACTCGGCTGCACGGCATAGCGGATCCGCAGCCCGACATGGCTGCCGTCGTGCAGCAGGCGCCTGAACGCGTCCTGGTCGTGAGGCGTCGAGATGACCAGGATGTCCCGGACGCCGGCGAGCATGAGCGTGGCGAGCGGGTAGTAGATCATCGGCTTGTTGTAGATGGGCACCAGCTGCTTGCTGAGGGCCAGCGTTGCGGGATACAGCCGGGTACCTGAGCCGCCGGCGAGGATGATGCCTTTCGTGGTACTCGCCATGGATTTTTGCGAGTATAGCAGCCGGCCGCGTACGGCACGAAGCGCGCAGTGCGCGGGGATCGAATTGAATGCCGACCGGAAATAGGGGTAATATCACCTCGATGAAGACGCTGAGAGACATGCTGGCGGAGGCGCGGCAGGTGGTTCCCGAAGAGGGTCCCGACGAGCTCGCGCGGCAGTTGAAATCCGAGGCTCCGCCCGTCGTGATCGACGTCCGCGATCCCGATGAGTACCGCGACGGACACATCGAGGCGGCGAGCAACATCAGCCGCGGGTTCCTCGAGTTCCGGATCGGCACCGCGGTCAGTGACCCGGCGACGCCGATCGTTCTCTACTGCCAGACCGGCCTGCGCTCGATTCTGGCTGCCAAGCAGCTCAAGGAGCTCGGATACCAGACCGTCATCAATCTTCAGGGCGGTTATCAGAAGTGGGCGCAGTCGGGCCTGCCGGTCGTGAAGGACGTTCCGATGACGGCGGACCAGATCCAGCGCTACAGCCGGCACTTCCTGCTGGCGCAGGTCGGCGACAAGGGTCAGCGGCGCCTGCTGCGAAGCAAGGTACTGCTGATCGGCGCCGGCGGCCTCGGATCCCCGACCGCGCTCTATCTCGCCGCGGCAGGAGTCGGCACGCTCGGTCTCATGGACGGCGACGTCGTGGACATCACGAATCTGCAGCGGCAGATCCTGCACACGACGGCCGATGTCGGGAAACCGAAAGTCGAGTCCGGCACCCGCGCGCTGAAGGCGCTGAATCCCGACGTGAACGTGATTGCGCTGCCCACGCGCATCACGGTCGACAACGTGATGGAGATCATCAAGGACTACGATTTCGTGGTGGACGGCTCCGACAATTTCGAGACCCGATATCTCGTGAACGACGCGTGCTACCTCGCCGGCAAGACGAACGTGCACGGATCCATCTTCCAGTTCGAGGGGATGGCGACGGTGTTCGCGCCGAACCAAGGCCCCTGCTATCGATGCCTGTATCCCTCGCCACCGCCACCCGGCCTGGTGCCGTCCTGAAGCGAGGCCGGCGTCCTGGGCGTGCTCCCAGGCATGATTGGCGTGGTGCAGGCCACCGAAGCGGTCAAGCTCATCCTCGGCATCGGTGAGCCGCTCATCGGCCGCCTGCTGACCTACGATGCTCTCGGCATGCGCTTCCGCGAGGTGCGCCTGCGCCGCGACCCGAACTGCCCGCTGTGCGGGACAAATCCGACCATCAGAGACCTGTCCATCCATCGGGCCGGGGCGAGCGCCGCGTGCGAGGCACCCAACGGTCACGAGGCGCCTGCGGCCGTTCCCGCACGCGCCGGAGCTTAGACCGCGCGTTCCGTACTGCTCTGGCTCGACAAGGCCGAGCCCTACCTGCGCGCGGCGAAGGACGCCGGCTTCGCGTCGCGAGTGTCCTTCGACGTCGTTCCTCTCGCGACCGATCCGCCCGACCTTGTCCTCGGGCGTGCTGACGCGCTCCTCGCATGGCGACCGCCGGCGCGACTCGCGGAACGCGCTCCGCGGCTCGCGTGGATCCAGTCCCTGACCGGCGGCGTCGACCAGTGGCTCGTCGCTGACTGTCCCGACCGCGCGACCCTCACGTGCGCACGCGGAAGCCACCGGCTCGCCATGCCGGAGCACATCCTGGCCGCACTGTTCCTCGTCACGAAGTCGCTGGCGGCCATCGTGCTGGACCAGCGCGAGCGCCGCTGGACGCGACACGTGAATCCGACACTGGCGGGTCGGACACTCGGCATCCTGGGTCTCGGCGCGATCGGCGCCGAGCTCGCGCGCAAGGCGGCCGCACTCGAGATGCGCGTCATCGGCACGAAGCGCGACGGCGCGCCGGTGCCCCACGTGGAGCGCGTCTATCCGCCGGCCGACACCGACGTCGTGCTCCGGGAGTCCGACTACGTCGTCGTGCTGCTGCCGTCGACGGCGGAGACGCGCGGTCTGATTGGCGCCGCCGCGCTTCACCGGATGAAGCCCGGCGCGCATCTGCTGAATTTCGGCCGCGGCGACACCGTTGTCGCCGACGATCTCGTCACCGCGGTGCGGGACGGCGTGATCGCGGGCGCGGTGCTCGACGTCTTCGTCACCGAGCCGCTGCCGACGGACTCGGCGCTGTGGAGCACGCCCGGTATCACGATCTTCCCGCACGTCGGTGGGCTGCATCCGTCGCGCGATGAGACGGTGGCGGCGCTGTGGATCGACAATCTTCGGCGATTCGTGGACGGACAACCACTGCGGGAAGTCGTGGACCGGACGCGGGGCTACTGAAGAGCCCGGGGGCCTGCCGAACAGCGGGCCCCCGGGCGCGGCGTGCACTCAGTCGGGCTGGCGCTCCAGAACGAGGACGGTCGGCGCCGGCGAGTCGACGATCTTGCCGTAGATCGTGTCGCCGACACGTGTGAAGGTCAGCTTCACCGCCGTGCCGCTCTGATCGCGTGCAACGACATCGACGCCGTCCACGCGATAGAAGACGGGCACGCCGGCCGACCCCGCCTCGCGGAATCGCAGTGGCAGACCAATCGCCGCATTCACGTCGACCAGCGAGATCCGGCCGACACCGCCCTTACCCGCCTGCCGGAACGTCGCCTGCACGTCGCTCGAGCGCTCGTCGCCGAAGAGTCCTCGGGACACCCACGTCCCACGCCAGTTGCCGGTCATGTCCATCGACGGCATTGCCGCCTGGGGACCCGACGACAGCGCCGCCTGCGGTGGCTCGTGAGTCGCGGGCCCGCCCGGCGTCTCGGCCCCCTCCGGGACCAGCCGCCCCCACCACTCCTCGCGCGCCGCGGCGACCATGTCCTGCTCCGTGATCGACGCTTCGCTGTCGTGCCGCTTCATGGAGAACTTGAAATGGTGGCTCGATGCGAAGTGCGCCGGGTGCGTGGTCCACGTCGACCACTGTTCCCCGGCGGTCGCGCAGCCGGACATCGAGAACATGACTGCCGTGAGGAGCAGAAGCCACCACCGAAGCCCTTCCATGGCGCCGTCCTTGGGGGATGCGAGACGACCCGACGTGGATCGCGCGCGTGCGTAGTGCAAGTGGCACACCACGCTTCGGCGTCCACGTTTTCACGCGCTTGGAGGACTGCGAACCGATGCTTGTGCCAATCCGGCGTGCGGTCTGGTGCTCGCGTGACGGTGTTAGCATGGCTGCGTGAGTCGTTCACTCGGCGCCCGGCTCCCGCCCGATCTGCGCGCGAGGCTGTCTCAAAGCGATCTCCCCGCACGACTCGGCGCCGCGCTGCCGTTCGTGACGGTGGACGGCGCCGGGCGGCCACACGCGATGCTGCTGTCCTACATCGAGATCCGCGCGTACGACGCCGCGACATTGGGGCTCGTGATCGACGCGGGAAGCGGCACCGCGCGCAATCTATCGCGCCACGGCGTGGCGACGCTGCTGATCGTGGAGCCGGGGACGACGATGTACGTCAAGAGCCGGCTGATCGACGGTCCGCTCGAGGTGGCAGCCGCGGCGCGCGACCTCGCGTATTTCTTGCTCGCGGTGGACGACGTGCTCGAGGATTCGGCGGCGGAATGGGAAGGCGGCGCGCAGATCACGAGCGGCGTGCAGTATCGCCCACTTCCGTCGCTCGATGCGCCGTGGGTGCGAGCGACGCTGGCGGCGGTCGCCGTTCCCCGCGCGCGCGTCTGATCGAGTGTACGAACGGACCGCTACGGCTCTCTGAGGATCTCGCGATCCTTGTAGAGGCCGATGGTGATCTCCACCTCGGTTTCGCGCCCCTCGCGCAGCAGCCGCACGCGCACTTGCTTGCCGACCGGCGTCGAGGACACGACGCGCTGAAGATCCCGCGGCGTGTCGAGCGGCGTTCCGTCGAGCGCGACCAGGACGTCATCCGCGCGGACGCCGCCGCGATCCGCCGGCTCACCCGGCATGACGCCGCGGATGAGGACGCCGCGCGCTTCACGCAGCTTCAGGCGGGATAGATCCTCGTCGGTGACCTCGGCGATCGAGACGCCGAGCCAGCCCCACTCCACCTTGCCCTTGGTCGCGAGCTGCGGAACGAGCAGCTTCACGAGGTTCGACGGGATCGCGAAGCCGATGGACCCGTTGCGGGCAGCCATACTGTTCACGCCGATCACCTGGCCGGCCATGTTCACGAGCGGCCCCCCGGAGTTCCCGGGATTGATCGCCGCGTCCGTCTGGATGAAGTCGAAGCCCGGCGCAGCAACCGTCAGCGGCGCACCCTTCCGGCTGACGATGCCGAAGGACACAGACTGCTCGAGGCCGAAGGGATGACCCAGCGCGAGGACGAACTCACCGACGCGTAGACGGTTCGAGTCGCCGAGGGGCAGCGATGGAAGATCGGTGGCGTCGATCTTCACCAGCGCCAGGTCGACGCGACTGTCGAGCCCGACGATCCGTCCACCGAAGCGACGGCCATCCGACAGCCGGACCTGAATCCATTCCGCCTGCTCCACGACATGGGCATTGGTCACGATCATGCCGGTCGGCTCGATCAGGAATCCCGAGCCTGTCGAGCGGCGCGGCTCACCCGGCGAGTCGCTGTCATCCCGGGCCGGCGCACCGCCGCGACGGACGCGAACGTGCACCAGAGCAGGCTTCAGGCGCTCGGCGAGATCCGCGAGCAGGTCGTTGAAGCGGACGAGTTCGGGAGCAGCCGTCGCGGCCGGCGTCTCTCGCCACAAGCGGGTCTGCTCCCCGGACGGGGCCGTGGCGCCTGCGCAGCCGGCGATGCTCGTCGCCAGGACGGTCAGGACGATCAGGGCGCGTGAACGCGGCGGCATGCGGCGACCTCCTTCTTCGTGTCCGCCCAGTATAGCGCGCGCCCTTGGGGCTACCGGCCGACCTCGCGCAGCAGATGACCGAGCTCGGGGATCACCAGCTTCTCGAGCGCGAGCCGGCAAGCGTTGGGCGAGCCGGGCAGGGAGACGACGACGCGCCTGGCATGAACGCCCATCTGGGCGCGGCTCAGCATGGCGGCCGCGCCGATCTCGTCGAACGACAGCATCCGGAACAGCTCGCCGAAGCCGGGCAGACGCTTGTCGAGCAGCGCCTCCACCGCCTCGAACGTCGAGTCGCGAGAGGTGATCCCGGTGCCGCCGGTGAGAATCACCACCTGCACGCCCGGATCCGCGCATGCGGCACGCACCAGACGCGCCACCTCGGCCGGCTCGTCGCGTACGATGGCCGCGCCGGCCACGCGATGCCCCGCGGCGGTGAGCAGCTGGCGGATGAGCGCGCCGCTCGTGTCGGTCTCGTGATTTTTCGTGTCCGACACGGTCAGCACGTAGCAGGAGGCCGACGTCGGGGCGCTCGCCTTGTGCTCGCGCGGCGTCGCAGCGGGATCGCCGGTCATCGGACGTACGCGCGGTCCAGGAGCTCGACGAGATGCAGCACGCGCATCGGCGAGCCGGCATCGCGCAGGCCCTGTTGGATTTGCAAGATACAGCCGGGATTGGCGGTGACGACGACGTCGGCGCCGGTGGACATCACATGCGCCACTTTCCGGCGAAGGAGCTGCGTCGCCATCTCGGGCTGCGTGAGGTTGTAGATGCCCGCCGAGCCGCAGCACCAGTCGGACTCGGGCAGGGGCACGAGACGGACCCCGGGGATCTGGGCCAGCAACGTTCTCGGCGCCGTGCGGATCTTCTGCCCGTGAACGACGTGACACGGATCGTGGTATGTCGCCGTGAGCGGAACCTCCGCGAGCGGGCCGCGCAGCGGCGTCACGGCCAGAAACTCGGACAGATCGCGGACCGACGCAGCAAAGCGCCGCGCGCGCTCGGCGTAGGCCGGGTCGTCCGCGAGCAGCGCGCCGTACCCCTTCATGTGGGCGCCGCAGCCCGAGGTATTGACGACGACGGCATCGACCCCGGCTCGCTCGAACACGTCGATCGTCTGTCGGGCCATGTCGAGCGCGCCGGCGTGATCACCGCCGTGTGCGTTCAGTGCCCCGCAGCAGCGCTGCTCGCCGGGCGCCACCACGTCCCAGCCGTTGAGCGACAGCACGCGCGCCGTCGCGCGATTGTGCGCGGCGAACACGACGGCCTGCACGCACCCGGTGAGCATCGCCACCCGGCCCCGCCGCTCGCCGACGGCGGGCGTGAACGGCACCAGCGGCGCGCGGTGGGCTCGCGAGGGCAGCGGCGGCAGCAGGGCTTCCCAGGCGGGCAGCGTGCCGGGCAGCGCGCGCACGACACCGCTGCGGCGCGCGAGCGCCTGCAGACCGCTCGCCTGATAGAGACGCAACCCCGCGGCCGCGAGCGCGAGCAGCCGCGGATGCCGCAAGAGCAGACCGAAGTTCACCCACCGGAACGCACGGCGGACAGCGCCGCCGGGCCGAACCCGCTCGATCTCCGCCTTGGCCGCCTCGATCAACCGGCCGTACGGAACGCCGGCCGGACACACCGTCTCACAGGCGCGGCAGTCGAGGCAGAGCGACAGGTGCTCGACGGCGGAGTCCGTGAGCCCGATACGGCCCTCCGCGAGCGACTTGATGAGGAAGATCCGCCCACGCGGCGAGTCCATCTCGGTGCCGAGTTCGGAGAACGTCGGGCAGGACGGAAGACAGAGACCACAATGCACGCACTGGTTCACGCCCTCGACGCTCAGGCCGTGGAGCATGAGCGCGCTCGACTTCGCCGACTCGGTCATCGGCTCGCTCACACGCCACCCACGAAGCGCCCGGGATTGAGCAGTCCGCGCGGGTCCAGCTGCGCCTTGATGGCGCGCATGAGCCGCGCGGCCGCGCCGGCGTCGTCCCAGACCGGGAGCAGTGCTTTCACGGCCAGCGGCGCCCACGTGACCGACGCGTGACCGCCGGGGCGGGCCGCGGCGCGCCACTCGGTGAGGACCGCGGCGACGAGCGCGGGGTCCGATCTGTCTGCGTCCGCGCGCACGGCGCCGGTCACGACACCGACACCGGCGTGCGCCGACCACGCGCTCGCGAGTCCATGCTTGCGCGCCGCCGCCGTCCCCTGCTCGATCGTGTCGGCCACCATGGCCGGCAGCACGCTGAACGTCATCACCGCGGCCGGTGTATCGAACGCGGCGTGCGCAGCCCGGCACAGGGCGCTCCAGGCCGTCGGTGGCAGGACGACCGTGCCGCGCGCGCCAAAGGCGCGGGCGATCGAGTCGAGCTCGCCTACTTGCCAATCGACCTGCTCTCCGAGGCCATCGAAGCCGACCACGAGGGTGGCAGGCACGGCCTCGAGGCCCATCGCCGCCGCGGCCGCCGCGTCCAGCAGGTCGACGGCGGTCGGAATGAGATCGCTCGCGAGCAGTCCTCGCGCCGCGGCGCCGGCATCCTTGAGCCGCTCGAAGGGCACGGCCACGAGCCGCTCGGCGTCCGGAAGGGGCCGGAGCTTGAGTGTTGCCTCGACGATGACGCCGAGGGTGCCGTAGGAACCGATGAACAGCTTCGGCAGGTCGTATCCGGCGACGTTCTTCACGACGCGACCGCCGCCGCGGATGATCGAACCATCCGCCGTCACGGCGGTGACGCCGATGAGGAGGTCACGCGCGGTGCCATAGAGGTGACGACGCGACCCGGCGGCATTCGCCGCGAGCACGCCGCCGAGCGTCGCCCGCTCGGCATCCGGCGGATCGAGCGAGAGCCACTGTCCGCGCGCGCGCAGACTTGCCTGCAACTCGGCCACCGTCACGCCGGCCTGGGCGGTCACCGTGAGATCTCCCGGCTCGTGCTCGACGATCGCGCGCAGACGCGAGAGCGCCACCACCACTCCGCCGCGCGCCGGCGGCGTGCCGACGGCGGCGGCCGTTCCTCCGCCCCACGGCACGAGCGGTAACTCGGCCGCTGCCGCGGCGAGCATGACGGCCGCGATGTCATCCGCGCTGCCCGGAAACACCGCGGCCACCGGCGTGACGCCATCGACGACGTACGGGGAGAGATCGACGCCGCTGAGGACGTGGTGGGGACCCACGATGGCGCGTAGCTTGTCGAGCAACGGCGCGGACACGAGGCTGACGCGCTCGCCGCTAGAAGCGTTGCGCGAGGCCCTGCGCTTCGATCGCGTGAGGCCGATAGGCCACGGGGCCGGCCTCCACGCACGACTTCTTCGTCGGAAACATCTTGCCGGGATTGCAGAGACCGGTCGGGTTGAACGCCGCCTTCAGCTTCTGCATGAAGGCGAGGTCGGCGGCCGAGAAGATGAACGGCATGAAATCCGCCTTTTCCAGCCCGATGCCGTGCTCGCCGGAGATCGACCCGCCGACCTCCGCGCACACCTTCATGATCTGCGCGCCCGCCTCCACCACGCGCGCTTCCTCGCCCGGCTTCCGCGGATCGTAGAGGATGTTCGGATGGAGGTTCCCGTCGCCGGCGTGGAACACGTTGCCCACGCGCAACCCGTGCGCGGCGACGATCTCGTTCACACGCGTCAGCACGTACGGCAGCTTCGTCCGCGGGATGACGCCGTCCATCACCATGTATGCCGGCGACACGCGTCCGTAGGCGCCGAACGCCGACTTCCGGCCCTTCCAGAGCAGCTGGCGCTCCGCCTCGTCGGCGGCCGTGCGGACCTCGCGCGCGCCGGCCTCGCGACACGCGGCGACGATGCGTTCCGCCTGGCTCTCCATGCCGACGGCAAGCCCGTCCAGCTCGATCAGCAGGGCCGCGGCGGCATCGCGCGGATAGCCGCAGCCGAATGCGTCTTCGACCGCCTGGATCGTCAGCTGGTCGATCATCTCGACCGCGGCCGGGACAAGCCCGCGCGCGATGATCGACGAGACCGCCGCCGACGCGCCATCCACATGATCGAAGACCGCGAGCACCGTCTTCACCGCCTGCGGCTTCTTCATGATCCGGACCACGATCTTCGTCGCGATCCCGAACGTGCCCTCAGAGCCGACGAACACGCCGGCGATGTCGTAGCCGAGCGCATCGCGGGTGCGCCCGCCGAGCCAGACGATCTCGCCGTCCGGCAAGACCACCTCCAGACCGAGCACGTGATTGACGGTGACGCCGTACTTCAGCGTATGGGGACCGCCGGAATTGTTCGCGATATTCCCGCCGATCGTGCACGCCTGCTGGCTCGACGGGTCCGGCGCGTAGTAGTAGCCGCGGGGCCCGACCGCCCAGGACAGGTGGAGATTCACGAGCCCGGGCTCAACGACCGCGATCTGGTTGTCGTAGTCCACCTCGAGCACGCGGTTCATCCGCATGAGCGAGATGACGAGGCCACCCTCGGCAGGCAGGCAGCCACCGGACAGCCCGGTGCCTGCACCGCGCGCGACGAATGGGATGCTTTCGCGGTTCGCCACCTTCACGACCGCCGCCACCTGCTCCGCGGACCGCGGGAAGACCACGAAATCGGCGAGCGCCCGGAAGAGGGTGAGGCCGTCGGATTCGTAGACGAGCAGCTCCTCGGGATCAGACAGCACACCACCCGCACCCACGATGGTCTCCAGCTCGTGGCGCAGCGCCCCTTTGCGATCCACCGATATCGTCGCCATGGTCGGACCTTGAGCCGAGTATACCCTCGTCTGATCGACCACGAGCGGCCGCGTCCCGGGCACTCCGCGGTCGCGATTGCGAGGCGACGGCGCCGCTAGTGGTGCACGACCCGGCGCAGCGACGTCAGGTCGGCGACAAACCGTTCCATCTCGGCATGGCGGGCGGCCTCGTCGGGCGCACGGAGGATCGACGACGGATGCACCGTCGCCATGACGTGCGGGGCCCAGCGCGCACTCACCCACTCGCCACGCTGGCGCGTCACACGGAACTTCGGGCCGAGCAGCGCCTGCGCCGCGGTGGCGCCAAGGCACACGACGATCGACGGCTTGACGATATCGAGCTCGGCCTCGAGCCATGGCAGGCACGCGGAGATCTCGAGGGCGTTCGGCTTGGCGTGGATTCGCCGCTTGCCCTTCGGCTCCCACTTGAAGTGCTTCACGACGTTCGTGACGTAGACATCGCGGCGCTCGATGCCCGCCTCCTCGAGCGCGCGGTCAAGGAGACGCCCCGCGGGCCCGACGAACGGTGCCCCGGCCAGGTCCTCGTCGTTTCCGGGCTGCTCGCCGACCATCATGATGGGCGCGCGGCGCGGGCCGGCGCCGAAGACCGTTTGCGTCCCGCGCTGCCAGAGGTGGCAGCCGCGGCAATGAGCCGCGGCCTCTCGCAACGCGGGCAGCGTCCGTTCCTCAGGCAGGAAATCGGCGGCGGATCCGGTCGACGCCGCACGCCGGGCGCTCACGCCGCGCTCCGATCGCCGCTCACGCGCCAGAGGTCGGCGGGGACGCTTCGACCCGCCGCGCGGCGAGCCGCCGCGAAGCGGCGCGCGCGGGATACGAGGTCGCCGCTCACGCGCTCGGCGAGGCCGACAATGCGCGCAAGCGGCAGGTCGGCCTCGAGCGCGGCCACGACGAGGTCGGTGAAATGCACATCGTGGAAATAGATTGCGGGGTACGGATTGTCGCAGGCGAGCGCCTCGAAGACCCGGCGCACCGCGCCTTGCCGCGCCTGCAGCGCCAGGGCCAAGAAGCGCTCCGGCGACGGAAGCACCGGCAGCGCGCGGAGCACAGCACACCGCTGACGCCCATCGCCCGCGCCCCAGCGGCGCTCGATCACCGTCTGCAGCGCGTCGGCGTGCAACCAGCCGGCGGCGGCGGTGAGCAATCCGACCCGGGCGGCATCGTCGACACACCAGGCATCGAGTGACCAGGTGACGCCAGCTTCGCGCAATGCTTGCTGCTCTTCCGGAGTGAGGGCGAGCGGTGCGCGACCGACGTGGCGCGTCGCGTCGTCGAAGGCTGCCTCTACGAGCGCGGCCGTAGGATTTCGGGCCAGCGCAAGCCACGCAGAAGGATCGCGACGCGCGACGACGTCGAACAGCGTGGAGGTAACGCTCGGATGGCCGGCCATGCTCATGATCGCTGCTTCGCCCCCCGGGCGGCAGCGACCACCGCAGCCACCAGCGGCCGCTGGCGGTCGCGCCACCGCGGAGGAACGTTCCGTTCCCCCATGGGATAGCAAACCGGGTGCCGCTGGTCAGACGGCGAGCAGCGTCCGGGCGGCGTCGACGATCGCATCCAGGTCGATCCCGTAGTGGTGGTAGAGCTCCGCGCGCGATCCCGACTGGCCGAAGTGGTCGACGCCGAGAGGCAGCTGCGGAACGCCGAGAGCGCTGCCGAGGAACGCCAGCGCATGCGAATGCCCATCGAGTACGGACACGATGGGGACGTCTTCCTCGTCGGCGCCCACCAGCGTCTCGAGATACGGCCGCGGAGCTCGGATGTCGCGGTACAACCGGTCTGGGCTCGTCACGACGAAGACGTTCGCGAAGACGTCGAGCTCACGCAGCGCGCGCGCCGCCGCCAGCGCCTCCGGAACCATCACGCCGGCGGCGAACACGTGAACCGCCCGGTCCACGCGGTAGCGCGGCTGCGCTCGACCGTCGAGCAGGCGGTAGCCGCCGGAAAGCACCGCACGCCGCTGCGCGGCCGTCGAGGGGGGAGCGAGCGCTTGATCGACGGGGCGTGTCGAGAGTCGGAGATAGAGACTCTCGCCATCCCGCGCCGCGATCGCGGAGAGCGCGTCGAGAAGAATCCACTCGACCTCCTGCCCGAACGCCGGCTCGAAGTACGTGAGCGCCGGCAGCGCGACACCGATGCCGGGCGTGATCACCGACTGGTGCGCTCCGCCCTCGGGTGCCAGGCTCACACCGGACGGCGTGGCCGCCACCACGAACCGGCCACCGGCATAGAGCGCGTGATAGAGGGCGTCGAGACCGCGTGGGACAAATGGATCGTAGAGCGTCCCTATGGGCAGCAGCGTGGTGCCGGAGAGCTCCGCCGTCAACCCGAGCGCGCCCAGCATCAAGAACAGATTCTGCTCGGCGATGCCGAGCTCGATGTGGCGCCCGAGCGGCGACTCCTTCCACGCGAGGGCCTGTGACGTATCGGCGAACGGATCCTCACGCGCGACGGGAAAGTAGACGCCCTTCCGGTTGATCCAGCCCGCGAGATGCGTCGTGATCGCCACGTCGGCGGACACCGTGACCACGGCATCGCCGCCCGCGGTGCGACCGAGGCCGCCGAGCACGCGGCCCAGCGCCTCCTGCGTGGACATCTCACCCGCGTACGTCTCCCCGAGGGATGCCGGCACGGCCGGCGGAGCGCCCCGGGCGGGACTCGCGTAGAGGTCCGATCGCGCGCGCACCAAACGCGCCTCATCGCTCTCGGGCTCGAACGCCGACCACTCCTCGCCTTCGGCGACGCCGAGCGCGCGGCGCACGTCGGCGATCTGCGCGGCACTCGTGACCATCGTGTGATTCAGCGGGTCGCCGGCGAACGGCAAGCCGAATCCCTTGATCGTGTGCGCGAGGATCACCGACGGTCGCCCCCGCTCCCGTGACGCCGCCGCGTAGGCGTCGACGATCTGCGCGAGGTCGTGACCGCCGACATCGGCCACCAGCGACGGCAACGCGTCATCCGGAACATCGGCGAGGAGACGATCGAGCGCGCCATCCATGCCGCCATCCGCGCGCGCGACGAGTGCCTTGCGTACCGATCCTGCCGGAAGCCGCAACAGCCTCTGGTACTCCACGCTGCGCATCGACTCGAGCCGCTGCGCCAGCGCCTCCCCGCCCGGCCGGCGGAACACGCGCTGCAGCCGCTGGCCCCACCGGAGCTCGTGAACGCGCCAGCCGCTCGCCTCGAACAGCGCCGCCAGCTGCCGCGTGCGCGTCTCCGGGACCACCCGGTCGAGACTCTGGCGATTGACGTCCACGATCCACAGCAGGTTCCCCAGACCGCGGACGGTTTCCTCGGCGAGCGCCTCCCAGACGTTGCCTTCGTCGAGCTCGGCGTCTCCGAGCATCGCGATGAAGCGCTCGGGCATGGCGGCGCCGCCGTGGTCGGCGACGTACCGCGTGGCGAGGGCGCCGAACGTCGCCATGACGGCGCCGAGACCCATGGACCCGGTGGACAGGTCCACGATGTCGGGATTCTTTCTCCGGCTCGGATACGCCTGGAGGCCACCGAACGCGCGGAGGCGCCGCAGGGCATCGGCATCGAGCCGTCCCAGCAAGTACTGGATGGCGTAGAACGCGGGCGAGGCATGCGCCTTGGTCGCGACGACGTCGCCCGGCCGTAGTGCGTGGAAATAGAGCGCGGTCAGCAGGCTCACCGCGGATGCCGACGACGCCTGGTGACCTCCGACTTTCGTGCCGTCGGCGTTCGGGCGGCTGTTCGCGTGGTGCACCATCCACGTGCTCAGCCAGAGAATCTTGCGCTGGATGCGCTCCAGGACCGGAAAGGGGGCGTCGGCCGCCATAGGACGCCAGTATATGCGGGAAGCGAAGCGTGCTGCGGGCAAGCGCGCGTATTTCCTCGTCGATCGCCGCCGCGTCGGCGAGCTGGCTCGCTGGTCGGTTGCTGGCCGCGGAGTATCGAAGCGAGCCGCGCATGGTGAATTTCTTGCCGAGAAGGCCTCTACGCTAAGATCGCTAGAGCATGGATACGGTCCTCGTCATCGACGACGAACGCAACATCCGGACGCTGGTCGCGCGAGTCCTGGCCGGCGACGATGTCGAGGTCCACACCGCCGGCACCGGCAAGGAAGGTCTCGAGATGGCCGAGCAGCTCGGCGGCCCGGACGTCGCGCTCGTCGATCTCCGCCTTCCCGATCTCGACGGCATCCAGGTCGTTCGCGATCTCAAAGCCAAGCACGCTGACACCGCGGTCATCATGATCACCGCCTTCGGCCACATCGAGAGCGCGGTGGCGGCCATCAAGAACGGCGCCACCGATTACCTCGAGAAACCCTTCCAGCATCTCGAGAAGCTGCGGATCTCGGTCAGTCGCGCGCTCGACGAGGTGAAGGCGCGCCGGGAGATCACCCGCCTCACGAAGCGCGAGGAGGGAAAGTACCGCGCCGACCAGCTGATCGGGGAGGCGGACTCGACGCGGCGCCTGCGCGAGATCATCGGCCAGCTGGCGCGGAGCGAGGCACACACCATTCTGGTACACGGCGAGAGCGGCACCGGCAAGGAGCTCGTGGCCAAGGGCCTGCACTACGAGAGCAACCGTCGGAACTTCCCGTTCATGGAAGTCAACTGCGCGGCGATCACGGAGACGCTGTTCGAGAGCGAGATCTTCGGTCACGAGAAGGGCGCGTTCACCGACGCCCGCGCGACGAAGAAGGGGCTGATGGAGCTGGCCGATCGAGGCACGCTCTTCCTCGACGAGGTAGGCGAGATCACGCTGGCGAGCCAGGCGAAGCTGCTGCGCTGCCTGCAGGAGCGCTCCTTCAAGCGCGTGGGCGGTACCCGGGACATCAAGGTCGATGTGCGTGTGATCGCCGCCACCAACCGCTCCCTCGAAGCGATGGTCAAGGAGGGCACGTTCCGCGAGGACCTCTTCTATCGCCTGAACGTGATCCCGATCGCGATCCCGGCCCTGCGCGAGCGCACCGAGGACATCTTGCCGCTCGCGCGCCACTTCCTCGCCGAAGCGAACCGGACGTTTCACAAGACGGTGAAGCGGTTCGCGCCGGAGACGGAAGTGCTGTTGCTGGGATACGCGTGGCCGGGCAATGTGCGCGAGCTGAAGAATCTCGTAGAGCGGCTCGTGATCCTCTCCACCGGCGACTCCATCGACGTGCATCACCTGCCGGCCCAGTTCTCGAAATTGCAGGACGGCCGTCCGCCGGAGGAGACGCCGGCCGCGGCCCGCACGCTGGCCGCCATCGAGCGCGCGTACATCGTGAAAGTGATGCAGCAGTCGAACGGCAACAAGAGCGAAGCGGCGAAGATCCTCGGCATCACCCGCCAGACGCTCCGCAAGAAACTCACCGACTCGTAATCCGCGCCTAGGGGGCGCGGTCACTTCCTCACCGCCTGGCCAGAATGCAGGCGGCGAACTGGCGGCCAGAAATCGGCCACCCGCGGGCATCCGCCCGGGCAATCAGATCGAATAGCGCTGATGAGTCCAGACCTTGAGCGAGACCGGACGTTTGGTACCCGCTTTGCTCTTCCACCGGCCGACATGAGCGGAGACGATCGCGAGGAACGACGGATGAAGGGCGTGATCAAGAAGCGGGAACTCGCGGATGTCGGGCAGCTGCAGGCGCTGGTCATCGACCACGTCGACCGCATCGAGCCCGGGCTTTCTGTCCTCGACTCCCGGCTCATGCTCGGCCAGGCCACGATGGACATCGTCGGACTCGACACCGACGGGGCGCTCGCGCTCATCGCCGTCGGCTTCACCGCAGACGAAGAGATGCTGCTACGCGCCGTCGAGGCGTACTCGTGGTGCCTCGAGTATCCCGAGGCGATCCACCGTCTCTATCCGGCCGCGCGGATCTCGACGGCATACCCGCCGCGCCTGCTGTTCGTGATCGAGCGCATGCCCGATGCCTTTCACCGGAAGATCAAGCAGCTGGGCTTTCCGCAGGTCGACTGCGTGGAGTTCCGTTACCTCGACGTCGACGGAACGCCCGCCGTCTATTTCGAGACCCTGGCCCGGCTGCGCCGCGCACCCGCCGCCGCGCCGGCGCCGGTCGAGCGCGTCACGCCGCCCGCGCCCGCGGTGCCGACCGGACGGCCGACGAGCGTGAAGCTCCAGAAGCTGCTCACCGGTGATCGGCCCGCACCAGCCCGTGAGCCGGGACCGATTCTGAGCCTCCTGAAGCGTAACGTCTCCCGCACCGAAGCGCCGCGGGCGCTTTGGAGCGCACCGCGAGTGGACGCGACGGCTGCGCCCGCGATCGTCGTCGTGCCGCCGCCTCCGCTGCCTACGTTGGAGATCGCCGAGCCGCCGGCCGTGAGTGCGGCGGCCACTGTCGCCGCTGTGGACACGGTAACCGTCGACCCGCGGGCGCTCAGCGGTGCCGCCGACGACGCGCACGCGATGCAGGAGCCGCTTCGCGGCGCCGATCTCGCCGCCGCGCCCGTCGCCGAGCCGAGCCCGCCGGTCGTCGACGCGGGATCTTCGCTCGAGTTCGTGCCCTGGAGCGCCAACTCGCACGTCGAAGCGGCCGATCTCGAGCCCCTGGCGCTGCAGCCCACCGCGGTCGACGCACAGCCTTTGGCCATCGAGCCGGAGGCGGTCGCGTTTGCAATGGAGCCGGTGGCGGTCGAGGCGGAGCCGTCCCGAGACACAGTGGATCGTGTAGCGATCGAACCCGAGCCGATCGCAGTGCCGCTCGAGCCGGTCGCGAGCGAGCCCGAGCCGAAAGGAATGCCGTTCGAGCCGGTGGCGATAGAGATGGAGATGGAGCCGGCGCCGAGCGCGCGCGACGCGCTGACGATGGAGCCAGATCCACGCGCGATCGATGCTCAGCCCTGGGCAATCGAGCCGCCGGTCGTCGCGATGGAGCTCGAACCCGTCGGGAGCGACGCCGCCACGATCGAGCCCGTCTCGGTGGAGTCCATGCCGCACGACGTCGCCACGGTCGGCCCGCTCGAGCTCCAGACCTCGGCGATGGCCGAGACGTCAGAAGAGTCGGTGAGCGTGCCGCCGCTCGAGCTCCAGACGGCTGCCACGGACACGATTGTGACGCGCGCGGAAGTCGAATCCAGCGAGCGGCCGGCGATACCGACGCTCCAGCGCGAGCCGCGGCTGACGCTGGTGGATCCGCCTCACCAGCCGCTGGCGCCGGTGGCCGCGAGCCAGCCGCTCCCCGAACGCGCTGCGCCGGCACCGCGCAGTCCGTTTGCGCGCGGCGCGGATCCCAAGGTGTCGTTCGCGGACGTCGCGAAAGATTTGCTGAACCTCCCGGCGGCGGCGAAGGCACCGGAGCCCGTGGCGGCTGTCGATCGCCGCTCCGTGGAGGAGATCACGCGCGCGACGCTTGGCGACCTGGTCGGTGTGACTGACAAGCCAGCGGCGGCCGCGGAGGATCGGTCCACGGCATTCGCCAAGCCGAACGGCGCCTTCAAGCGACCGCGCACCATCGCGCCGCCCAGCCAGCCGGACCCGAATCCGATCACGGCCGGCAAGTCTGGCCCTCAGCCGAAACGCTCGATCGCTCCCGCACCGGCGCCGACCGCCGAGACCCCGTCGACGCCGGCCGCCGTCCCCGCAACATCGGCGCCGGCGAGCGAGCCAGCCGCGTCCAAGCCGGCCGCCGAGTCTGCGGTGCCGGAAGGGTTCGACGGACTGCGGTTCCCCAACGATGGCGTACTGACGCGCCAGTGGATGGAGTTTCTCAACCAGATGGCTGCCGGGAAATAGGCAGGAAGGACACGATGACGTCGTCTCCAGCCCTCCGGGTGCTCGCCGTCGACGACAATGCGTCGCTGCTCCGGTTTCTTGTGTCCGCCTTCAGCGCCAACGCGTGCGCGGTGACACCCGCGCCCACGGCCGAGCAGGCGCTCGAGCTCATCGCCGCGAACGATTTCGATCTGGTCGTCTCGGACATCAAGATGCCGGGGCTCTCGGGCCTCGACCTGCTACGCGCGGTGAAGAGTCGGCAGCCGGCGACGCCGGTCGTACTGATCACCGGTGCACCCTCGGTGAATTCCGCCGTGTTCGGGCTGCGCCACGGCGCCTACGACTACCTGCCGAAGCCGTTCTCGATCAAGGAGGTGCAGCAGCTCGTGGCCCGCGTCCGCGCTGATCGCGAGAAGTGGAACGGACAGACCCCGCTGCCGGCCGGACTCGCCGACGAGCTGGCGCGCCGACAGGTCAGCGTGGACATGCTGTTCCGGATCGGCGACCTCGCGCTCCAGACTCAGGAGCCGCGCGTGTTCGTCGAGAAGGTGCTGCAGCTCACCGGCGAATCGCTGCGCAACGACGGCGCGTTGATCCTCGTGCGTGACGAGCACGGCGTGTTCACGACCACCCAGCACGGCGATCCGAGCGTGGTGGACGAGCTGCGCACGCTGCTCCAGGCGAACTTCGACGCGCTGATGACCCACGGGGGGCGCGAGGCGCTCTCGCTGCGTCGCTCCGGTGGCCGGGTCGAAGCGGTGGCCGCGCTGATTCCCGGCGTCGGTCAGTCGCTCGGGGTGCTGGCCGTCGGCCGTCTCGCCGCCAGCCTGGCCTTCCTTCCCGACGAGCGCGATATGGTGGTCGGGTTCGCACAGGCGACGGCGGTCGCGCTGCAGAAGCTCGTGCTCCGCGAGGATCACGAGAGGAATCTCGTCGACACGATCACGGCGTTCGTCAACGCCATCGAGTCGAAGGACCCGTACCTGAAAGGTCACTCCGCCCGCGTCGCGCTCTACGCGACCGAGATCGCCCGCGCCATGCGACTCGATGACGACACCGTGGAGATGGTGAACCGGGCCGCGATGCTGCACGATCTCGGAAAGCTCTCGATCATGGACACGATCCTGCGAAAGCCGGAGCGGCTCACCGCCGAGGAGTTCACGCTCATCAAGGCACATCCCGTGGTGGGCGAGCGAATCCTCAAGCCGCTGCGATTCCTGGCGCGCGAGGCGTGCGCCGTTCGGCACCATCACGAGCGCTTCGACGGCAGCGGCTATCCGGACGGTCTCAGTGGGGCCAGCATCCCGCAGGCGGCGCGAATCATCACCGTCGCCGACGTCTTCGACGCGGTGACCTCGAATCGTCCGTACCGTACGGCCCTGGGCGTCGAGGCCGCGCGCGCGGAGATCGTCCGCGGCCGCGGCACCCACTTCGATCCCGACGCCGCCGACGCGTTCCTGTCGATCGGTGTCGAGCGTCTCGTGGAGATCACGCGACACTACGACTCCCTCACCAGCGCGCCCCTGCCGGCCGATCTCGCCGTGCGCGCCTTCGCGCACGCGCAATGACGTCGACGCGGCGGAAGATCCTCATCGTCGACGACGCCGGCCCGGTCGTGGTGCTGTGCGTCAACGTCCTGCAGGCGCTCGGCTACGCCGTGAAAGGGGCCAATCGCGGCGAGGCGGCCCTCGAGATCCTGCGCAAGGAGCCCTTCGACCTCGTGGTCCTCGACTACAAGATGCCAGGCTTGACCGGCTTCGAGGTCTTTGCCGAGGCGCGAACGCTCCATCCCGATCTCGCGGTCGTGCTCGTCACCGGTCACGGCACGCCGGACATCGTCGATGAAGCAAACCGCCTCGGCTTCGCCTCGATCCTGTTGAAGCCGTTCACGTCGGACGAGCTTCGCGGCACCGTCGAGAAGGTGCTCGCGGAGCGGGGTCAGGAGACGCGCTGATGCAGACGCAGACACGCGCACCGGCGCGCCGGACGGCGGCGGCCCCGGATGGACTGGTGGGCTCGGTGCTGGGCGGCGTGCGCTGGGGCGTCGACCGGATGCTGTCCGTCGGCTACGGCCTCGTGTACGACTACATCTATGAGCGTTTCCGCCCGTACCAGCAGCTCCAGGCCGAGGTCCTCACGCTGGTGACCGCCGGCGTTCGAGAGGGCACGCTGCGACGTGATTTGCACGTTCTCGACATCGGCTGTGGCCCCGGGAACTTCACGTTCGTCCTGGCGGAGGCCGGATTCAACGCCATTGGCCTGGAGTCGTACGCGGCGCTCGTGGAGCTCGCGCGCGAGAAGCGGCGGGCGAAGCGGCTCGCGAACCTCGCCTTCCGGCACGGCGACCTGACCGACGGCGCCGGCATCCGCGACGCCGCGTTCGACGGCGTCGTGAGTATCCACTCGCTGTACGCTCATCCGGCGCCGGAGACCGTGCTGAAGGAGGCCCATCGCATCCTGAAGCCGGGGGGCCACGCGATCTTCGTCAATCACGCGCGCCAGGTGGCGCAGTGGTCGACGTTCAAGGACATCAAGCGCCGCGAGGGGCTGCAGCCCGCACTGTCGAGCCTGCTCTGGCTCGCTCCGAACTCCATCTTCGAGGCCGCACGTCGGCGCATCGGACCGCACTACTGGGACGAGGCCCGCTTCGCCGCGAATCTGCGCGCGGCCGGCTTCACGGTGCTCGAGACGCGTCGGACGTTTCTCAACGACGCGAGCATCCTCATGTGGGCGCGGAAGGACACCACGGACTGATGAGCGGCAACGCGGCCCGGCGCGACATCGTCGACCCCGAGATCGCCACCGGTGGGCCGCGCGCGCTCATGCACCGCTCCGAGCGGCTGCTCGCCATGGGCTACGGTCTCACGTACGACGCGGTCGTTTCCGGGTTTCCGCCCTACGAAGCCCTGCTCGACGAGGTATTCGCGTATGTCGACCGCTCCGCGCGGCCGAAGCCCTCGGGACCGCCGCCGGCGGTGCTCGACGTCTCCTGCGGCGTCGGAACCGTGGCGGCCCGACTCGCCGCGCGCGGCTACGACGTGACCGGGATCGACGTGGTCGCGCACCTCATCGACGTCGCGCGGCGCCGGCACGAGCCGACCGCCTCCTTGCGCTTCGAGCACGCCGATGTCGCAAGCGCGGCCGCCTCGAAGACGGCGCGCTACGACGTCATCGTCAGCATGCATACGCTGTACTGGCACCCCCGGCCCGACGCCGTGATTGCGGCCTGCCGCCGGCTGCTGAAGCCGGGGGGACACGCCGTCTTCCTGACCTATTCGCGGCCCGCCCACGTGGCACAGACATTCGCTGACGTGCGGGCAAGCAAAGGGATCGGACAGGCGTTCCGCTCGCTGCGCTGGCTGCTGCCCACGGCCCTGTTCGAAATGCTGCGGCACGTCGACCGCCGCTACCTCAGCGAGACGTCGTTTCACGGGGCACTCGGCGCAGCCGGCTTCGAAATCCTCGATTCGCGGGAGACCTTCCTGGCCGGGATCAGCCGGCTGGCGTGGGTCCGCAGCCGCACGTGAGTCAACCGCAAGCCGTCGGGCGCTGGTCAGATACCGGCCGACCGATGCCGCCGTGCACCGACGATTCGATCATGAATCAACCAGCCGGCCGTCCCTCCGGCGAGCTCGCAGCGTCGGAATTATCTGCTGATTCAGAAGCTTACGAACCATCCGCAGCTTTGGTACCCGCCTTGCTCTGCACTGGGCATCCCGCACCAGCGGGATCTCAGTGTGGGAGGGCGTTCGATGAAGACGTCGATAAAGGCCGCGGTAGCCGCGCTACTTCTCGCGACGGTTGCAGGCGTGACTCCCGGCTACGCCGGAGAGAAACCGCAGGCGTGGCTCTACGAGCTCACCGAGAACATGACGATCACCGCGTGGAGATCTCCGGCGCGGCGAGCGACGTCCGAGCTGATGGGCTATGCGCTGGTCGGCTCACCGCTCTGCCCGGCGGACCTGGTGGCGAAGGTCAATCCCGGCGCCGGATTCTGCACGCTGAATGCGACGGGCGCGGACAACATCAACCTGAAGACCGGCCGCGGCCACTTCGGCGGCACGTTCACGGTGGTCGTGCAGGACGTCAATCCATTCGACAGCCCGGAAGTCGTGGTCGCGAAGGGCGCATTCTCGGGACGCATGGATTTCAGCCCGGCCATCCTCCACTCGGTGCCGCTGGGATACGTGCACGGGACGATGGCGCTGGACCGCGGCGACCGCGTTCCGTTCACCGGCACGTTCCGGCTCCCGACGGCTCCGATCGCGGATCCGAGCATGGCCGCGTACTGCCGCGCCTCGAGCGAGCCGCCGGCGGCGTGCCTGCAGCCGCTCTACCTGCTCGACGATTACTCGTGGGAGAAGGTGCGGGACGACGAGAAGGCGCTCGGCTATCCCACGGTGAGATTCGAGATCACGTTCTAGCGGCCGACGGCCGGACTGCCGGCGCGGAGAACGAATGCAGCGCCAGACGCGCGGGCGGCCCCACCGCCCGCGCGCGAACCTCATGTGAGGTGATCAGCGCGGTGCAGCGCACGAGGCGCATCCGATCATGATCACGACGCAGCGCCGCCCGGCGGAGGCCCCGCCGCGCGCGCGAGTGCGCGCTGACCACGTTGTCATCGCCCGCGGCCTCCGCGTCTACCTGCGGACCTTCACGCCTCGCGACCTCGACCACCTCGCGAGCTGGGTCGACGACCCCTTCATCGAGCGCATGGTCGGCAGCGAGTTCCTCCACGCGTTCAAGCACGACTGGGACAAGGGCGCCGGCTTTTACGACGCGGTGCTGAATGACCCGAGCCAGGTCGTGCTGATGGTGGAGGCCTGCATCGGCGGTTTCGCGAAGCCGGTAGGGCTCGTGCGGCTCTTCAACATCCACATGCTCGAGGGCTACGCCTTTCTCGAGACGATCATCGCGGACTCGCGCGCCATCCGTCGGGGCTTCGGCGTCGAGGCGGGCAAGCTCATCTCGTACTATGGCGTCGACGTGCTGGGGCTCCGGCGACTCGAGGCCAAGGTCTACGAGTACAACGTCCTGAGCATGAACTCGCTGCGGCGGAACGGCTTTCACCAGGAAGGCGTGCTGCGGCAGGCGGGGTACGACGGCTCCCGGTACTGGGACGTGGTCGTCTTCGGCATCCTCGGCGAGGAGATCGCCGCGGTGCGCCGGCGCGACGTCGTCGCGCTTCCTCTCCCCGAGGACTCCGAGCGGAACGTCATTGAGCCCGCATAGTCTTCTTCCACTCTTCGCCTTCTTCCTGAACGTCACCCTGGCCGCGCTGTCCCTGCTCAGGAACCCGGGCAGCCGACTCAATCGCGTCTTCGCCTACTTTGCCTCCGCCATCGCGCTCTGGAACATCGGGGTCTTCATGCTGCGCTCCGCCCCGGACGCCAGCGCGGCGATGTTCGCCGAGTTCGTCATCCACGTCGGCGTGCTGCTCGTCCCCGCCTTCCACTATCACTTCGTCCTGATCTTCCTGGACGCCACCACGCGCCATCGCCCCTCGCTGGTGCTCGCATATGGCGTCTCGTTCCTCTACACCGTCGTGAACCTCAGCGGCACCCCGCTCTTCATGAAGGGCGTGGTGTGGACGTACTGGGGCTGGGCGCCGGCCACCGGGCCGCTCTACATCCCGTTCTTCCTGGCGTTCAACACCTTCATGATCTACGGCCTCCGCCTCATGGTGACGGCCGAGCACGGCGCCGATTCGAGCTTCCGCCGCAACCGCGGGACGCTCATTCTGCTGGGCACGCTGGTCAGTCTCGCCGGCGGTGTCATCGACTTCGCGCGGTTCATGGTGGCCAAGTACATCCCCGTCGCCGACCAGCTGTACCCGATCGGCATCCCCGCCAACATGATCTTCGCCTTGATGCTCGGAACATCGATCGTTCGCTACCGGCTGTTCGCGGTCGACCTCGCCGTGAAGAAGGCCGCGGTGTACGGCGTGGTGGGAGCCGTCATCACGGCCGTGCTGTACGCGGTGACGCGGACGATCGAGAACTACTTCAACCTCAGCGACATCGACACGATCTGGGTGGTGGTGCCGCTGGGCTTCATGGTGACCGTGCTGCTGTCGCCGTGGGGCCAGCTCCTCGAAGACCGGATCCACCGCGTCATGTTCAGCAAGCGGCAGGGCTGCTACGAGACTCTCCTGTCGCTCAGCAAGCGCATGAGCGGCATCCTCAATTTCAACGAGCTCGTCGACACGCTCGTGCACGGTCTCGTGCGCGGAATCCCGGTGACGCATGCCGGCCTGATGATTCACGATGCCGCCACGAACATGTTCGTGAACTACCGCGAGGAGACGACGCTCGACGAGGGCTCCGGGCTGGATTCCATCCGCGTCGACAATCCGATCGTCCAGTGGCTCACGGACAACGAAGGGCTGCTCGTCAAGGAAGAGGTCAAGCTCAATCCGCGCATCGCCCGATATTTCGAGGCGGCGGAGGGCGAGCTCGAAGCCGTCAAGGCGTCGCTCATCGTGCCGCTGCGGATCGACAACAAGCTGAACGGCATCCTCCTCCTCGGCGAGAAGCTGTCCGGGGAGATCTTCGACGCGCAGGAGCTCGACGTTCTCTCGCTGCTCGCCAACCAGGCCGCCATCTCGCTGGAAAACGCGAGGCTGTACGAGGGCCTGTCGACGTCGAACGTCCGGCTGATGGAGGCCAGTCGCCTGAAGTCGCAGTTCCTGGCCAACATGTCGCACGAGCTGCGGACGCCGCTGAACTCGATCATCGGCTTCTCGAAGGTGCTGCTGAACCGGCTGGACGGTGAGCTCACCGAGCGCCAGGAGGCCTACGTGCGGTCGGTGCACAACTCCAGCCGTCACCTCCTGGAGCTCATCAACGGCATCCTGGACTTCTCGCGGATCGAGGCCGGCAAGTTCGAGATGCGGCCGGAGAAGGTCAGCCTGCATGCCATCGTCGATGAATGCATCGAGTCGTCGCTGCCGCTCGTGCGCGAGAAGCGCGTGAAGGTGGAGAAGGATGTCCCCGTCGACCTCCCGGACGTCTACGCGGATCGCACGCGCGTCAGGCAGGTGCTGCTGAACCTCGTCTCGAACGCGATCAAGTTCACCGCGGCCGGCCGCGTGCTCGTCCAGGTACGGCGCGAGCCGGACGCGCTTCACGTGTCGGTGGCGGACACCGGCATCGGCATCGCCCCGTCCGACCTCGCGCGGCTGTTCGAGCCCTTCCAGCGGCTCGACAACCCGCTGGCACAGCAAGCAGACGGAACGGGGCTGGGCCTGGCCATCAGCAAGAAGTTCGTCGAGCTTCACCGGGGCCGCATCTGGGCGGAAAGCCGGGAGAACCAGGGCTCGACGTTTCACTTCACGCTGCCGCTGACCGCGGCGGCGTCATAGAAGGAACACTCCATGCCCGCACCGGTGCGCAGGGACGGCAGTCGCGCCAAGATCCTCCACGTCGAGGACAACCGCGAAAATCGCATGCTCGTGCGCGCGGTCCTGGAGGCCGAGGGCTACACGGTCATCGATGCCGAGGACGGCCTCTCGGGCATCGAGGCCGCCGTCCGGGAGGAGCCCGCGCTGATCCTGCTCGACGTGAACCTGCCCGCGGTCGACGGGTACGAGGTCGTGGCCATCATCAAATCGTTCCCGGCGTTCGCGACGACCCCGGTCATCGCCGTCACTGCCTATGCGATGGAGGGCGACCGTCAGCGGACGCTGGTGGCCGGCTGCGACGGCTACATTCAGAAGCCGATCGACGTCGACGCGTTTCCGCGCCAGGTCGCCGAATTCATGCAGGGCAAGCGCGAGCGGGTGGAGGAGAAGGAGCAGAGCGTCTATCTGCGCGAGCTGAACCAGCGACTCGTGTACCGGCTCGTCAACCAGGTGGAGGAGCTCAAGCGGCTGAACCAGCATTTCGTCCGGCGCGCAGGCCAGCTCGCCGATCTCCATCGCTCGGTCCAGGACATCACGTCCGAGGTGGGCGTCCGCGCCATGCTCGAGCAGCTCCTGCCGAACCTCGGCCGCGCCCTGGGCACGACGTTCATGGCCGTCGACATGCTCGACAGCGACGTCCACGTGGAGGTCACCGCCGAGTCCATCGCCGATCGGCCGCGCAGCGTGCTGGCGGGCACGCGAGTGGCCCCGGCGGAAGACTGGAGCGAGACGGAGTGGCGGCTGCCGCTCGCCGTCCGCGGACGACCACTCGGGCAGATGACCGCGCGCCTCGTGCTGCCGCCGGGCGCCAAGGCGGATGAGGAGCAGCTGCTGAACATCGTGGCCAACCAGGTCGCGATCGCCGTCGAGAACTCCCGCCTCTACGAGGGCGTCGTCCGCCGCGCGGCCGAGCAGGAGAGCCTGGTGGAGGCGGGGCACCTGCTGGCCGGCTCACTGCACGTCCGCGAGGTGCTGCAGCGCTTCACCGAGCTCGTGCGTACCCGGCTCGGCGTCGACGTCGTGCGCATCTGGCTGCACGAGGCCGACACGGAATACCGGCTGGCCGCGCAGTCGGGCCTCGCCGGGAAGCCGGCGCTCGCGCGTATGCGCTTCGCCGCCGGCGAGGGCGCCGTCGGCTGGCTGATGGAGCACCTCGCGCCGCTGGTGCTGCCGGATCTATTGGTGGACCCGCGCTTCCGCGAGCGCGAGTGGGCACAGGCCGAAGGTCTCGTCTCCTTCGTCGGCGTCCCCCTCGTTTTGGACAGCACCCCGATCGGCGTGCTGCTCTGCTGGAGCCGGCAGCGTCGTGAGTTCCAGCAGGAGGAGGTCGCACTCGCGCAGGCGCTCGGAACCTCGGCGGCCGTCGGCATTCGCAACGCCCGGCTGCATGAGGAGACAGAGCTGCGACTGCGTCACACCGAGACGCTCGTGTCCGTGAGTCAGGCCGTTGGATCGACCCTCGACCTCACCGAGGTGCTTCGCCGCACGACCCGCGAGATGGTGCGCGCGCTCGGCGCCGACACCGGCATGGCGTGGCTGCTGACGCCGACGCGCGACCGCTACGTGCCGCTCGTCGGCTACCACGTCCCGAAGGATCTGCTGGGCAAGGCGGAGGCCGCCACCTTGAGGGTCGACGATCCGTTCCTGGCGAAAGTCGGCGGCCTCGCGACACCGGTGACCGCCACCGACGGGCAGACGCAGCCGTGGAGCGACGGCGCCCTGACCCCGCTCATCGAGCACAAGTCGCTCCTCATCCAGCCCATCCGCTGGAAAGGCGAGCTGATCGGTGCCTTCTCGGTGCTCTGGCTGCGCGAGGCGCATCGCTTCACGTCCGAGGAGCTGCGACTCACCGAAGGCATCGCGCTGCAGGGCGCGCTCGCGGTGGAGAACTCGCGGCTGTACGCGGGCGTCAAGCAGCAGATGACCGAGCTCAAGCAGACCCAGGCGCAGCTCGTGCAATCGACCAAGCTCGCCGCCATCGGTGAGCTCGCCGCCAACATCGCGCACGAGATCAACAATCCGCTCACCACGGTGCTCGGCTTCGCGTCGTTCATCGCCGAGCGCCTCAAGCCCGAGGATCCGATGCGCGAGGAGCTGACACTCATCCAGGACGAGGCCTCGCGCGCTCGTGACATCGTCCGCGACCTGCTGCAATTCAGCCGTCAGCGCGATTTCATGCCGGAGACGGCGAGCCTCAACCAGGTGCTCGAGCAGGTGATCACGATGGTGCGGCGCCAGGGCGCGTTCGGCAGCGTGACGGTCAACGAGCAGTACGCACCCGACCTGCCGGGCGCCGAGCTCGACGTGTCACGCATCAAGCAGGTGTTCCTCAACATCATCAACAACGCCGTCTACGTGATGCCCAATGGCGGCTCCCTCACCGTCCGGACCGCGGCGGACAGTCGCGGCGTGCGCGTGGACTTCGAGGACACGGGACCCGGCATCGCGCCCGAGCACCGGGATCGGATCTTCGATCCGTTCTTCACGACGAAGCCCGAGGTGAGCGGCACCGGCCTGGGGCTGTCCGTCAGTCTCGGGATCGTGCAGAGCCACGGCGGGACGATCGACGTCCAGAGCGAGCTCGGCAAGGGGACGACCTTCAGCGTGATCTTGCCGCTGCGCGTCGACGGCGAGGCGCCCGTCCCCGCCGCCACGTCCTGAGCCGAACGCTCACCCGGTGAGGAGCGCGCGCGCGATACGCGCGGCGCCCAGCACCGGCGCCCGGACGTTCAGCGCGATGCGAACCGGAATGCTCTCCATCAACGGGGACAGCCGGCCCTTGTCGCGAAAGTGGGCCACGAAGCCGCTGCGCGCGAGCAGCGGGGCGATGCGCGGCGCGATGCCGCCGGCGACGACCACGCCGCCGACGGCAAGCCCCTTCAGCGCGAGATTGCCCGCTTCCGCTCCGTAGACCTCGGCAAACATCTCGACCGTCCGCTCGCTGAGGGCGTCCGTCCCGCCGAGCGCGTGCTCGGTGATCACCGCCCCGGGATCGAGCCGGCTGAGCGCGTCGGCGACCGCCGCCGACTCCGGCGCGGCGCCGGTGTCGCGGAGAAACCGGTACACGTTGTGCAGGCCCGGCCCCGACAGCACCCGCTCGTAGCTCACGCGCTGGAACTCCTTGCGGAGAAACCTCAGCAGGTCCTCCTGGCGGTCGCCGCGCGGCGCGAAATCCGCGTGGCCGCCCTCGGAGGCGATCACGATGTGGCGCTCGCCGTCGGCAACGACGAGCGCTTCCCCCAGCCCGGTGCCGGCCGCGATGACGGCGAGATTGCCGGTCTGCCGACGCCCGGCCTGCAGCGTCAGGAAATCCTCCTCGGCGAGGGCCAGCATCCCGTGAGCGGCCGCCTCGAGATCGTTGACGAGTCGCACGCGAGGGACGGGCACGGCGGCGGCCAGCACGCGCTCGTCGATGTGCCAGGGCAGGTTGGTGGTCGTGCTGCGGCCGTCGATGACGGGGCCGGCGACGCCGACGGCGAGGGCGGCGATGGTCGGCCGCGGCGCCGCGTCCAGGAAGCGCTCGATGGCCGCCTCCAGCGAGGCAAACCCGCGACTGGCCATCGTCGCCTCCCGGACGAGGCGCTCGCCGTCGAAGAGCGCGAGGGTCGTCTTCGTCCCGCCGACGTCCCCCGCGAGGATCACGTTATTTCTGCGTGCCGGCGTAGATTCCCATGACGGTCGCCAGGAACTTCAGCGCGTCCGGCTTTTTTCGCTGGAACGAGTTCCGGCCGATGATGGACCCGAAGCCGCCGCCGTCGCGGATCGCCCGCACCTCATCGAAGACCTGCTCGTCCTTGGTGGCCGCACCGCCCGAGAAGATGACGATGCGGCGGCCGTTGAACGCGGCCTGCACGACATGACGCACGCGCTCGGCCAGCGTGCCGGCCGGAACCTGCGTCGACTCGTAGACCTTCTTGGCCGCCGCCTGCTCCAGATGCGCCGACGGCAGCTTCACCTTGATGATGTGCGCGCCGAGCTGCGCCGCGATGTGGGCGGCGTAGGCGGTGACGTCGAGCGCCGTCTCGCCGTCCTTGCTGAGCCCCGAGCCGCGCGGGTACGACCAGATCACGACCGCGAGACCGTTGGCCTTGGCCTCCAGCGCCATGTCGCGGATCTCCTCGTACATCTCCAGCCGGTGCTCGGAGCCGGGATAGATGGTGAAGCCGATCGCCACACAGCCCAGGCGGAGGGCGTCGCGGACGGAGCCGGTGATCGCCTGGTTCGGATCCTTCTCCTCGAGCAGGACGTCGTGGTTATTGACCTTCAGGATCAGTGGGACCCGCCCGGCGAAGTCGCGCGCGCCGGCTTCCAGGAACCCGAGCGGCGCGGCGTACGCGTTGCAGCCGGCCTCGATGGCGAGCTCGAAGTGATACCGCGGATCGTACGCGGCAGGATTGACGGCGAAGCTCCGCGCCGGACCGTGCTCGACGCCCTGATCGACGGGGAGGATCACCAGTCGTCCGCTGCCGGCCAGCGTGCCGCTGTTGAGCAGCCGCGCCAGATTGGTCAATGTGCCGGGATTGTCGCTCCCGTACCACGACAGGATCTCCTTCACGCGTTCACTCATGACGTCCCTTCCTCCTGGCATCCGCCGGTAGATGTGCTGCCGTCACCTGGGTGTGACCCCAGCATACCGCGCTCGCCATTGCTCCCGCATGCGCCCGCAATCGCGTATAGTAGCGGCAACTTGAGCCAGCCTTCGGAGGACCTCGGTGGTTCATTTCGCCATCTCCCGCGTGCTCTGGCTGCTGCCGACGCTCCTGGCGATGGCGCTCGTGACGTTCCTCGTCATGCACGCCACCCCGGGGAGCCCGCTCGACCCGGTTGCTGAGGGCGCCAACCCTCTGTCGCCGGAGGCCCAGCAAAACCTGGCCAGGCACTACGGCCTCGACCGGCCCCTCTACCAGCAATTCGGGGTCTTCATCGGCAACGCGCTGCGGGGCGACTTCGGGAACTCCTTCGTCTACAAGACGCGCACGGTTCGCGAGATCCTCACCGAGACGTTCCCGGTATCACTGCTCCTCGGCAGCATGGCGCTCGTGCTCGCCGTGGCCGGCGGACTCGCCCTCGGCATCCTGGCCGCGGTGTATCAGAACCGCACCTGGGACTACGTGTCGGTGACGGTGGCGACGGCCGGGGTGGCCGTCCCGAACTTCGTGCTCGCGGTGTTCTTCATCATCATCTTCTCGTTCATCATCCCGCTGTTTCCGACGGGCGGATGGGACTCGCCGCGCAACTGGGTGCTGCCGACCCTCACGCTGGCGCTGGCCCCGATGGGGATCATCGCGCGCTTCACTCGCGCCAGCATGCTCGACGTCATCCGGTCGGACTTCACGCTCACGGCGCGCGCCAAGGGCCTCGCCGAGGGTCCGGTGATCTTCAAGCACGCGCTGAAGAACGCGCTGATCCCCATCGTCACGCTGCTGGGACCGATGTTCGCCGCCGTCGGCACCGGCTCGTTCTTCGTGGAATCGATCTTCCGGGTTCCCGGCATGGGACGCTTCTTCGTGCTGTCCATGACCGGTCGTGACTATCCGATGATCATGGCCGTCGTCCTGACGTACGGCGTGTTTCTGGCGATCATGAACTTCGTCGTCGACCTCGCGTATGGCGCTCTCGACCCCCGAATCCGGTATTAGCGTTCCGGTCGCCGCCGACGCGCTGAGCGGCCCGGCGCCGGCCGCGGACGCGGCCAGGCGCGCGGCCACCACGTCGAGCAGCCTCTGGCGTGATGCATGGCGGCGACTCCTGCGCAACAAGCTCGCGGTCGCGGGCGGCGTCGTGGTCATCGCGCTCGTGCTGGTCGCGCTCGGCGCCGACGTCCTGGCGCCGTACTCGTACACGAAGACGAATTTCGGCCGGCTGAACGAGTCACCGACGCGTGATTACCCGCTCGGCACCGATCAGCTCGGTCGCGACATGCTCTCGCGCATGGTGTACGGCGCGCGCGTCTCGATGCTGGTGGGGCTCGGCGCGCAGCTGCTCATCGTCGCCATCGGTGTGCCGATCGGGGCGCTGGCGGGCTGGGCGGGCGGGCGCGTCGACACGCTGCTGACACGCTTCATCGACGTGATGTACGCCTTCCCGCGACTGCTGTTCGTGATTCTCGTCATGTCGATGCTCGGCGCCGGTCTCACGAACATCTTCATCGCCATCGGGCTGACCGGATGGGTCGGCATCGCGCGCCAGACGCGCGCCCAGGTGCTGATGCTGAAGCAGAAGGAGTTCGTCGAGGGGGCCAGGGCCCTCGGAGCGCGGTCGTGGCGCCTGCTCCTGCGCCACGTGATGCCGAACGCGCTGTCGCCCATCGTCGTGGCCGTCACCTTTGGCATCCCGGAGGCCATCTTCACCGAGGCGGCCCTGTCGTTCATCGGCGTCGGAATCAACCCGCCGACGCCGTCGTGGGGACAGATGGTTGGCGAAGGCCAGCAGTACCTCCTCTCGTCGTGGCATCTCTGCGTCGTGCCCTCCATCGCCATCGCGGTCACGATGCTGTCGTTCACCTTTTTCGGCGACGGCGTCCGCGACGCCCTGGACCCGCGGCTCAAATAACGCCTTCCAAGGAGACATCCATGAAGCCTGTCAAGATCGACGACGCACAGATGGAGTTGCTCGCGACGCGGCTCGGCGGCGCGGGCGTGGCCCGCCGCGACTTCCTGCGCATCGCCGCCGGCCTCGCCGCGCTCGGAGGCGGCGTCTTCACCGCCCGCGATTCGTCGGCCGCGACCAAGCTCGCCCCCGGCGAGAAGCTGGCGAAGGAGCAAGTGTTCCGGATGGGCGGCGGCGGCTGGTATCAGAACGACCCGGCCAGTCACGACTTCAACAAGGATCTCTATTGCAGCGGCGTCGCCGAGCTCTGGGCGGGCCTCATGAAGTTCAACGCCGACTTCCAGTCGGTCCCGTACGTGGCCAGCAAGGTGACACCGAACGCGGACGGGTCGACGTGGACGTTCGCGATCCGCAAGGACTCGAAGTGGTCCGACGGCTCACCGTGCACCGCCCGCGATTTCGAGTACTCGTGGAAGCGCCAGCTCGATCCCGCCACGGCGGCACCGTACGCCTCGTTCCTCTATGACATCAAGAACGGCGAGGCGTTCAACAAGAAGCAGCTGAGCGACGCGAGCCAGGTCGGCGTCCGGGCCAAGGACGACTGGACGCTCGAGGTCGCGCTCGAAGGGCCGCGCGGCTACTTCCCCGTGCTGGCGGCCTATCTGGCGGCGTTGCCCGGCCACCGGGGCGCCATCGAGAAGCACGGCGACAAGTGGACCGAGCCGGGCAACATCATCTCCAACGGCCCGTTCATCCTCGAGACGTGGGAGCACAACAAGCAGATGGTGCTGCGGAAGAACCCGCATTTCTTCGGCGCCAACGACGTGCGGCTGGAGAAGGTCGTCATCCCGATCATTCCCATCGCGTCCGGCGCGCTGCCGTACGAGAACAACGAGCTCGATCTGACCGCGCTCCAGACGGCGGACATGAAGCGCCTGCAGGCGGACCCGAAGACGGGCCCGCAGGTCTTCCGATATCCGTTCCCCGGCACGTGGTACCTGACGCCGCAGGTGACCAAGCCGCCGTTCGACAACGTGAAGGTGCGGCGGGCGCTCGGCCACGCGATCGACCGGGAGAACGTCGTGAAGGTTTCGCAGGGGTTCGCGATTCCGGCCTACTCGATGATCCCGCCGGGCTTCCCGGGCGCGGTGGACGACAAGCACATCCGCGACATCCAGCGCTTCGATCCGAAGGCCGCGATGGCGATGCTGAAGGGCACGCCGTACGAGGGCGGCAAGAACTGGCCGAAGGTGACGCTGTCGATGCGCGAAGAGGGCCTGGGCAGCAAGCCGCTGGCGGAGGCCGTGCAGTCCGTCCTGCTCGAGCACCTGAACCTCAAGACCGATCTCGAAGTCCTCGAGCAGCGCGTGTTCCGGGAGCGCCTGTGGAAGCAGGACCTGCAGCTCGTCTGGATACGCTGGTTCATGGACTACCCCGATCCGCACAACGAGTACTTCGACACGTTCTACGGCAAGAAGACCACCGGCAAGCGCCAGGCATGGACGAACGACGCCTTCGACAAGGAGCTCGAGGCGGGCCGCGACACGCGGGACACGAAGAAGCGCCTCGCGCACTACGCGAAGGCGGAGGAAATCCTCCAGACCGACGCCGGCTACGTGCCGGTCGCGTGGGTGCTCCGCTATGCGGCCGCCAAGCCCTCGGTGCGCGGTTTCGAGACGAACAAGGCGGGCGAGCGGCTCGTCATCGGCAACATCTACGTCGACATGCTGCCGCATCTCTACATGGTCGAGAAGGCCTGATGGTCGACGCGGATCGCCTGCGCGGCGAGCTGTACGCCGCGTTCAAGAACCGTGCGCTGATGTACTGGCACGTTTTCGCCGAGCTTCGGCGCGCGGTGGGCGAGCCGCAGGCGACCGGTCTCCTGTCCCGCGCCATCGAGGCGCGGGGCCGGGAGATCGGCCGGCAGTTCCGGCGTTTCGGCCCGGCGGATCTCGCCGGGCTGCGCGATGCCTTCGTGGGCGGCGTGCCCGACGACGGCCGGATGTTTTCTCCCCGGGTCGAGCGTTGCGATGCCACGGCGCTCGACATCCAGCTCCAGCGCTGCCCGCTGAAGGACGCGTGGCACGAGGCCGGCGTGCCGGAGACGGACATCGCGACGCTCTGCCGGATCGCGGGCCGCGTCGACAACGGGACGTTCGAGGCCGCCGGGTTCGAGTTCTCGGCGGACACGTGGCAGCCGGGACGCGAGGGATGCTGCCATCTGCACATCCGTCCCGGCCGAGGGTCGTGAAGACTTTCGCGCAACGGCTGCTGCCGGGTGGCGTGCTCGTGGTCGCCACCATCCTCCTGCTGGTCGTCCCCGCGTGGCGGGCGACCGCGGAAACCTTCGTGCCGGCGTATCCCAACGCCGCCTTCGCCGCCGGTGTCGTCCTCGCCCTTCGCTTTCGCCGCTATCGCGTGTTCTTCGTGGTGCTCTTGCTGGCCGCCGCCGAACGGCTCGTCTGGTTCACCGCCGACTCGGCCGTCGCCCACATCGTGCTCGGTGCCGCCGCCGTGTGGCTACCGCTCAACGTCGGCGTGCTGGGCTGGCTGCCCGAGCGCTTCGGCTTTCGATCCGCCGCTGGCTGGATCCTCGGCCTGCTCGGAACGCAGGCCGTCCTGACCACGCTGGCAATTCAGCCGGAGGCCGTCCCGCTGGCCGCCCTGCTCGGGACACCGCTCGGCGGCTGGCATCTGGGCGCCGCCGGACTGGCAACATTCGCGGCCGCCATCGCGCTCGCGGCCACGCGCGCGGCGGCCCGGCCCTACCCGATCGAGTGCGGCACGCTGTGGACGCTCGTCGCCGCCATGCTGGCGTTCGCCACGGGCTCGCCGCCGCTCGCGTCGATCGCGTTCGCCGGTGCCGGGCTCGTCCTCGCCGTGTCGCTCGTCGAGGCCTCCTACGTCATCGCCTACGGCGACGAGCTCACCGGGCTGCCGGGACGGCGGGCGCTCACCGAGGCCCTCGGCCGTCTCAACGGTGTCTACACGATCGCGATGGTCGACATCGACCACTTCAAGAAGTTCAACGACGCCTACGGCCACGACGTCGGCGACCAGCTCCTGCGCATGGTCGGCGCGCGACTGGGAGAGGTGGGCGGCGGCGGCCGCGCGTTCCGATACGGCGGCGAGGAGTTCGCGATCATCTTCGACGACGCGTCGGTTGACGAGACGGTGCCGCATCTCGAGGCGCTGCGCCACCGCATCGAGACGACCGGGTTCGCACTCCGGGCACCGGACCGCCCGCGCCAGCGGCCCGATGCGCCGGCCGCGATGCGCCCGGTTCAGCGCGTGTCCGTCTCGGTCAGCATCGGCGCCGCCTCCGCGAAGAGCAGCGGCGACCGCCCCGCCGACGTGCTGGACGCCGCCGACGCCGCGCTCTATCGCGCCAAGGACGCGGGCCGCAACCGCGTCTGTCTCTAGGCCCGCATCGCCCGCCACACCGCCTCCGCCGTCAGCGGCATGTCGAGGTGACGGACGCCCAGCGGCGACAGCGCGTCGACGACCGCGTTCACGACCGCCGGCGGCACGCCGATGTTGCCC
Organism: Candidatus Methylomirabilota bacterium; assembly: GCA_036265915.1. GTDB lineage: Bacteria > Methylomirabilota > Methylomirabilia > Rokubacteriales > CSP1-6 > AR12. The sequence goes on along the minus strand of DATAOC010000059.1, from coordinate 20,472 downwards.
GCCTCGCCAAGGCCCTTCGCTCCGAGCGGGTTCCGGGGCGTGGGCGAATGCGCGTGGTGGATCTCCGCGCGCGGCACGTCGTCGGCGCGGGGCACCGCATAGTCCATGAGCGTGCCGGTGAGCAGCTGACCGTCCGCGTCGAAGCGCAGCCCCTCGAGCGCGGTCTGGCCCCACGCCTGCGCCAGCGAGCCGTCGAGCTGACCGTCGGCGAGCAGGGGATTGACGATTGTGCCGGCGTCGTCGATCCAGACGAGCCGCTCGAGGCGAACCACGCCCGTCTCGCGCTCGACGCTGACGAGCGCGACGACGGCGCCGCCGCTCCACACCTCGTGCGGCGGGGCCAGGACGTGCTCGGCCTCCAGGCCAGCCGTCTCGCCGGGCGGCGCCTGCCGCCCCGGCGCCGCCGCCACGTCGGCCCAGCCGACCGATCGGTCCGGCACACCGGCGACCGCGAACCGTCCGCCGGCGAGCCGCACGTCGTCCGCATGCGCCTCGAGCAGCTCCGCGGCCAGCCGGCGCGCCCTGGCCACGAGCGCATCGGCGGCGTGGGCGAGGGCGCCGCCTCCGAGCGCCACGCTGCGGCTGCCGAACGTCCCCACCCCGGTCGCGATCTCGGCCGTGTCGCCGTGCCGTATGGTGATGCGTGCCGGATCGACGGCCAGCCGGTCGGCGAGGATCTGCGCGAACGTCGTCTCGTGACCCTGGCCATGCGCGCTCGACCCGGTGAAGGCCGTGATGGCGCCGTCCGCGTCCACGCGCACACGGCCGCTCTCCCAGCCGAGCGCGGACGGCTCGACGTAGACCGACAGCCCGATGCCGACGAGCTCACCGCGCTGCCGTCGCGCGTGCTGGCGGCGGCGCAGCTCCGGGTAGTCGGTCAGCTCCAGCACGCGCGCCAGCATGGCGGGATAGTCGCCGGAGTCGTAGCTCTGCCCGGTGGCCGTCGTGAACGGAAAGCGCTCCGGCGCGATGAGATTGCGCCGCCGCACGTCGGCCGGATCGAGCTTCAGCGCGCGCGCCGCCTCGTCCACGAGCCGCTCCATCAGGAACGCCGCCTCCGGGCGGCCGGCGCCGCGATACGGTCCGATGGGAGGCGTCGTCGTGAAGGCGCCGACCGCCTCGATGTCGACGTCTGCCACGCCGTACGGGCCCGGCAGGCAGCGCACGTGATTGCGCGGCGTGCCGGCCGCGGTGTAGCCGACATGCGAGCCGAGAGGGCACAGGATGCGCGCGCGCAGTCCCAGGATGGTGCCATCGGCGGCGACCGCCAGCTCGCCATGCGACACGCTGCCCCGGCCGTGATGCGTCGTGAGCAGGTCCTCGATCCGCGTCGAGATCCACTTCAGCGGCCGTCCCAGGCGCCGCGCGAGCCACGGGACGAGCACTTCCTCGCGATACGGACCGCCCTTCACGCCGAAGCCGCCGCCGACGTCCGGCGCAATGACCCGTACGCGCTCGACGGGCAGCGCAAGCAGCCGCGCGAGCTCGTCGCGGATCCGGTGCGGCACCTGCGTCGAGCTCCACACGGTGAGCCGCTCGTCTTCCCACGCCGCCGCCACGCCGCGCGGCTCGAGGGGCACGCCGGCCAGACGCGTCTGCCTGACGTCCACGGACACCACGCGCGCGGCGCGGGCGAACGCAGCGGCGACGTCACCTGAGCGCACGGTGTACGTGAAGGACCGGTTATCGTCGTGGCCGGCCACGGCCGGCGCGCTGGCCGCCAGCGCCGCGTCCGCCTCCGCCACGCCGGGCAGCGCCGCGTACTCGACGGCCACGAGCGCGGCCGCATCCTGCGCGAGCGCGGCCGACTCGGCCACGACCATCGCCACCGGCGTGCCCTGCGCGCGCACCTCGTCGCCCGCGAGGAAGGCCATCGGCGGCAGCACCATGCGGTCGAAGGCGCGAGCGAGCCCGAAGGGCGGGAACGGATCGAGCTCGGCCGCGGTGACGACGGCGATGACTCCGGCGGCCTTCTGCGCGGCCGCCACGTCGACGGCAGCGACGCGGGCGCGCGCGTACGGACTGCGCACGAAGCCGACGTGCGCGACGCCGTCGAGCTGAACATCATCGAGAAAGCGACCGGCGCCGCGCAGCAGAGGCGGATCCTCGCGGCGCCGAGCGGAGCGACCGACGTGGCCCATGACGTGAGCCCGGATTGTACAATCACCGGCATGCACCGCGCATGGCCCGCCTTCGCCGTCGCTGTGCTGATCGCCACCGTCGTTGCCTCGCCCGCGGGTGCCCAGGTGTTCTTCAGTGCCGAGCCTCACGCGGCGGTCAGCATCGGTCCACTGTTCGTGGCCGGCACGGCCGCCCGCGACGCGGGACCGATGACCGTGAACGTGACCTGGAACCTGGTCGGGCCGTCGGGGCGCCGGCCGACCGCACAGGTACTCCACCTGTTCTGGCCCGCCGAGATCGCCGCCGGGACGGCGCCCGGCGACGCCGATGCCGAGCTCCTCCGCTACGTCGACAGCCGAGGCTTCGCCCCGACGATCAGCGGCCGGCTGCTGCTACGCGCGCGCGATCGCTCGCAGCTCGGTCTGCCGACGCCGGCCGACCCGGTCGACGTGACCGCGTCGTTCGTGTCGTTCGTGCGGCGCGGCGCCCCCGCGCAGGCGGGCAGCGGCTCCCTCGTGCGCATCCCGTGGACGCCGGAGCTCGGGAATCCACACTTCGTGGTGACGCTGGCCCTGCCGTTGCGCGGCGTGGTCGGCCCGAAGCCGGCGACGTGGCTGGAAGAGACGTTCTGGGGCCGCCGCAACGTCGTCACCATGAGCTGGGGCGACGTCGGCTCGCTGCCTCTCTACCCGCTCTATTTCGAGAATCGCGACCGGATCGTGCACCTGGCCCGCGAGTACTCGCTGCTCGTCGTCAGCTTCCCCGATGCCGACCATCTGCGGATCGAGGAAATCGCGCCGGCTGCCGCCGTCCGGCGCGGCAGCCGCGTGCGCACGGGGACGGAGACGGTGTCCATCCCGATCAATACGGCCGACGACGCGACCCCGCAGACACTCAAGGTGCAATTCGCCTATTTCAGCGGCTGGTTCGCGTGGCGGCCGGTGATGATCTCTCTCGGGCTGCTCGTGCTCGGCAACGTCACCGGCCTCATGATCCTGAGCGGCCGCGTCTCGCACCTGGTCCGCTCGCGACTGCGCTTCCGCCGCGCCGGCGACACCGGTGGAAGCACGTCGATCCTCGCCCCGGGCGCGCTCGAGGACATCCGCCCCGGCGAGACGACGTACGACGACGTCGTCCGCCGTCTCGGCCCGCCGGACGAGCAGGGCTTGCGCCTCGGCGACGGCGACCGCCGCACGCTGATCTACCGCGCCACGCGGCGCGTTCCGGAGCCCGGCTTCGCCGTCGGCCGGCTCACGACCATCCGGCACTGGGACGTCGAGCGGCACGAGGTCGAGATCGCCGTCGACGGCGGTCGCGCGCGCGACGTCCTCGTCCGCGTGCGCCGCTCGCGCACGCCGTCGCCCGAGTAGTCGTGCGCGTCCGCTCCCCACTCGCGTCGTGGTTTGCGACCCCGCGTGCGGCGACGGCGTTCCGGCGCCGCGCGCTCGGCCGCCGGGCGGAGCTGCGCGAGGCGCGCGACACCGCGTGGCGGGCCATCGCGCCGGACTTCGACGGTGCGGTGGCGCTGGCGCGCGCCGGAGCGCCGTTCCACACCGCGCTCGATCGCCGCTACGATCGCTCGGCCAGCGCGGCCGCCCTGCGCTCGGCACTCCAGCGCGGGGCAACGATCTACCTGCCGCAGGTCCACCAGCTCTTGCCGCGCGTGATGCGGCTCATGGTCGCGCTGCGCAGCACGTTCTTCGGCCCGTTCCGCGACGAATGCTCGTTCCTGTTCGCCGTCGACGGCTGCGGCCGCCCGGGCCTGGGCCTGCATCACGACGGCGACGTGGACGCCTTCTGGCTGCAGCTCCAGGGACGCCGCACCGTCACGCTGGGCCCCCCCGTGCCGCGCGGCACGCCGCAGGACATCGCCCGCCGACCGACGTCCGCACGACGCGGTTGGCAAACGCTCGAGCTTCCGCCGGGCTCGCTCCTGCATCTGCCGCCGCGCACGCCGCACGAGGTCGTGTGCCACGAGCGATCGCTGGCGCTGTCGCTCACCTGGTCGCGCCGGCGCGCGCGGCGAGGCGGCGCGCCGGCGCGAGCGATGGCCCTCGCCGGCTGGGACGTGGCCTCGGGACGCGCCGAGCCGCGCCCCCGTCCGGCACGACGCCGCCTGTGGACGCAAGCGCCCGCTGTCGCCGGCGGCGTCCGCGACGGACGCTTTCCGCTGTGGACGGCGGATGGCGCGGTGTGGCTGCCCGCATCCGCGCGCGCGCTTGCGGTCCGCCTGTCCGAGATGCCCGTTGTCGAGGATCCGCCGCGTGCGGCCGGTGTGCTGGTCGCGCACGGCCTGCTGGCTCCGGAGGATCTGCCGCTGACGATCGTTCCGGACACGCCGGCGGCGCTCGACGGCTGGAGGTTCGCCTGATCTTCTACGGCTGGATCGTGGTGGCGATCGCGTTCGTCACCATGGGCGTCGGCGTGAACACGCGCACCGCCTTCTCGCTGTTCTTCCCGCCGATCCTGGCGGAGTTCGGCTGGGACCGTGCGGCCACCGCCGGCGCCTTCTCGTTCGGCTTCATCGTCGCCACCGCGTACGTCCCGTTCATGGGCATGGCCATGGATCGCGTCGGCCCGCGCATCGTCATTCCGATCGGCACCGTCATCTGCAGCAGCGGGCTCGTGCTGGCCACGCTCATCTCGCGCCCGTGGCACCTGCAGCTGACCCTCGGCGCCCTCGTCGGTGGCGGCTCGATCTTCCTCACCTACATCGGCCACTCGCTGTTCCTGCCACACTGGTTCGTCCGCCGTCGTGGGCTGGCGATCGGCATCGCGTTCGCGGGCGTCGGCGTGGGGTCGATCGCGCTGTTCCCGTGGCTGCAGCGGCTGATCGAGACGTCGGGCTGGCGCGCCGCCTGCTGGGCGCTGGCCGCGCTGCTGCTGCTCGTCGTGCTGCCGCTCAATCTCGCGTTCCAGCGCCGACGGCCGGAAGACCTCGGCCTGGCGCCCGATGGCGACGCGGCCGGCCGCCTCACCCGCCACACCTCCGCCGACAATGTCGTCGACCCGGTGTGGGCGGCTGTGGACTGGACGCTCGGCCGCGCCGTTCGCACGGCGCGCTTCTGGTATCTCTTCGTCGGGTTCTTCTGTGCGCTGTTCGTCTGGTACATGGTCCAGGTCCACCAGACGAAATACCTGCTCGAGATCGGGTTTGCGCCGGCGCCGGCGGCGTTCGCGCTCGGGCTGGTCGGCCTCTTCAGCATCGTGGGACAGATCGCGCTCGGACACCTCTCCGACCGCGTCGGCCGCGAGTGGGCGTGGACGCTGGGCGGCCTCGGGTTCATCGGCTGCTACGCGGCGCTGCTCCTTCTGCCGACGCACCCGACGCCGGCGATGCTGTACGCCATGGTGGTCTCGCAGGGGCTGGTCGGCTATGGTCTGGCGTCCGTCTTCGGCGCCATCCCCGCCGAGATCTTCCAGGGACGGCACTACGGCACCATCTTCGGCACCCTCAACCTGGGGGGCAACGCGGGCGCGGCGTGCGGTCCGTGGCTGGCGGGCGCGATCTACGATCGCACCGGCAGCTACACCGCCGCCTTCTGGGTCGCCATCGCCGCGTGCCTGGTCTCCGTGGCCGCGATCTGGCTGGCGTCGCCGCGGCGCGTGCGCCTCGTGGCCGGCCGCGTCACACGAGGCGCGGCAGCAGCGCGCTGATCGACCCGCGCAGGATCACGTCGGCGAGCGCGTCGAGCTCCGTCGGCTCGGCATTCACGATGATCACACGCGCCCCCGCCTCCTTGGCGACCGGTACCACGCCGGCAATCGGATAGACCGACAGCTTCGTGCCGACGGCGAGCATGAGGTCACAGGCGCGCGCCGCCTGCTCGGCGCGGCGGAGATCTTCGGGCACCAGGCTCTGGCCGAACGAGATCGTCGCCGATTTCAGGATGCCGCCACAGGTGCGGCACGGCGGATCGTCCTCGCCGGCCCGCACGCGCGCCAGCGCGCGCTCCATCGGCGCCCGCTCGCCGCAGTCCAGGCAGGTGACCTCGCGGGCGGTGCCGTGGATCTCGACGACCAGCGAGGCGGACGAGCCGGCCTTCTGGTGCAAGCCGTCGACGTTCTGGGTGAGCAGCGCGAGCAGCTTGCCCCGACGCTCGAGCGCCACGAGCGCGCGGTGCCCGTCGTTCGGCTCGGCGGAGAGCGTCGGTGATTCGAGACGGCTGCGCCAGGCGCGCTTGCGCACGTCGGGATCACGCACGTAATGGTGGATCGTGGCCATCTTCTCGGCCTCGGGGTTGCGCGTCCACACGCCTTGCGGGCCGCGAAAGTCCGGAATCCCGGAGTCCGTGGACACGCCGGCCCCGGTGAGGACGACGATCCGGCGGGCCTCGTCGATGAGCCGCCGCGCCTCGTGAAGCGCGCGCTCGAAATCGGCCCCGCTCATGCGGTGGCCGCCGGCCGGTTCGCCAGGCCGATGGTCCGTCCCACCTGCGGCGGCCGGGACACGGCCGCGTGCGCGCGCTGCACGGCCGCCAGCCGCGCGAGAACGGCCGGCGCCATGGACGTCGCGCGCCGTGTGGCGAGGCTCACGTGCAATGACATCAGCTCGTTCGTCGCCGCGAGGAACCCCTCGGTGGCGTGGTACATGGCGTGAAAATAGTGCAGGCGCTTGTCGTCGTAGTCGAGGAGCAGCGTGGTGAAGCGCAGCGGGTCCGCCACCCGCACCTCTCGATGGTAGGTCACGTGCGCCTCGAGGCAGAACGTCGTGACGCCGCAGGCCATCCGATGCGCCTCGTCGAGGCCGACGTAGCGGAAGAACTCGTCGGTGGCGAAGTCGAACACGACGAGGTAGTACCCCATGTTCATGTGCTCGTTGTGATCGATCCACTCCGGACGCACGGCGTCGCGATAGGCATCGAGCGGAGCGGCGAGATCAGACATCGAGCGCGACGATCTCCGCTTCGATCCCGTTGGCGTCGACGTCCAGGCGTGCCACCGCGATCGGCAGCCGGAAGCGCCGGGGGCCCGCGCTGCCGGGGTTCAGGTAGAGGACGCCGTCGCGCCGCTCGATGCGCGGCTGATGGGAGTGTCCGGCGATGACGGCGGCGAAGCCCGCCGCGCGGGGATCGAGGTCCAGGGCCTTCACGTCGTGCAAGACGTACAGACTACGCCCGCCCGTCTCGACGACGTCGGTCTCCGGCAGCGCGGCCGCCCACGGCCCCCGGTCGTTGTTGCCGCGCACGGCCACCACGGGGGCGACCGCGCGGAGCGCGTCGAGCACCTCGGGGCCCCCGATGTCTCCCGCGTGCACGATGAGCTCAGCGCCGGCGAGCGCGGTCAGCGCCTGCGGACGCACGAGGCCGTGGGTGTCGGAGATCACGCCGATGCGCGGCATCGACTGCCGAGCGTAGACGAGGCCCGCCGTACCGGCAAGCGCCGGGTTGCCGCGCGGCCGAGCGTTCCCCTATCATGTGCCGATTGGAGGACGACGAGGATGACGACGTTCGAGCAGCGGCTGCCCTGAGCGGGGACATGTCCCAGCGCACCCGCGACCTCCGCATCGAGAGCTTCCGGCCGCTGCTGCCGCCGGCAATCCTGCTGGAAGAGCTGCCGCTGGGCGACGCCGGCTCGGAAACCGTCGGACGCGGTCGCGACGCGGTAGGCGCCGTCCTCGACGGGCGCGACGACCGGCTCGTCGTGATCGTCGGGCCATGCTCGATCCACGACCCTGTCGCGGCCATCGATTACGCCCGGCGCCTGCGCCGCGTGGCCGACGCCCACGCCGCCGACCTCTGCATCGTCATGCGCGTCTACTTCGAGAAGCCGAGGACAACGGTCGGCTGGAAGGGACTCATCAACGACCCGCGGCTCGACGGCACCTTCGCCATCAATGAAGGCCTGCGGCTGGCGCGCCGGCTGCTGGTCGACCTCGCGGAGCTCGGGCTGCCGGCCGGCTGCGAGTTTCTCGATCCGATCTCACCGCAGTTCACGGCCGACACCGTGTCGTGGGGCGCCATTGGCGCCCGGACCACCGAGAGCCAGGTTCATCGCGAGCTCGCGTCGGGACTGTCGATGCCGATCGGCTTCAAGAACGGCACCGACGGCGACGTGCAGATCGCCATCGACGCGGTGCGCGCCGGCGCGCATCCCCACCGGTTTCTCGGCGTCACCGAGCAGGGTCTCGGCGCCATCGTCGCCACGCGCGGCAACCCCGACTGTCACGTGATCCTGCGCGGCGGCCAGAGCGGACCGAACTACGACGCGGCGAGCGTCGGCAAGGCTGCCTCGGCGCTCCGCGACGCCGGCCTCCCGCCGCGCCTGATGATCGACATGAGCCATGGCAACAGCGGAAAGGACCACCGCCGCCAGCCCGTGGTCGGCCGTGACATCGCCGCGCAGATCGCGCAGGGCGAGACGGCGATCTTCGGCGTCATGATGGAAAGCTTCCTCGTGGAGGGACGGCAGGAGCTCGTGAGCCCGACGACGCTCCGTTATGGTCAGTCGATCACGGACTCGTGCATGGGCTGGGACACGACGGTCGCGGTGCTGGACGAGCTCGCCCGAGCCGTGCGCGACCGTCGCGTCGCCGTTCGCTGAGCTAGGCCAGCGGCTCTCCGGTGATGTAGGACGGCGCCGTCCGCGTGCGGAATGCCTCGCGCACGGCGGCCTCGCGCGCCGCGGCGTCGCGTGGCGGAACGTCGCGTGGAGGCGGTGGCTGCCGATGCGCGTCGGCCATCGGCGGCCGCCCACCACCGCCTGCACCTCCACCGCCGCCGCGTCCACCACGGCGCCTGCGGCCTCCGCGCCGCGAGCGGCGTCGCCCCTGCCCGCCGTCGAAGTCGTGCTGCCGCGGCGCTGAGCCGGCCCTGACGTCGTTGCCCGGCTCGATCACGTCCTCTTCCTCGGGCTCGGGCTGCGCGGCCTGCGCGCGCGGCGGCGCCTCCACCACCTCGGCTTCTTGCACCGGCTCCGCAATCACGACGGCCTCGGGAGAGCTCGCCGGAGCGGTACCGTCGAGGAGCGTGATGACGCCCGAGCGGCTCACCTCGAGCTCCTTGATGCGCCGAAGCCGGGTGATGAGCCGGGGCGAGCCCGGGGGCCGACTGAACCCGCGCGCTTTGAGCGCGTTGGCCAGCGTGTCGAGGGTCACGTTTCGCCCCGACGCAGACCGGGCCAGCTCGCGCACCACCGCGACGATCTCGTCGTGGGGTGCCGTGTGCTTTGCCTCGCCCTCGGCCTCGGGCTCCTCGCTCGCTGCCACCGCCGGAACGGGCGCCGGTATCACCGGCCGCGGTGCGTGCTCCGGCCGGCCGAACCGACGGCCGCCGCGGCGCCCGCGCCGCGAGCGTCCGCCGCCGGCGTGCCGCGCCTGGGGCTCGGACGGCGCTTCGCGCTCGGGCACCTCGCCCGCCGGCATGCCGAGCAGGCCGCGATACGACAGGCGGCGGAACGTCACGCCGAGGCTGGCGGCCACGTCGCCGACCGCGTCGAACGCGCGGTCGTCGGAGACGATCTCGATGACGTCCTCGGCCCGTGCCGTTGCGAGCCACACGCCGGAGGCGACGGCGATGCGCAGATCGCTCCAGTCACGCACGCCGACCGACGGGGCGCTGTGGACGAGCTGGGCGCCGTGGCGCGCGAGCAGCCGCGCGGTGTCGTGGCCGATGACCCGCCAGTTGCCGACGGCGAAGAACTCGGTGCGACGCCCCGCGCGATCCACCGCCAGATGGCTGATCACCCGGGAGATGTGCTCGGCGCGGCTGGTGTTCTCGACGTCGAAGAAGATCGCTCGGCGGGTGCTCGGTAGCGGGCGCTCCGGCACCGCAGGCACGCCGCGCGCGGCCAGCGCCGGCTCGGGCACGGAAAGCGGGACCGGCGGCTCGGCCGTCGGCGCCTCGATTGGCTCGACCGCCGCGACTCGCGGCGGAGGCGGCGCTGGTGCGGGTTCGGGTTGGGGGCGGGCGCGCGAGCGGCCGCTCCGCGTCACGCGACGTTTGGTCTTCGTCTTCCTGGCTGTCGCCACGTTTCCTCCTTGGAAGGGCACGGCCGCGGGCGGCGGGATGCCGCGCCGGGGGGCCCACGTCAGTGTACGCGGCTACGCGTCGGTGCGCGGGCTTCTTCGCAGCGTTCGGTACGTGACCGAGTACCGCTCCTGCTTGCCGGGCGGGATGCTGTGCTGCCACTGCCAGCGCGCCGCACCGTCGAGCGCGTAGGCCGAGCGGGGCGCGAGCGCGACGGCCGCGGTCCGCCTCTCAGCACCCGTGCCCCGCTGGAATCGGAACCGGCACTCGCTCAGCAGCGAGACACCGACGACGACGCCAAACATCGGCGCGTCCCGGTGCCATCCGATACCGGCGTCGGGTGGATACCAGGTGACGAGCACCTCGACCAGGTCCTCGGCCGCGACGCCGCCGAGCATCGCCGCGCGAGGTCGGAGCGCCGCGAGGAAGTCCGGAATCGGTGGCCCCGGCTCGACGCGCCAGGTCTCGTAGCCGTACGTGAAGCCGAAGTGGCTCGTCCGTCGACGCGCCACCTGTCCCCGCATCTTGACGTCGTGATAGTCGAGACGGCGCACGCCGTCGAGCAGCGCGCTCTCCTCGTCTGCCGAGAGGAAGTCGGGGCGATACACGAACCCGGCCGGAACGTCGCTCACGCCTCCAGCATACCGACCGGTTGGCGAGCGGCGCGGTTTCTGTCACCATGGCCGCCATTCTGGCTGAGGAGGCACGCGATGGCCGACACGGGACGCATGGCGGTGTTCCACGGAACCGGCAAGCCGTTCGAGATCCGCGAGTATCCGGTGCCCGAGCCCGAGCCGGGCGCGGCGCTGATCAAGATCGCGCTCGCGAACGTCTGCGGCTCGGACCTGCATTACTGGCGCGGCGAGCAGGACTACGCGCGCATGGGCCGGCCGCTGCCGCTGAACACCGGCCACGAGCACGTGGGCACCGTCGCGAAGCTCGGCGACGGCGTCACGACCGATGCGGCCGGGCGGCCCCTCCAGGTCGGTGACCGCGTTGCGTACCGCTACTTCTTCCCCTGCGGGCGCTGCAAGGCGTGCCTGGCGCGACATTTCAAGTCATGCCCCGTGCGGCAGGCGAACTGGCTCGTGTCATGCGAGCAGTGGCCGCACTTCCAGGGCGGCTTCGGACAGTACTTCTATCTGCGGCCCAATCACGCGATGTTCAAGCTGCCGCCCCAGATCACGGACGAGATGGCCGCCGGCGTGAACTGCGCCTACACGCAGGTCTACGCGGGTCTCGACGTGGCCGGCCTGCGCGCCGGCCAGACGGTCGTCGTGCAGGGCGCGGGTGGTCTCGGCGTCTACGCCTGCGCGGTCGCGCGCGAGATGGGCGCCGCCCGCGTGATCGTCATCGACGGCGTCGACGAGCGGCTCGAGCTGGCCCGCCAGTTCGGCGCCGATAGCTTCGTGGACCTACGGGAGTTCCGCACGCCGGACGCGCGCGTCAAGCGCGTGAAGCAGCTGACCGACGAGTGGGGCGGCGACGTGGTGCTCGAGCTCGTGGGTCACCCCGGCGTCGTGGACGAGGGCCTGCGCATGACCGCACCCGAGGGCACCTATCTCGAGATCGGAAACATCAACGTGGGCTGGAAGGCGGAGTTCGATCCGTCGTGGATCATCTTCGGAAATCGCCGCATCATCGGTCTCGCGCACTACGAGGCCGAGCACCTGCGCGGCGCTCTCGACCTGATGCTCCGGACGCTCGACCGGTATCCGTGGGGCAAGGTGGTGTCTCACAAGTATCCGCTGGACGAGATCAACCGCGCGTTCGCCGAGCAGGACGCCGGGCACGTCACGCGCGCGGCCATCGTGCCGAATTGAGCGCGGTCGATGCTTCTCAATGTCGCGGGGGGGCGGCGGGCCGGGGTGCCGCCGCCCTGGGGACAACGGTCGACTTCGGCAGCTGACCGTCCGCCTTCCGGACATCGCTGACGACGTCCCCGATCTTCAGCCCGAGATCGCGCGCGACAACCCCCCAGCTCCGGCCCGCCGAGCGCGGCGCGAGCACGCGGTCGAGCGCCTGCTGCTGCGTGAGCTTGTCGCGCCTCATCATCTGCTGCGAGAGCGCCAGCGCGATCGTCACCTCGCCGTAGCTTATGCGGCGCGCCCGTAGATCGGTGACGACCTTGTCCGCAACGCCGAACTGCTTGGCGATCGCTTCAGGAACTCGGCGACGGCCGTCCGGAGAGCCGGCCATCACGCGGCCACTGTCGGTATCGAACTGTCGCTGCGCGGCCTGAAGGTCCTCCCACGATTTACGCTCGGCATCCGTCAGTGGTCGCGCGGCGGGCGCCACCGGCTTGCTGGTCGACGGCGGCTTCGGCATCTGCGCCTGCACGGTCACCGCCATGAGCACGACGGCCATGGCCACGGCGAGGCCGATCGCCCACGAAGACCTGGAATGTCGAGCCGCCATCGCTGTCGCCTCCTCTCCCAGCCGAGCCGGACGACCGCTCGGCGCGAGGTGCGAAATGCAGCACGCATGCCACGGTCGGAACCGATGGAAATCAGCGGGTTATGGATCAAGCGCACAATCCTGACGCGCCAGACGGGCGCGCGTGTCAACGCCGGCGCAGCTGTCGGTCCTCCCTCGATCGCGCAATCCTCGGCGGCGGCGTTTCGCACCCCGCAGGCGGGGAGTACACTCCCGGCACAGCGTCTTCGGACAGGAGGTCGCCCATGGAATACGGACTGTTCACGATGCCGTCGCACCCGCCCGAGCGGCGGCTCAACGACGGCCACCAGTGGGATCTACAGCAGCTGCGGTGGGCGGACGAGCTCGGCTTCAGCGAGGCGTGGATCGGCGAGCACCACACCGCGCCGTGGGAGCCGCACCCCGCGCCTGATCTGCTGGTCGCGCAAGCGCTCATGCAGACGAGCCGGATGCGCATCGGTCCCGGCGGCTTCCTGATGCCCTTCCACCATCCGGCGGAGCTGGCCAACCGCGTCGCCATGCTCGACCACCTCGCGCAGGGCCGTCTCAACTTCGGCGTGGCCGCCAGCGGTCTGCCGAGTGACTGGGCGCTCTTCAACGTCGACGGCATGTCGGGCCAGAACCGCGAGATGACGCGCGAGTCTCTGGACATCATCCTCCGCCTCTGGAGTGACGAGCCGGAGTTCGACTACAAGGGCAAGTACTGGCACGTCACGAAGACGGGCACGCTGTTCGGCACGCTGAAGCCGCACATCAAGCCGCTACAGCAGCCGCATCCGCCCATCGGCGTGGCGGGTCTGAACAAGGGCTCGGACACGCTCAAGCTCGCCGGCGAGCGCGGCTTCTGGCCCATGAGCCTGAACCTGAATCCCGCGTACGTCGGCAGCCACTGGGAGGCCGTCGAGCAAGGCGCCGCGCGCGCGAAGCGCACGCCGCGCCGCGCTGACTGGCGTCTGGTGCGAGAGATTTTCGTCGCCGATACGGACGCCGACGCGCTGCGTCTGTCCGCCGGCGGCATGATGGGCCGGATGATGCGCGAGTACTTCCTTCCGCTGCTCGGCGCCTTCGGCTTCACCGAGTACCTGAAGCACGAGCCGTCGGTCCCGGACTCCGACGTCACGCCCGAGTACTGCGCCCGTCACAACTGGCTCGTGGGCTCGCCGGATACCGTCGCCGAGAAGCTGCACGGGATCTACGAGGAGGTCGGCGGCTTCGGCACCCTGCTGCTGTTCTGCTTCGACTACGCCGACGAGCCGAAGGTGTGGCGTCACTCGATGGAGCTGCTGGCGCGCGAGGTGATGCCGCGGTTCAAGAACCTGGTGCCGAAGTAGGCATGCGGATGCCCATCGGCACGGAACTCCCGCACGCGAGCGGGCGCCGCTTCGTGATCGGGGTGTCCGTTGCCGTCCTGGCCGCGCTCGGGGGCGCCCGGAGTGCGGCGCCGCAGCCGGCGGCCCCCGCGCCGCCCGCGTCCGTCATCGACGATCTCGTCGCTGCGAACCGGATCCTCGCCAACGAGGCGTCGTCGACGGCTACGGCCACGTGAGCGTGCGCCATCCGGGCGCGGCGAACCGGTTTCTGATGTCGCGCAGCATGGCGCCGGCGCTGGTGACTGCCGCCGACATCATGGAGTACGACCTGGACAGCACGCCGGTCGATCCGCGCGGGCGGACGAGCTTTCTCGAACGCTTCATCCACGGGGAGATCTACAAGGCCCAGCCCGGCGTGATGGCGGTCGTCCACAACCACTCGCCGTCCGTGATTCCGTTCGGCGCGACCACGGTGCCGCTGCGACCGATGTACCACATGAGCGCATTTCTCGGCGGTGGCGTCCCCGTCTTCGACATCAAGACAGCGGCCGGCAACCCGACCAACATGCTCATCGCCACGCCGGCGCTGGGGCACGCGCTGGCGCAGACGCTCGGTACCCGGCCCGTCGCGCTCATGCGCGGGCACGGCGCCGTCGTCGTGGCGCCCACGCTGCCGCTGGCCGTCTTTCGCAGCGTGTACACCGAGGTGAACGCGCGGCTGCAGGCGCAGGCGCTCGGGCTCGGTGGTCCGGTGACGTACCTCGATGCGGACGAGGCGCGCATGGCGGAGGCCACGATCAGCTCGACGATCAACCGGCGGTGGGAGCTGTGGAAGGCGAAGGCACTGGGAAGGTGACCCCGGGCCGCTGACGGCACCCGGGGTCACGCATCGACGGCGGCTGCGACTACTTGCCGATATCCCCGCAGAAGACGTACGTCTTGACCTCCTGCGCCGACTTGTGGCCGTTGATCGCGTAGCCGCCCTTCTCGAGGTCGTCGAGCGACGCGTTGACGACGGTCTCCGACTTGCCGTTCGTCACCGGCGACAGCGGATACGCCGGCTTCGGATCCAGGTTGGCGCACGTCCCCTTGTGGATGTGCACGGGCTGCTGCCCGGAGCCGCCCTTCACGTCGAGGACGACCTTGGTCTGCTTGTCGCCCTCCTTCGTCAGCGTCGCCGTCCCCGACTCGCCGGAGCTGCTCTGCGGGCTGAGCTTCACGGTGGTGGAATCCGCCGCCGACGCGGCCGAGACCGTGCCGACCACCATCGCCAGACCGAGGACCACCGCGCTGCATCGTTGAACGAATCTCATACGACCCTCCAGGGGTGTGTTGTGGTGGATGATGTGCTTCGCTCGGACGCGAGCCGAGCATGCCCGCCTCGCGTCGAGATGTAACCCGTCATCGCTTGGTCAGCAGGAACGCCACGAGATCGTCGATCTGCGTGGCCGTCAGCGTCCGCGCGAAATCCCTTGGCATCACGCTGTGTCCGTCCGGCGTCTTGTAGCTGGCGCCCGGAACGATATACGCGTCCGGGTCGACAATCGACTCGCGGATGTATCCGGCCGCGTCGCGCGCCTTCCCCCGATACTCGCGTGAGCGCACGATGCGCGCCGCTTCCGTCGCGATGCTGCCCAGGTTCGGGCAGATGTCGCCGCCGGGCAGCTTGTGCAGGACGTCGTGACAGGAGACGCACGGCAGCTTGGCGAACAGCGCGGCGCCGCTGGCCGCGTTGCCCGCACGCGCCGCACTCGCGGTGGCGGCGCTGGATCGCGCGGGCGGCCGGGAACCGCCGATGGTCACCGACGGGATCGCGACCGCGCAGACGAATGCGACAGCCCTCACGGTTGTCACCGCAACACCGGCATCGTCCGTTGTCACACTCCTGCGTAGCGCTCGGGCGGCAAGCATCGAGTGAACGATCCCGCGTGCCGGACGGTTCCCGTGCCTTGCCCCGCCGCTCACCTTGTCAAAACGTTCACGCACCTGTGAAACGGATTGTCCTGCGGCGCCTGCTGACGCACTGCGAGGAACGCTGCCCACGCCGCGGCGAACACCGGCTGGCGCTGTCGAAACCGCCCGGCCAGCCCGCTTCGAGGCCTTCTATCTTCCGGCCTATTGGCCCCGCCCCCCGATCTCCCTACAGTTCACGGTACCCGAATAGTCCCCGCGTCGAGGAGATCATGGCGGAGAGCACGCTGCGGTTGTCGGTCATCGTGCCCGTGTACAACAACCTGCGGGACCTGAGCGAATGTGTCGCGGCGTTGCACGCGCAAGCGGCATCTGACGTGGAGATTCTCGTCGTCGACGACGGGTCCACCGACGACACTGCCGAGGGTGCGCTCGCGCTCGGAGTCACCGTGTTGCGCATGCCCGCGAACGCCGGGCCGGCCGCGGCGCGGAACCACGGCGCGCAGCATGCGCGGGGCGACGTGCTGTTTTTCGTCGACGCGGACGTCGTCGTGCGCCCGGGAACCATCGAGCGTATCCGACGCGTCTTCGTGGATCGCCCGGACGTCGCCGCGGTCTTCGGCTCCTACGACGCGACGCCGCGGGTGAGCCGCCACGTATCCCGCTATCGAAACCTCCTCCATCATTTCGTGCACCAGAACGGCCACGGGGAAGCGTCCACCTTCTGGGCCGGCTGCGGAGCCATCCGCCGCCGTGATTTCGACGAGATCGGCGGCTTCGACGAGCGCCGCTTCCGACGGCCATCGATCGAGGACATCGAGCTCGGCCATCGGCTCCGCCGCGCGGGTCGCACCATCCTTCTCGACAAACGCATCCAGGGCACGCATCTGAAGCAGTGGACGCTGGTGTCGATGATCCGGACGGACATCTTGCAACGGGCGATCCCGTGGTCGCGCTTGACCCTCGAGACCGAGATGCTGCCCGATACCTTGAACGTCGCCTGGGACCAGCGGCTGAGTGCGATGCTCGTGGCGCTCAGCATTCTCGTGTTGCCCTTCGCCGTCCTGAAGATCGAGCTGGCCGCCGTGGCCGCCCTGGCGCTCGCAGGCGTGGTCGCGCTCAACCGCCAGCTCTACCTGTTCTTCTTCCGGTGCGGCGGGCTCGTCTTCGCCCTCGTCAGCATGACGCTGCACATGACGTACTTCGTCTACAGCGGCTTGAGCTACGTGTTCGCCGTCGCCGAGCATCACCTGCCCGGCTGGTTCGTCACCCGTCGGCGGGCCTCGGTGGCCGCGAAATGATCGTCCTCAGCGACTATCGTGGGTTCCGCGTCGACGTCGTGGCCGTCGCCGCCGCCGCGAACTGGAATGCCCACGTGCGCATCAGTCGCGCGCTGGTCGCGCCGACGGCTCACGTCGAGACGGTTGCGTGCCGCGAACGGAGCGCGCGGCTGGCGGAGGAACGCGGCGCTGCGTACGCGCAGCGGTGGATCGACCGGGTCGCTGGCTGACCGGACCGCGCTGTCTCAGGCGCTCCGCGCCAATGGCTTGATGATCAGCCGCTTGCCCGATGTCTCGGTCGGAATGTGATCGACGACCTCCACGGTCGTCAGCACGCCGCCGCCGAGAAGCTTTTCGACGTGTCCCACGAGCAGCCGCGCGAACTCCTCGCTGAACCGCGCGGTCGGGACGATACGGAGGCAGACCGCGCTCGGCGCGACCTGAACAGCCTGGTATTCCCAGACGTACGGGACGACGCCGGCGACGAATGTCAGGTAATGGCCCAGCATGACGCCGCTCACGCGCGCGCCGCTCGGCGTCTCGATGACCTCGGTGTCGCGGCCGTCGACGCTGGCGAGCGCCGGCCAACCGCGACCACAGTCGCACCAGCCAGCATCGACGGCACGATCGCCGAGGAGATAGTTGATGAACGGCATGACCTGATTGCCAAGATCGGTAACCGCGACGCGGCCTGACTCGCCCCGCGGCGCCGGCGTGCCGTCCGGCCTGACGATCCGGACGATGACACGATCGGAATTGACGTGGAGCATCCGCGGATTGTCCGGGCACGTCTGGGCGATGAGCGGGATGTCCCAGCTGGTGTAGTTGTTGACGACCCGGCACCTGAAGACCTCGGCAATGTGCGCGGCGTTGGTCTCCGTGAGCGTCTCGCCATACGTGATCACGACCGCGGGATACCGGGGCAGCGGCCGATCCTCGTGGACCAGCCGGGCGGCCAGGTGCGCGAGCGCAGAGGGATAGGCACGGATGAAGTACCCGCGATCCCGGAGTCCTCCGACGACGTCGACGAAGTCTTGCGTCGTCACGTCGATCGCGGAGAGCCTGATCACCTGCTCGCCGAATGCCAGGCGGCGGGCCCAGCGGCGCGTCGGCGACGGCGGGTCCGGATTGCTGGCGAACGTCGCCGGAACCGCGACCGCCACATGCGTGTCCCAGAGGCCGGCGCCGGCCCACTCGAGGCACGACAGGTACGTCCCGAACAGCTCGTCGGCGCACGCGCGATCCCAGTAGAAGTTGAACGGAAGTCCCGTCGAGCCCGAGGTCCTCATCGCGCGCCGGCGTTGCGAGGGCACCGCGTGCGCGGTCGTCCTGTCCGGAAATCCTGCACGCAGGTCCGCCTTGCTCGTCAATGGAACGCGGGCGAGATCCTCCACGGATCGGATCGTCGCCGGATCGATGCCGGCGCCACGGAACAGGTCACGGTAGTACGGCACGTCGCTCGCGACGGCGACCAGCGCCTGCAGTCGGGTGTTCATATGAGCCTGGATCGTCGCCGGTGATTGCCACTGCAGCCGCCGAAGCCGTTGCGCGTGCGACCACATCCGGCGCCGGCCGAGACCTTCAGCGAGCGGGAAGACCACTCGCCGCACGAACCAGCCGCGGCTCACGTCTCGGTGACGAGCGGCTTGTCCCGCTCCACCCAGAACTTCATGTTCATCGAGGAGAACAGCGCCCCGGCGCTGGCCAGCCGCTCGGTTGCCTGCCGGGAGTCTCCGTACTTGCGGTGCAGCGCGCTGAGCCCGAGGTAGCAATGCGCCTCGAGTGGCCGCATCCCGAGCGACCGGCTGAGAGCGAGCGCGGTCCCGTACGCGGCCTCGGCTTGCGGGGCGTAGGCCGAGGATCTCGACAGCAGATCACCGACGAGCCGAAGCGCGTAGGCGCGATGCCCGTGCTCGCTGTGCGCCTCCGCCCGCTCGACGGCGCGGTTGGCGAGCTCGAGCGCCGTCTCGTGACGCCCGGCCAGCGCATACGTCTCGCCGAGCCACGCCAGCCACAGCGCGTAGCGGAATACGACCTTCAGGGCGTCGGCCTGGCGAACCGCCTCCTCGAGCAACGGCGCCGCCTCGCGCGCCCTGCCCTGCAGCGCGTACGCGTACCCTAACGCCGAGGCCAGCAGCCGCGCACCCATCGGGATGTCGTTGGCGCGGCACCGGGCGAGCGTGTCTTCCAGCACCGGCATGCCGCGATCGAAATCACCCTGCCCGATGTATGCGACGCCGAGCGCGTGAGACACGACCGCATGGCTGTGCGCGGTGTCATACGCGTCGGCCAGACGGAGGCCTTCCAGCCCAGTGGCGATGGCCTGCGAGAACTCCCCGAGATCGGCGAGCGACAGAGCGAGATAGCCGCGTGACAGGACGGCGGGCAGCCCCGCCGATCCGAACCGCTCGCGGACGAGCTCGTCGCCGATCTCGTCGATGTTTTGCCGCAGCAGTTCCCAGGCACGCCGATAGTCGCCGACGGCGTGATACGCGTGGCCCCCGACCATGCGGGCGAGCACGAGGAGCGGCGTATCACCGAGCTCGGTCGCGAATGCCAGCGCCGCCTCGCCGCTGCTGACTGCCTGCACGCTGTCGCCGGTGAGCCGGTAGTAGTCGGTCATGTAGGCGCGGACGAGGCCCTGCCGACGTCGATCGTCGGCTCTGGTCGCGATGGCTTCCGCTTCCTTGAGATTGTCGAGAATGCGATCGTAGTCGCCGAGCGGTACCAGGCATCGGCGCATGTCCATGCGAATGTCGAATGCCCGATTGCGAACCTCCGGGCTGTCCGCCATCCGATCGAGCGCCTGCAGCGCTTGCTCGAAGCAGGCGACCGCCTCGCGGTATGCCGAGCGCGCGGCGAGCTTCGTGCCCGCCTCGCGCGAATACGTCACCGCCTTGTCCCAGGCCTCCGCGCGGAGCGCGTGATACGCGAGCCGCTCCACCGCGCTGCCGAGCCGGTCACCATAGATGACTTCGAGGGCCTCGACGATCTGCCGGTGGATCAGTCGGCGCCGATCCTGCAGCAGGCTGCTGTACGCCACGTCCAGTGTCAGCGCGTGCTTGAACGTGTATTCGAGCTCGGGAAAGAGTGCCGTCTCGTAGACGAATTCGGCGGCCTGGAGGCGCGCCAGTCCGGCGCGCAGCGAATCCTCGGACAGCTCCGTGATGGCCTGCAGCAGCGTGAACGAGATCTCGCGGCCGACCACCGCCGCCGACTGCAGCAGGGCTTTGTCCTCCGGGGAGAGGCGGTCGATGCGGGCGGCCAGGATGGCCTGCACGGTGGGTGGCACCCGGATGTCGGGGATCGCGCGGGCCAGACGCCGCGCTCCGCGCTCGCCCACGAGCGCCTTCATCTCGACGAGCGCGCGGATGCTCTCCTCGAGGAAGAACGGATTGCCTTCGGTCCGCTGGACGAGCATCGCCTTGAGTGGTTCGAGCTCCGGAT
>DATAOC010000058.1:0-2238 GCA_036265915.1 Candidatus Methylomirabilota bacterium | reverse complement strand
ACGTTGTCCTGCGCCAGCAGGAGATCCTTGCCGACGACCTCCTGAAGCGCGCGCGCCTCTGCGGTGTTGAAGCCGTTGGTCAGGATGTTCGTGCCGTTGAGGTCCCACTCGAGCGAGACCGTGTTGTCGCCGAACGGATCGGCGACGAAGCTCAGGACGGACTTCACGCCGGCGTCGACGTCCGGAGCGTCGAACCTGAACGTGTGAGAGAGCTCGTTCTTGTCGTTCGGCAGCGTGACCGTCTTGTCGTGGAGGCTGACGTAAGCGGCTGGTTGGGCCATGTTGCCTTTCTGTGGAATGCGTGGGCTCCGTGCCCGCGCGCTGGGACGACTACGGTCCCAGCGCGCGGTTTCGGGTCGGTTTCAGTTCTCTCTAGAGATCCTCGGTCTCGAGGTCCTCAAGCTCGTGGCCGACGGGCTCAGCAACCGCGAGATGTGTCCGCGCACGACGTGCTGCAGAAGCTGCAGCACCTGGCGCAGGAAGAGGAGCTCGCGGGAACGCTGAGACACCTGTTCTTCACGTCGGGCGAGTACGAGATGGTGCTGGTGACCGACATGCCGTCCCAGCGCAAGGCCGACGCGGGCGGCATGGACGAGGTCATCGGCGACTCGATCACGCCGCCAGATCGGCGCGAGCCGGCGCCGCGACCAGGCCGTGGCCGACGCCGAAGACGTTGTCGGGGTCGTACGCGCGCTTGAGCTCGAGCAGCCGCGCATGGTCGGCGGCCGTGTAGGCGTCGCGCGTGCGCGTCGTGTCCTTGAGGAAGTTCAGGAACGAGCCGCCGGTGACGTGCGGCGCCAGCGCCCGGACGTCCTCGCCGTCGACGGTGACCGAGAACGGCACCTGCCGGTGGCCCGCCGGCGTGGCGCCGCGCGCGATCGCGCCACCCCAGCGCTTGACCTCGACCGCGGCGGCGGTCTCGGCGGTGCGCAGGATCGCGTCGACCGGCACGTCGCGCAGCAGCTCGAAGCGGCGCGGCGCGGTGCTGCCGATCGTGCCGGTCTCGCCGTACGGCATGACGCGGAACGTGTCCTCGAACGGCTCGGCGATCAACAACGGCGCCAGCGCGCGCCAGGCGTCGTCGGCGCCGCCGGCGTAGACGCCGCGCAGCGCCACCGCGTCGGGCTCCACGACGACGGAGACGTTCAGCGCGTCGGGCATCGCGTACTCGCGGAAGCGCGCCAGCAGATGCGGCGCGAGCCCGCGGTCGAAGCGAGCGACGCCGCCGAACACCTCGCGCACCGGGTGCAGCCGGACCTCGAGCGAGGTCGCGACGCCGAAGTTCCCGCCGGCCCCGCGCAGCGCCCAGAACAGCTCGCTGCGGCGATCCTCGCGCGCGGTCAGCGTCTCGCCGTCGGCGGTGACGACGTCGGCGCGGAGGAGGTTGTCGGCGCCCAGGCCGTGCTTGCGCGACAGGAAGCTGTGGCCGCCGCCGAACGTGAAGCCGGTGACGCCCACCGTGGCGTGCGTGCCCGACACCGGCGCCAGGCCGAAGGGCGCGGCGGCCTCGATCACGTCGCCCCAGGTGGCGCCAGGCCCGACGCGCACGGTCCGGCGGTCGGGATCGACGAGCACCGAGCGCATGCGTGACGTGTCGATGAGCAGCGTGTCGGGCGAGGGTTCGACGAGCGTGCCGTGGCCGGTCGCGCGCACGGCGACGCGCAGGCCGCGGGCGCGGGCGGTGAGGACTGCGGCGCGGACGTCCGCGGGGCAGGTGGCACGGGCGATCGATCTCATGCCCATAAGACCGGCCCCCGCGCCCGAACTCATCGCTCGCCGGTTTGGCGTCCGTCCTGCACGACCGGCACCGGGGGGTGCGGCGTGGTGTGGGACGCTTCCCGCATGCCCCCGCTCTCGGCGCTCGACGACGCGCCGGTCTGGCTCAACTCCGAGCCGCTCACGGCCGAGGCGCTGCGCGGCCGGGTCGTGGCCGTCGACGTCTGGACGTACACCTGCATCAACTGGCTGCGCACGCTGCCCTATGTGAGGGCGTGGCACGAGCGCTACGGCGAGCGCGGACTCGTCGTCGTCGGCGTGCACGCCCCCGAGTTCAGCATCGAGCACGAGCTCGAGAACGTGCGGCGCGCGGCCGGCGAGCTGGGCGTCGGCTACCCCGTCGTGATCGACAACGACTTCCGGATCTGGCGGGCGTTCGACAACCACTACTGGCCGGCGCTCTTCCTCGTCGACGGTGACGGCCGCGTCCGCTTCCACCACTTCGGCGAGGGCGCCTACGAC
>DATAOC010000057.1:0-2032 GCA_036265915.1 Candidatus Methylomirabilota bacterium | reverse complement strand
CGTGGATGCGCGCTTTCGGGTTGGCGTTCTTCAGATCGTGGATCAGCTGCGCGAGATCCTCGATCGAGTAGATGTCGTGGTGCGGCGGCGGCGAGATGAGGCCCACGCCCGGCGTCGCGTAGCGGACCTTGGCGATCCACGGGTACACCTTGTGCCCGGGCAGCTGGCCGCCCTCGCCCGGCTTGGCGCCCTGGGCCATCTTGATCTGGATGTCGTCGGCGTTGACGAGGTACTCGCTGGTCACGCCGAAGCGGCCCGACGCCACCTGCTTCACGGCGCTCCGGCGCCAGTCGCCGTTCGGATCGCGGACGTAGCGAGCGGAGTCCTCGCCGCCCTCGCCGGTGTTCGAGCGGCCGCCGATGCGGTTCATCGCGATGGCGAGCGTCTCGTGCGCCTCCTGGCTGATCGAGCCATAGGACATGGCGCCCGTGGCAAAGCGCTTCAGGATCGAGTCCACCGACTCGACGTCCTCGAGCGGCACCGGCGGTCCGGCCGGCTTGAGCTCGAAGAGCCCGCGCAGCGTCGCCCGCCACCGGCTCTGATCGTCGACGATGCGCGAGTATTCCTTGAAGTCGGGGTAGCTGCCCGCACGCGTGGACGCCTGCAGCCTGGCGATCATGTCGGGATTCACCTGGTGGTGCTCGCCGTCGCGCCGCCACTGGTACTCGCCGCCCCAGTCGAGATCGGGTCGCTCGACGGGACGCTCCGGGAACGCCTCCGCGTGGCGCAGCCGGACCTCCTCGGCAATCACGTCGATGCCGATGCCGCCGACGCGCGACGCGGTGCCCGCGAAGTAGCGATCGACGACCGTGCGGTTCAGGCCGATGGCCTCGAAGATCTGCGCGCCGCAATAGCTCTGCAGTGTCGAGATGCCCATCTTGGCCATGACCTTCAGGATGCCCTTGTTGAGCGCCTTGATGTAGTTGCGCACGGCCTTGGCGTGGTCGAGTCCGGTGAGCACGCCGTGCGCGATGAGGTCATCGATCGTCTCGAACGCGACCCACGGGTTCACGGCGCCCGCGCCGTAGCCGATGAGCAGGCACATGTGGTGCACCTCGCGCGCGTCGCCGCTCTCGATGACGAGACCGCAGCGCGTCCGCTCGCCCCGCCGGACGAGATGGTGGTGCACGGCCGCGGTCGCCAGCAGGCTGGGGATCGCCGCCAGCTCCCGGCTCACGCCCCGGTCGGAGAGCACCACGATGTTGTGCCCCTCCGCGATGGCGCGGCTGGCGCGGCGCTGCAGCTCCTCGATCGCGCGCTCCAGGCCATCGGCGCCGCCCGCCACCGGGTACAGCATCGGCAGCGTGACCGCCTTGAAGCCGAGCTCACGGACGTGGGCGAGCTTCGCGAGGTCTTCGTTGGACAGGATCGGGTCCTTCAGCACGATCTGCCGGCAGGAGCCCGGCTCGGCTTTCAACAGATTGCCCTCGGGGCCGACGGTCGATTCCATCGCGGTGACGAGCTCCTCGCGGATCTGGTCGAGCGGCGGATTCGTCACCTGCGCGAAGAGCTGCTTGAAGTAGTCGTACAGCGGCCGCGGCCGGTTCGACAGCACGGCGAGCGCGGTGTCGGTGCCCATCGAGCCGATCGGCTCCTCGCCGTTCTTGGCCATCGCCGCCAGCAGCAGCCGCAGATCCTCGTGCGTGTAGCCGAACGCCATCTGCCGCGTCAGCACGGTGGCATGATCGGACTCGGCCACCGGCGCGGCGGCGACGTCCTCCAGCCGGACCTGGTTCTGCCGCAGCCAGTCGCCGTACGGATGCTCCGCGGCGAGCTGCGCCTTGATCTCGTCGTCGTCGATGATGCGTCCCTGCGCGGTGTCGACCAGGAAGATCTTGCCCGGGTGCAGCCGTTCCTTCACGAGGATGCGGTCCGGCGGAATGTCGAGGACGCCGACCTCGGAGGCCATCACGACGAGGTCGTCCTTGGTGACGTAGTACCGCGACGGCCGCAGCCCGTTGCGATCGAGGACGGCGCCGATGACGGTGCCGTCGGTGAACGCGATGGAGGCCGGCCCGTCCCACGGCTCCAT
>DATAOC010000056.1:0-40690 GCA_036265915.1 Candidatus Methylomirabilota bacterium | reverse complement strand
GTTCGTGCCCGTGAATCCGGCCGCCATCCCGGAATCGCTGGTGGAATCCGAGCTCTTCGGCCACGAGAAAGGCGCGTTCACCGGCGCGCACCAGCGCAAGCTCGGCCGATTCGAGCTCGCGCAAGGCGGCACGCTGTTCCTCGACGAGATCGGCCTGCTCCGTCCCGAGGTGCAGGCCAAGCTGCTGCGCGTGCTGCAGGAGCGCGAGATCGAGCGAGTCGGCGGCACCCACCCGATCAAGATCGACGTGCGCATCGTGGCCGCGACGAATCTCGACCTCAAGCGCGCGGTGGCGACGGGCGCCTTCCGCGAGGATCTCTACTATCGCCTCAACGTCGTCCCGGTCGTGGTCCCGCCCCTCCGGGATCGCATCGAGGACCTGCCCCTGCTCGTGGACCACTTCATCCGCCGCTACAATCACGAGTTCAACAAGCGCATCGAAGCGCTCACGCCGGACGCGCTGGCCGCCCTCGGGGCGTATTCGTGGCCGGGCAACGTACGCGAGCTGCAGAACATCGTCGAGCGCACGGTCGTGCTCGTCGACGGTCCGCTCATCACCGCCGCCGACCTGCCGCTCGATCTCACCGTCTCGCCGACGCGACCGGGCGGCGCGCCTGGGCCCGATCGGCGCCGCGTGGATCTCAACGAAGCGAGCGATCGCTTCGAGCGTCTGATCGTGCAGCGCGTGCTGGAGGAGTCGCGCGGCAACGTGAGCGAGGCGGCGCGTGTGCTCGGTCTCCATCGCAATTCTTTGAAAGTGAAGCTCGCGCGCTGGAAGATTTCCGCCGCCGATCGCGAGGACTCCGCCGCCCAGTAGCGGGCCAGCGCGCGACGTCGTGATGCACAGTCACTGGACAGCGCTCACCCCCAGGCCCATCGTCCACCGACGACAATCCGGGGACTTGTCTGGCGCGGCGCCGTGGCCGCGGTGTGGCGACCTCCTTGCTGCTCTGCCTGCCCCGACGGGCCCGCGGAATCCCCATGGTGGGGACTCCCTACGGCTCCAAAGGGGAAGGACCCATGATCAAGGTCGTCGCACTCGTGGTCGCGCTCGCCTCGTTCCTGCTCGTGGCGCCGGTGATCGAGTCGGGAACCGGATCGACGCAGCTGTTCCAGGCCATCGGCACGGCCGACGGCGGCGCTGGCGGCTAGGACGCGGTTGGTTCATGAGTCGAGGAAAGGGGGGCTCGCGCCCCCCTTTGCTCATCATTGCGGTGATTCTGTGGGCGGCCAGCGTGGCCGTCGCCGGCGCCGGCGAGGGGACGTATCGACGACCGCTCGGCAATGACCCCGCCACCCTCGATCCGGCGCGCGTGGGCGACATCTACAGCCGCTCCGTATCGCAGCAGATCTTCGATGGACTCGTGCAGTTCGATCAGACTCTCACCGTCACGCCGGCGCTCGCTCGGCACTGGACGGCGTCGCGTGACGGTCTGCGGTGGACGTTCGCGCTTCGGCGCGGCGTGAAGTTCCATCACGGTCGAGAGATGACTGCCGACGACGTGGTGTACTCGCTCACCCGCCTCGTCGCTCCCAAGACCCGCTCGGCGGCCGCAGACCTCTTCATGAACATCCAGGGCGCGGCGGAATTTCGCGATGGCCGGGCGACATCGATCTCCGGGCTCACCGCCGTGGACCGATACACGGTGACGGTCACGCTGAGCGAGGCGCTCGCGCCGTTCGTGTCCGTGCTCGCCGTCGGCCACGCCAAGATCGTCCCGCGCGAGGTGGTCGAGCAGAAGGGCGACGACGCCTTTGGCGCGGCGCCCGTCGGCACCGGCCCCTTTCGCTTCGTGAAGTGGGAGCGCGGGCGGGCCATCGAGCTCGCCGCCAACGCGCAGTACTTCGAGGGGCCGCCGCGGCTCGAGCGGCTGATCTATCGCGTCTTTCCCGGCGAGCCGTGGGACGCGGTGTACGAGGAGTTCCAGCGCGGCAACCTCGAGGACGCGCCGCCGCCGATCCGCGACTACCGCCGCGCGGTGAGCGCGGCCGGCGACGGCTATGTGAAGCGCCCGCTGCTCTCCGTCCGGTTCTACGGCTTCAACACGCGCCTCAAGCCGCTCAGCGACCGGCTCGTCCGCCAGGCGATCTGCTTTGCCATCGATCGCGAGGCGATCGTCGAGGAGCCGTACCTCGGTCGCCACATCGTCGCACGAGGCATCCTGCCGCCCGGCACCCAGGGGTACAACCCGAAGGTGGCCGGATACGGGTACGACCCTCGGCATGCCCGGGAGCTGCTGGCGCAGGCGGGATATCCCGGTGGCACCGGCTTGCCGTCGCTCGCCATCTGGGCGGGAGCGCGGCACGAGGGCGTGCTGCGCGAGCACGCCATGATGCGCGAGAACCTGAAGGCCATCGGCGTGACGGCCGAGTTCCACTACGACACCGACTGGCCGTCGTTCTCGCGGCTGCTGAGCGAGGGCCGCATGCCGATGTTCCTCTACGCCTGGTACGCCGACGTGCCGGATCCCGACAACTTCCTCTTCAAGCTGTTCCACTCGCAGAGCTCGCGCAACTTCATGCGCTACGCCGATCCGCGCGTCGACTCGCTGCTGCTGCGCGCGCGCAACGAGGCCGACGTTCCCCGCCGGGTCGAGCTCTACCGGCGCGCCGAGCAGGTGATCCTCGACGACGCGCCGATCGTTCCCATCTGGCACTACTCGTACGAGCGTCTCTTTCAGCCCTACGTGCGCAGCGTCGAGGTCAGTGGTCTCGGCGACCCGTACATTCCGTTCCGCAAGGTATGGCTCGCGCGATGAAGATCCTCCGGTTCCGGTCCCTCGGCGCCCGGCTGGCGTGGGGCACGGTGCTGGTGGTGACCACGGTCATGGCCGCCATGATCGTGCTCGTCGAACGCCACCAGCGCGGTGTGATCATCGAGGAGACGGAGCGACGGGGCGAGGTGCTCGCGCGCAATCTCGCCGCCATGTCATACGGCCCGCTGCTGCTCTACAACTACACGGCCCTCGAGCAGAACGTGGCGCGCATCGCGGCCGAGGCCGACGTGCTGTATGCCCTGGTGCTGGACGCGGAGGCGAAGGTGGCCACGCACAGCCGGAGCGCGGCGAGCGTGGGTGAGGTGCTCACCGCGGATGTCGACCGGGCCGCCGTGGCCGCCCGCGAGCCGCTCCGCCAGGACATCTGGGACCGGCGGGACGGCGCGGCGTACGACTTCGCGGTGCCGGTATTCGTGGGTGAGCAGAAGTGGGGCACCGTGCGCGTTGGCCTCTCCAAGCGCCGGATGCAGGCGCAGATCAGCCGGACGCGGTGGGAGCTCGGTCTGCTCACGCTGGTCACCGTCGTCGTGGCCGCGCTCGCAGCCACCGTGGTCGCCCGGCGCATCTCGCGGCCCGTCCAGCAGCTTGCGGAAGGGGCGGTCGCCATCGCCCGCGGAGACCTCAACCAGCGCATCGAGCCCGTCACGGACGACGAGATCGGGCGGCTCGCGGCCGCATTCAACCACATGGCGGCGCAGCTGTCCCGTGAGCGCCTGGCCCTGCAGACCGCCAACGCCGAGCTCCGTCGCGGCCTCGACGAGCTGGCCGACGTGAAGCGTTACACCGACAACATCCTCGCCTCGCTCACGAATGCGATCGTCACCGTCGACCTCGACGGCCGCGTGGTGACCCTGAACCCCGCCGCCGAGCTGATGACCGGCTTCTTCACGGGCGAGGTCACCGGACGCTACTGCACCGAGGTCTTCGCGCACACCCCGGACCTGGCCGAGCTGTTGATGGAGACGCTCGCGAACCATCTGTCGGCCCCGGCCACGACGCTCACGCTCCGCCGCCGCAACGGTCGTGGTCTCCCGGTGGAAGTGAGCGTGGCCCCCCTGCGCGGCAGCGAGGGCAAAGAGCTCGGCGTGATCGGTGTCTTCCGCGATCTCAGCCGCGTGCGGCAGCTCGAGGACCGCCTGCGGCGATCGGACCGGCTGGCGGCCGTCGGCGAGCTGGCAGCCGGACTCGCGCACGAGATCAAGAACCCGCTCACGTCGTTGCTGACGTTCAGCCGCCACTTGCCGCGGAAGTTCGAGGACGTCGATTTTCGGCTGAAGTTCCAGACGGTGGTCCCGCGCGAGCTCGAGCGCATCAACGGGATCGTGGAGGGGCTGCTCGAGCTGGCGCGGCCCGCGCGGCTGACCTTCAAGCCGGTGCGCTTGCCCGCGCTGCTCGAACGCACGCTCGAGCTGTACGGCGCGCGCATCGAGGCGCAGCACGTGGCGGTGCACCGCGAGTACTCGCGCGACCTGCCGACGATCTGGGCGGACGACGACACGCTGTACCAGGCATTCGTGAACCTCGTCACCAACGCGCTCGACGCGATGCCGAGCGGCGGCCGGCTCGTCCTTCGCGCTCGTTCGGTCGTCGGTGACCACCTGGCGCGCGGGGGCGGGGCCGGCGGCCGTCGGGTGGCCGTGGAGATCGAGGATAGCGGCATGGGCATCGCGCCCGCCGCCGTCGACCGGATCTTCAACCCCTTCTTCTCGACGAAGAACGGAGGCACCGGACTCGGTCTTGCCCTGACGCACAAGATCGTCGAGGATCACGGCGGGTCGATCGACGTGCGCAGCACCCCGGGTGCGGGCACGACGTTCCGGGTGGTGCTGGCGCAGATGCCGGAGATGCCCGCGGGATCGGGCGTTACTGATTGAGCCGGCGGCGCAGGAAGCCGAGCAGTCCCTGCGGCAGGAACATCACCATGAGCGTGAAGATGATGCCGACCGGGATCAGGTAGTACTGGGTGAAGTAGCGGGAGAACATCTCGCGGAGCATGAAGAAGAAGCCCGCGCCGAGCACCGGCCCCACCAGCGTACCCATGCCGCCCATCACGTTGAAGATCACGACCTCACCGGACACGATGAAGAAGACGAAATCCGGTGCCGCGAAGCGATTCTGCACCGCGTACAGCACGCCGGCCAGACCCGCGAAGAGACCGGATAGCAGGACGGCCACGATCTTGTAACGCTCGACGGGATAGCCGATCGCGCGCGTCCGCGGCTCGTTCTCGCGGATCGACTGCAGGACCATCCCGAACGGCGACTGCGTGATCCGGCGAAGCAGGAGATACGACATCGTCACGACGCCAAGCACGAACCAGTGGAGGGTCACCGGCGTGAACGCTATCGACACCAGCCCCGGGATCCCGAACGGGGGTTGCCGGAAGCTCAGCCCGTTCTCACCGCCGGTGAGCTCCGTCCACGTGAAGATGACGACATAGAAGATCTGCGAGAACACGAGGGTCGTGATCGAGAAGTAGATGTCGCGCAGGCGCGTGGAGAAGTACGCGACGAAGGCCGCCACCACCGCCGCCGCCACCAGCCCGTACACGACGGCCAGCCACAGGTTCGGCGGCCGCACCGTCAGCAGCGCGGCGGCCGCCCCGTACATCCCGAGTCCGAAGAACGCCGAGTGGCCGAACGAGACCATCCCCGTGTAGCCGATCAACAGGTCCGAGGACATCGCGAGAAGGCCCCAGATGAGGATCTCCGTCACGAACCGCCGCCAGAATTCCGGCAGCACGAGCGGAGCGACCACCAGCGCGGCCAGGACGACGGCGAAGCCTATCCAGAATCCGTGCGACGTCCCCGGCGTGCCGCTCATGTCACTTCGGTGTCGGCACGAACAGTCCGGTCGGCCGGAAGAGCAGCGTCAACACGAGCACGACGAACGACACGATCACGGCCTGGGCCGGGCTGACGAAGAGGGATGCGTACGCCTCGAGCAGGCTCACGAAGATCGAGGCGAGAATCGACCCGCCGAGGTTGCCCATGCCGCCCACGACGACGACGACGAAGGCGCGCAGGGTGAAGTCGAGCCCGATGGTCTGCGTCACGCCGACCAGCGGCGCGAAGAGCACGCCGGACGCGGCGGCCATGCCGGCGCCGATGGCGAACACCGCCGCGTGCACCGCGGGGACCGGGATCCCCATGGCCGCGGCCATGACGCGGTCCTGGGTGGTCGCCCGGATCCAGATGCCGTACGTGCCGTACTTCATGAAGAGCCACAGGGCGCCGATGATGGCCGCCGAGAGCAGCGCGATGGCGATCCGGTACACCGGGTATTGCAAGTACAGGAGCTGGAACTGGCCGCCGATGGGCTCCGAGATCTTTCGCGCCGACGGACCCCACTGCCAGAGGGCGTAGTTCTGGATCACCAGCGAGATGCCGAAGGTGGCCAGGATCGTCGTGAGCGGATCGCGGCCGAGCAGCGGCCGCAGGGTCGTGAGCTGCAGCAGCGCGCCCAGCGCGGCGATGACGACCACGGCGACCAGCAGCGCCGCCCAGAAGTTGTTGGTCGACAGAAAGACGCCCGAGCCCACGAAGGCGCCGAGCATGAGGAGGTCGCCGTGCGCGAAATTGACGACGTCCATGATCCCGAAGATCAGCGTCAACCCCGACGCGACGAGCGCGAGGATCATGCCGCTGACGAGGCCGTTCACCGTCTGGACGAGGAACTCCTCGAACGGGATGGCCAGCACGCTAGACCCCCAGGTACTGGTGGATGACGGCGTCGTCGGCTCGCAGCGCGGCCGCCGGCGCCTCGTGGCGCACGGCGCCTTTTTCCATGATGTAGACGCGGTCCGATACCGCGAGCGTGAGTGGCACGTTCTGCTCCACGAGCAGAATGGCGACACCCTCGGCGTGGAGGAGCTCGATGATGGCCCGGATCTGGCCCACCATGCGCGGCATGAGCCCCTCGGTCGGCTCGTCGAGCAGGATGATCTTCGGCTCGAGCACCATCGCGCGCGCGATGGCGAGCATCTGCTGCTCGCCGCCGGACAGCGTGCCGCCGGCCTGGTTCCGCCGCTCGCGCAGCACCGGAAAGTGGCCGTAGACCTTCTCGAGCAGCGCCTCTCGGCGCTCCGCCGTCATGCGCGGCCGGTCGAGGCCGGTCCGGAGATTTTCGAGC
This sequence comes from Candidatus Methylomirabilota bacterium, assembly GCA_036265915.1. Lineage (GTDB taxonomy): Bacteria > Methylomirabilota > Methylomirabilia > Rokubacteriales > CSP1-6 > AR12. Next base: position 33,782 of record DATAOC010000056.1, on the reverse strand, counting down.
ACGGTGAGCAGGCGGAACACGCGGCGGTCCTCGGGCACGTAGCCGAGGCCCAGACTCGGAAGCCGGTGCGTCGCCAAGCCGACGATGTCGCGCCCCTCGAACGTGACCGACCCTGCCGACGCCCGGACGAGGTTCATGATGGTCTTCAGCGTCGTCGACTTGCCGACGCCGTTGCGGCCGAGCAGACCGACCACCTCGCCCGGGCCGACGTCGATGCTGACGCCGTGCAGGACGTGCGACTTGCCGTAGTGGGCGTGGACGTCGCGGAGCGCCAGCATCAGATCTTCAGGTAGACCTCCTGCACCCGGGCGTTGCCCTGGATCTCGCTCGGCGTGCCCTCGGCGAGCACCTCGCCGTAGTGCAACACCGTGATCGCCGAGGCGAGGCCCATGACGACCTCCATGTCGTGCTCGACGATGAGGATGGTCAGATCCACGGCGATCTGGCGGATGAGCTCGACGGTCTGGTGCGTTTCCGCGACGCTCATCCCCGCCGTGGGCTCGTCGAGGCACAGCACCTTCGGCTCGGTGGCCAGCGCGATGCCGATCTCGAGCGTCCGCTGCTCGCCGTGCGAGAGGTTCGCCGCGAGCTCCTCGGCCTTGGAATCGAGCCCCACCGATGCGAGCACGCGGTGCGCTCGGTCGAGCACGTCCGTGTACGCGCGATGGTGGCGGAGCAGGCTCCAGTTGTGGTGCCGCGACTGGGCAGCGATGCGGACGTTCTCGAGCACGCTGGCCCCGGGCAGGATGTTGGTGATCTGGTAGGAGCGCGCCAGCCCCTTTCGGGAGATCAGATACGGCGGAAGGCCGGTGATGTCGTCGTCGTCGAACAGGATTCGCCCGGCGGTGGGGCGAATGACCCCGGTGAGGCAGTTGAAGAACGTCGACTTGCCGGCGCCGTTGGGACCGATCACGGCGCGGACCTGGCCCGACGGCACGGAGATCGACACGTCGTTGAGGGCGGTGAGCCCTCCGAACCGGACGGTGAGCCCGTCGGTGCGGAGGGCTCCCGGCGACGGCGTCACGCCTTCGGGAAGTTGCACGCGGGCGGAAACACCGTCTTCTCCTTCGGCACCACCTCGAGGATGTGGTGCTTGCCGTTCTTGATGTCGAAGATGAACTCGCGCAGGAACGCCTGGTGGTCCTCGCGGCGTAGCGTCTTGTCGCCCTGCGGGAAGTCGTCGCCCTCCTTGACGTCCAGCCCTTCGAGGGCGGCGATCAGCTTCTCGGTATCCTCACGACCCCGGAAGCCGGACTTCTGCATGCCCAGCTTCAGGAAGTTCATCGCCTCGTAGTTCGACTGCACGTAGCGGTCGGGGAGCGGCCCGCTGGGATCCACCTTGGCAAGTCGCGCTTTGGCCTCCTCGAAGAACTTCTTGTGCGCCGGCGTGTCGAGCGGCTTGTCGAGCACGGGGATGTAGCGGTTGATGCCGATGAATCCCTCGATCTTGTTGCCGAGGGCGGGAAGGTTCGTCGACTCCGCGATGGCGCCGTCGCCGGCCCACTTGTACTTCTTCGTGAGGCCCAGGTCGAACGCCTGGTTGCCGATGGTCACGCCATCCTTGCCGAAGAAGATGCCGAACAGCCCGTCGAACTGTCCGCTGATCTTCGACAGGAACGGCGTCATGTCGGCCGTGCCCAGCGGGATGCCGGTCGTGCCGACCACCTCGCCCCCCATCTTCTTGATCTGCTCGCCATAGGCGTCCTTGGTGGCCTGACCCCACGCATAGTCCGCGTAGGCGATGTGCCACTTCTTGGCGCCCATCTTCGAGACGAGGTAGGGCGCCATCGCGACCGCCTGCGCGGGGGCGTAGTCGAAGGGCCGGAAGGTGTACCGGCTGCATTTCGACGTGGTCAGCGTCGTGTCGAGGCAGACGCCGATCATGTTGACGATCTTGTGTTCCTCCCACACGGGCGTGCACGCCAGGCAGACGTTGGAGAGGAAGCCGCCCTCGTGGGCGTCGATCTTGTCCTCGACGGCCAGCTTCTCGGCCTTGCGACGGCCGGTGTCGGGCTTCGACTGGTAGTCCTCGACGATCAACTCGATGGGTCGGCCGTTGATGCCGCCCGACTTGTTGATCCGATCGACTGCCATCTGGGTGCCGACCAGCGCCGTGATGCCGCCGGCCGCCGCCGCGCCGGTCAGGGGCTGCAGGGTCCCGATCTTGAACGGCTTTGCCTGACCGAAGGCCTCGCGCCACGGCGCCGGCACCAGCAGCGTGGCGCCCAGCGCACCGGCCGCCGTGGCCGACAGGCCGAGGAACGTTCGGCGGGTTGTCTTGCCTCTGAACCACATATCGCGAGCCCAGGGGGCTTCTTGCCAGCGTTCCGCCATTGATTCCTCCTGAATGTGCCCCACGAACGAGCCACGGTAACCGGGACAGAAGTGTGCGTCTTTCTACACCAAACTGGTCAGACCACGCAAGCGGTTCCCGGCTGTTCGCCGCGGGCGCCGAACCGCGCGCTGGCTCAGCCGAGTCGCGCGGCGTGCAGCGCTCGTGCGATCGCCGTCCGCTCCGCCGCGGAAATCGGTGTCAGCGGCGGTCGAACGTGCGCGGCCGGGATGCGTCGGAGGAGGACGAGCGCTTCCTTCATCCGGTTGTGCATGTCGACGAACGGCGGCGCGTAGAAGACGCGGACCAGCGGCTCGAGCCGATCGTTGATGCGACGCGCGCCGTCCAGGTCGCCCTTCTGGCAGGCGGCGAACAGCTCGGCCTGGAGATCCGCCGTGACGCTGCCCATGCCCGAGATAGCCCCGTCGGCGCCGAGCAGAAAGCTGGCCATGAGCGACATGGTGAACGACGAGAGCACGGCCACCGGACGACCGGTGGCGCGGATGGCGCGAACATTCTGCTCGAAGGCGACGATGTCGTTCGACCAGTCCTTCACGCCGGCCACCTGGGGGATCTCGGCCAGGCGGGCGAGGGTCTCGGGCGCATAGCCGATGCCGGATGCGGGCGGGTACTCGAACGCGATGATGGGCAGGCCGACGGCTGCGACCTCCGTGTAGTGCCTCACGACCATGTCCGGCTTCTGCTGCGCCCCCCACATGAACAGCGTCGGCGGGAACAGGAGCACGCCGGCGGCGCCGGCGGCTCGCGCGTCGCGCGCCAGCTCGACGGCCTCGGCCGTTCCGTCGCTGTACACGCCGGCGATCACCGGGCAGGCGCCGGCGACCTCGTCGAGCGCGATCGCGAGCGCACGCGTTCGTTCCAAGCGTGACAGCGATGCGACCTCGGCCGCATGACCGTTGGCGACGATGCCCGTCACGCCCGGCGTGTCGGCGAGCCAGCGCAGGTGAGCGCGGTACGCCGGCTCGTCGATCGACAGGTCGGCCTTGAACGGCAGGATGTTGGCCGGCATGACGCCGGAGAACGTGAGCGGCTCGCGCATGGCTACCTCCCGGACGTGTCGACGACCATGAGCGATGATACGACGCGGGCGGACGTGCGGCCAGCCATGTCGCGCGGCTCGCCGTCCCTCACAGTGCCTGCGCCGCCGCGCTCAGCTGTGCCGCGTGCTCCTCGGCGTGCTCGCCGATTCGCCGGGCGAGGAACTCGATCGACATCGTCCCGAGCGACGGATGCCGGCCCTCGCGGGCCCACTCTGCGTCGGGCAGCGACTCCAGGAGCCTGGCGAGTTGCTCGTGCTCGCCCACCACCGTGGCCAGGAGGTGCTCGGCAGGTTCCGCGCGCGCCAGGCTCGCGGCGCGGTAGCCTTCCTCGTCGAAGTCGGCGAACAGCGGGCTCGGCTCGTAGAGCAGCCGTCGGATCCGCAGCCCGTACACGTGCACGATGACGTCGCGCACGTGGGTCAGCGTCTCGAGCGCGGACCATTCGCCGGGCCGTGGCGGTGTGCTGAAGCGGCCGCGCGGCGCGCGCGTGACCGCCTCACGCAGCAGCGCCGCCGACGTCCGGATGCGGTCGACGGCGGCCTCGTGCGCCGGCGTCACCGCAGCTGCGCGTGCACGAACGCGATGATGCTCCGCAGCGCGGACTGCGAAGCCGGCGAGTCGGGCTGCTTGTTGATGAAGCCCTCCGCTTCGCCGTCGACGAGCTCGAGCTCGACGCGGCCGCCCGCTTTCCGATAGAGCGTGACGAAGCGCTCGAGATCCGGCCGCGGGTGCGCGACATCGCGCGTTCCCTGGACGTAGAGCACCGGCGGCAGCTCGGCCGCTTCGCCGCGCTCGAGGGCCAGCACGGGGTTGCCCTCGGCCATGGCGCCCTCTGTCTTCCAGTACTCGTCGTGGCACGGAAGCACGCGATCGACGACCTCCGGGTACGGCTGGCCCTTCGCCTTCAGCGCCTTCGCGTAGCGATACCGCGCGAGCGGGTCGATCACCGGCCAGCACATGATCACGCAGCGGACGCCGGCGTCGGCGCCGCTGGCGAGCGGGACGGCGGCGTAGCGCCCGTCCCCGGGCCGCATCGCCAGCAGCATCGCCTGGTGAGCACCGCTCGATACGCCGAGCAGGCCGACCCGGTCGGCACGCGCCTGCAGCGCGCCTGCGCGCGTCTTCAGCCACCGGATCGCGTAGTGAATGTCGGCCAGCGACGCGGGATAGGAGGCGACGGGCGGCATGCGGAAATCGAGCGCGGCCACCAGCACCCCGCTGCGCGCGAGCGCCTCGCAGATCGGCGCGTCGCTGAGCCGATCGCCGCGGCACCATGCGCCGCCGTGCAGGTCCACGACGATGGGAAAGGGGCCGGGGCCGCTCGGCCGGAACAGCCGCGCCAGCAGCGGGGTCGCGCCGTGGCGCAGATACTCGACGTCCTCGACCGCGATGTCGTGCGTGACGGCCATGGTGTCCTCCTTCGGAGCGTCAGCGTGTCAGCGCGGGCAGGATTTCCCGCGCGATGATCTCGACCTGCTCGGGCTGGTAGCGATACGGAATCAGGATGAGGCGGTCGACGCCGCTCGTCACGTGGGCGCGCAGCTGCTCGATGCACTCCTTCACGCTGCCACGAATCGCATGGTCGATCGTCGACTCGCTCCACGCGGCCACATCCCACTCGGTCTGCAGCCACTGGCGCATGGGTGCTTCCGTCTCCGCGCGCGACGGGCCGACGAGGATAGCCAGCTGATTGGTGCCGGTCAGCGTGCCGGGATCGCGTCCGGCCTCGCGCGCGAATGCCTCGATCTTGGCCCAAGCGCGTGCATACGAGTCCGGCGTGTAGAAGTAGGTCAGCCAGCCGTCCGCCTTGGTCGCCACGCGCTTGAGGACGGCGTCGACGTAGCCGCCGATCAAGATGGGCGGGCGCGGGCGCTGCACCGTGCGCGGCCGCATGACGGCCTCGCGGAGGTTGAACTCGTCGGCCTGCAGGGTGACGCGGTCCTCCGTCCAGAGCCGCGTCAGGATGTCGAAGTTGCGCTCGAAGAGGCGCCCGCGCTGCTTGAACGGCACGCCGACCGCGTCGAACTCGCGCGCGTACCAGCCGGCGGCGACGCCGAGGATCAGTCGGCCCTTCGAGATCACGTCCAGCGTGCCGATGGCCTTGGCCGCCACCGTGGGATTGCGCAGCGGCAGCACGAGGACGCCGGTGCCGAGCTTGATCCGGCTCGTGCGCGCGGCGATCGCGGTCAGGGTGCCGACGGCATCGAGGATCGGAAACGACGGCTCGACGCCGAGGATGACGTGGTCCCACGCCCACAGCGACTCGAAGCCCAGGGCCTCCGCGCGCTCGGCGTAGCGATAGAGTCCCTCGACGTCCGGCGTCTCGCTCGGACCGACGAAGTTCTTGATGGCGAGGCCAACGTGCACGGGGTCTCCTTCGTCGCTTAGCCGAGGAAGCGCCGCTCGGGATCGAGCGCGCGCAGCATGTCGAGCTCGTCGGGTGTCGGCGGCGCGGTGGCCGTCACGTGCGGCGCGTCGAGCAGCGGGAAGCCCGTGTGCGCCTGGACCTCGGCCCGGGTCACGCCCGGATGGAGCGCCTCGAGCCGCATGCGCCGGCTCTCGGGCTCGAAGCCGAAGATCCCGAGGGTGGTGACGACGCGCGAGACGCCGCCGAAGAGCAAGCCCGATCGCCGTCGACTGTCACCACCGTCGCGCCACGCCGGACTCGTCACGAAATCCACCTTCGGCACGAACCGCCGTGCCTCGTGTGCGGTGACGATGATGACTTCCTTGCACAGCGACGCGATGTCGTTGGCGCCGCCGGTGCCGGGCAGGCGGACCTTCGGCTTCCAGTAGTCGCCGCCGAGCACGCTCGTGTTGACGTTGCCGTACTGGTCGATCTGCGCGCCGCCCATGAAGCCGTAGTCGAGAAATCCGCGCTGCGCGAACAGGAACGTGTCGGTGATGCCCGGCAGCATCTGCGCGCGGTGCGCCGCGCGCATCTCGTTCGTCGAGATCGGCAGCCGGCCGGGGCGGATGCGCGGGCCGATGATCCCGCCCTCGATGACCATGGTCAGCCGGGGCGCCTGCCGCTGCTGCGCCAGCGCTGCCGCCAGGAGCGGCACGCCCACGCCCGCGAACACCGTCGTGTCGTCGCGGAGCTCCCGCGACGCCATCACGGCGAGGAGTTCGGAGGGCGTGGCGGTCACGCCGTCAGCTCACGCGCGAGCCGCTGCTGCGTCGCCAGTCGCTCGCCGCCGAACAGCGCGAGGTAATCGTCGAAGCCGGCCGGCGCGAAGACGTAGCGATCCAGGTAGTCGGTCACCGCCGCCGGCCCGCGCGCGTCGATGGCCGTCGTGTACGCGGCGAAGTGATCGTAATCCGCCTCGTAGAGGCCATAGCACTCGTGCGGGTAGGAGCCGAACGGCACGTGCACGAGCGCGTCGACGACGAATCCGGGAATGACCGTCCGGTCCGGGTGCCGCCGCGTCTCGTCCTCCCCGATGATCTCCTCGGCGGTCACGAGCACCGTCGCCGCCGCCCGTGCGATGTCGGCGTCCATGTGCGGATAGCCGTCGATCTGGCAGTTGCCGAAGCGGTCCGCGCGGTGGACGTGCAGCACGGCGACGTCGGGAAAGAGCGCCGGCACCGCGGCGAGGGACTCGCCGCTGTACGGATCCGTCACCGTCTTCATGCCACCGACGCCGACGAGGTCAGAGCCCAGCATGGTGAGCGCCGGCAGGAACGGCACGCCCATGGCCGCGGCCCGGAAGCGAAGCCCGAGTGCGAGATGACTCCACTCCTCGAGGGCCACCGCACCAGACTCCACGTAGTGCCGCATGATCTTCGACACGCCCCACGGCAGCCCGATCGACATCCACGCCGTCATCACGCGCTCGACGGCGCCGGCGACCATCATGAACTCGCCCTCGGTGCACATGAGGTTGCGGACCAGCGTCAGACCGTGCCGGCGCTGCCGCAGAATCTCGCGGATGAGCGCCATCGGCGTCCGGGAGAACAGGCAGCCGCCGACCGCGATGCGGTCGGCGTCGGCGACGCGGGAGCCCGCGTCCTCGATCGACGTGAGCTTCTCGCCGGCGGACTTGGCCTTGGACTCGAGTCGTCGCCGTGCGGCGACGAAATCCCACTCGGACGCTCTCAGGTCAGGATCTCCCACTTCGCCTGCCAGCGGTCGAGCTCCTCGCGCGTCTTGGGGTCCATCGGGTGCTCGCGCTCCGGCACGTCGATGTGCTTGGCTTCGCCGCACAGCGGGGTGGTGAAGTACCGCTGGCCGGTGTCGTTGGCCATCGTGACGATGGACGACAGCTCCGGATGACGCGCCGCCAGCTTCAGCGCGGCCGCGACGTTGCATCCGGTGGAGATGCCGCAGAACAGCCCTTCCTCCGCGGCCAGCCTCCGCGCCATCGCCACCGACTCCTCCGTGGTGGTCGTGATGACGCCGGTGAGCAGGGAGACGTCGAGGTTGTCCGGGATGAACCCGTCGCCGATGCCTTCGATGCCGTGCGGGCCCCACGCGCGTCGCGCCAGCAGCGCGCACTCGGCAGGCTCGACGGCGTAGAGCCGCACGCGGGGGTCGCGGTCGCGCAGCACGCGCCCGACTCCCGTCAGCGTGCCGCCGCTGCCCTGCGAGGCGACGAAGGCGCCCACCACGCCGCCCGCCTGCTCCCAGATCTCGGGCCCCGTCGTGCGCACGTGCGCCTCGATGTTGTCGGCATTCGAGAACTGGCCCGGCACCCAGTAACCCTGGGGATCGCCGCCCCGGATCTCCTCGAGCCGCTTGAGCGAGAGATCGACATCGCTCTCGCCCCCCGGCGTGAAGACGAGGTCGGCGCCATACGCGCGCATGATCTTCTTGCGCTCCTCGCTCATGCCGGCCGGCATGACGATGGTGCACCGATAGCCCTTGACCGCGGCCACGAACGCGCACGCGATGCCGGCGTTGCCCGTCGAGCACTCGAGCACGCGCATGCCGGGTCGCAGCTCGCCGCGCGCCTCGGCCTGCTCGAACATGTGGAAGTAGATGCGGTCCTTGAGGCTGCCGCTCGGCCCGAACCACTCGACCTTGACGTACACCGGCGGCCGCACGCCCGCCGTCACGCGGTTGAGCCGCACGAGGGGCGTGCGACCGATCGCCTCGACGATGGAGGACAGTGCCGAGCGGTGAGCATCCCAGAGCAGCGGCATGGGCCCCGAATTGTACCCGAACTCGCCGGCACGTGCCCGTCAGCCCACGGCATCGAACGCGCTGCGGAGGTGGCGGATGGCTCGCACCTGTCCGTCGTCCGCGACCACGGCCACGACGTCGAACCGGCAGCGCGGCTCTCCGAGATGTCGCCACTTGAGATAGTGACGCGCGAGGCGCGTGAGCCGCCACTGCTTGAGCGGCGAGACGGCGGCGGCCGGATCGTCGCCCCAGCGTGAGGTGCGGCACTTCACCTCGACGAAGACGAGCACGTCGGCCTCACGGCACACGAGATCGATCTCGCCGTGTCGGAAGCGCACGTTGCGCTCGAGCACGCGCAGCCCGGCCCGCTCGAGAAAGGCCGCGGCCGCGTCTTCCGCGGCATTGCCCAATCGCCGGCGCGCGTCGCTCACGGTCCCGGTATAGCGCCGGTACGCGCCGGCGCCAATGCCGCGGATCGGAGACGCCGGGCGATCCGCGCTAGTCGTTCGCCTCGAGGACGAAGAGCTCGCCCTGGCGCCACACGCCGGAAAACGAGCGTCGATGGATCGGACAGGCGCCGTGCCGGTCGAGCGCCGCCAGATGATCGGCGGTCCCGTAGCCCTTGTGCCGGGCGAAGCCATACTCGGGGAACTGCTTGTCCGCCTCGAGCATCAGCCGATCGCGGGTCACCTTGGCCACGATCGACGCCGCGGCGACGGTGGCGCACCGCGCGTCGCCGTCGACGATGTTCCGCTGCGGACACGCCAGAGCCGGGACGGCCACGAAGTCCGTGATCACGAGCTCCGGCGCGACGGCCAGCGCGGCGATGGCCTCCGCCATCGCGCGCTTCGTGGCCTGGAGGATGTTCACGCGGTCGATGGTGACGTGATCGACGATGCCGATGCCGACCGCGATCGCACGCTGGTAGATGGCGGCGAAGAGCTCCTCGCGGCGCTCGGCGCTCAGGAGCTTGGAATCAGCCAGACCTCGGACGCGGCGTCCGGGATCGAGGATGACCGCCGCCGCCACGACGGGCCCGGCGAGCGGCCCGCGGCCGGCCTCGTCGAGGCCGGCCACGCGGGTCATGCCGGCGCGCCACGCCTGACCCTCGTAGCGGTACGGCGCCGATGGGGGCGGCGTCACGCCCGGTGGGCGGTCTACTCGGTGGTCGTGGTGGAGGCGGTGGTCGCTGGAACCACGTTCACGCGCTTCTCCCGCAGCCGGGCCGCCTTGCCCGCGAGCGCGCGGAGATAGTAGAGCTTCGAGCGCCGTACCCGTCCGTGCCGGACGACGTCCACGCGCTCGATGCGCGGTGAGTGGAGCGGGAAGGTGCGCTCCACGCCGACACCGTACGAGATCCGCCGCACCGTGAACGACGCGCGCGCGCCCTCGCCACGCCGGCGGATGACCGTGCCGTCGAAGATCTGAGTCCGCTCCTTCTCGCCCTCGATGACCTTCACGTGCACGCGGACCTGGTCGCCGGGATCGAACCCCTGCCGGTCCTTCTTCAGCTGCCCCGCCTCCACGATGCTAATTGCGTCCATGGTCCTCGTCCCTTTCTGTGCCTTCGCGGCCGCCGCTACGACGGCGTCTCGCCGCGCTCGAATCGCTCGATGAGCTGCCGCTCGTCGTCCGTGAGGCTCGCCTCGGTGAGCAGCTCGGGCCGCCGGCGCCAGGTGAGCCAGAGCGCCTGCTCGCGCCGCCAGCGCGCCACGCGCGCGTGGTCGCCGGACAGCAGCACCGAGGGCACGCGTGCGCCGCGGAACTCCTCCGGCCGCGTGTACTGCGGCGGCTCCAGCAGGCCGCTCGCGAACGACTCGCGCTCGGCGGCGCCCTCGGCCCCCAGCGCGCCGGGCAGCAACCGCGTCACCGCGTCGGTGACGATGAGGGCCGGCAGCTCGCCGCCGGTGACCACGTAGTCGCCGATCGAGATCCGCTCGTCGGCGAGCAGCTCGGCAACCCGCTCGTCCACACCCTCGTACCGTCCCGCGATGAGGATGAGATGCCGGCGTCGGGCGAGCTCACCCGCCACACGCTGCGTGAGCGTCCGGCCCCGCGGATCGAGCAGCACGACCCGCGCCTCCGGTGTCCGCAGCGCCTCCACGGCCGCGAAGATCGGCTCCGGCTTCAGCACCATCCCGCCCCCGCCGCCGAACTGGTAATCGTCGGCGTTGCGATGCCGGCCCGCCGCGTAGTCTCGGAGATCGACCACGCGGATGTCAACGATTCCCCGGCTCCGCGCCCGGCCCAGCATCGACGCCCCCACGACGGGCTCGACCATCTCGGGAAACAGCGTGACGACGTCGATCCGCATCATAGCTCCAGCAGCCCGTCCGGCGGACGGATGACGACGCGGCGCGCGGCAAGGTCCACTTCGCGCACGATATCGGCGACGGCCGGGACGAGGTGCTCGCGGCTACCCGCCCCGACGACCCAGAGATCCTGTGCCGGACTCGCCTCGATCCGCAGCACCTGTCCCACCTCGCGTCCATCCTCCGTCGTCACACGGCAGCCCACGAGCTGCCAGGGGTAGAAGTGCCCCGCCGGCGGCGGCAGCGCGTCCGCCTCTGGTATCGCGAGCAAACGGCCCGTCAGCGCCGCTGCCGCCTCGGGCGAGTCGTACCCCGCGAGCGCGACCAGCAGCGTGTCACCGTGCAGCCGCGTCGCCCTGATGCGGCACCGCTCACGCCGATCCCGGGCCTCGTCCCACAGGACACACTCCCGCAGCGTCTCGAACCGCTCGGGACGATCGGTCAGCGGCGTGACCCGGACCTCGCCGTGCAGGCCATGAGGGCGGCCGATCTCGCCGATGGCGACGAGCCGGTCGTTCACCGGTTACTCGACGATCTCGAGCACCGCGCGCTTCCGCAGCTTGGTCGCGTTCGCGTTCAGGATCGTCCGCAGCGCCCGCGCCGTCCGACCCTGCTTGCCGATGACCTTGCCGAGGTCGCCCGGCGCAACCCGCAGCTCGATCACGGTCACCCGCTCCCCCTCCACCTCGGTCACGTTGACGCTGTCCGAGTCGTCGACCAGCGCCTTGGCCATGAGCTCCACCAGATCCCGCATCGACTACCCGCCTCTGCTGCAGCTTCCGGTGCTGCGTGTTGCGTGCTTCTACGCCGTCGCCGCCGGCTTTGGGGCCAGCGCGATCAGCTTGCGCACCGTGTTCGACGGCTGCGCCCCCTTGCTGATCCAGGCCTCCGCCTTCGCGCGGTCGATGCTCACCTGCGGCGGATCGGTCACCGGGTTGTAGTGCCCGATCACCTCGATGAACCGGCCGTCGCGCGGTGAGCGCGAGTCCGCCACCACCACGCGGTAGCGCGGTCGCTTGCTCGAGCCTTCACGTCTGAGTCGAATCGAAACGCTCACGTGTTCACCCCCTCAAAGTCGGAAATCCGGGCAGGCCCTTCATCTTCCCGAGCCGGCCTTCGACGTTCTTGAACTGCTTCATCATCTTTCGAAGCTGGGCGTACTGCTTCAGCAGACGGTTGACGTCCTGCACCGAGGTTCCGCTGCCCCGTGCGATGCGCTGACGCCGGGAGCCGTTGATGACCTCCGGGTTCTTGCGCTCGCCGGGCGTCATGGACAGAATGATCGCGTCGAAGCGAGCCAGGTCGGCCTGCTCGCCTTCGAGCTCCTTCGGCGCCGCCTTCAGCGCCTTGCCGAAGGGCAGCATGCCGAGGATCTGGTCCAGCGGCCCGAGCTGTCGCACCTGGCGCAGCTGCTCGCGAAAGTCCTCCAGGCTGAAGGTGTCGTCCCGGAGCTTGCGGACCATCTCCTGCGCCTTCTCGGCGTCGACGGTCTCCTGCGCCTTCTCGACCAGCGACAGCACGTCGCCCATCCCGAGGATGCGGGACGCCAGCCGGTCGGGGTGAAACGGCTCCAGCGCGTCGGTCTTCTCACCCATGCCGACGAAGGCGATCGGGCGGCCGGTGACGTGGCGCACGGACAGTGCGGCGCCGCCGCGCGAGTCGCCGTCCATCTTGCTCAGGACCACGGCGTCGATGCCGACCGCCGCGTTGAACTTCTCGGCGACGGTGACGGCGTCCTGCCCCGTCATCGCGTCGACGACGAGCAGGATGTGGTGCGGCTTCACGTCCTGCTTGATGCGCTTGAGCTCGTCGATCATCCCGTCGTCGATGTGCAGCCGCCCGGCCGTGTCGAGGATGACCGGTGTCAGACCGCGCGCGGCCGCCTCGTCGAGCGCCGCCCGGCAGATCGCCACCGGCTTCTGCGTGGCGTCACCGACGACCGGCACATTGATCTGGGTGCCCAGGGTGCGCAGCTGGTCCTGTGCGGCAGGCCGGTACGTGTCGGCGGCGGCCAGCAGGGGATGCTGACCCTGCTTGGCGTACATCCGAGCGAGCTTGGCCGCCGTCGTGGTTTTCCCCGAGCCCTGGAGTCCGATCAGCATGATGACCGTCGGCGGATGCGGGGCGGCGGCGAGGCGATGGCCACTGCCTCCGAGCAGATCGACGAGCTCGTCGTGGACGACCTTGATGACTTGCTGGGCGGGAGTGAGCGACCTGAGAACGTCCTGCCCGACCGCCTTGGTCTTCACCCGCTCGATGAAGCCGCGCACGACCTTGAAATTGACGTCGGCCTCCAGCAGCGCCACCCGGACTTCCCGGAGCGCCTCCTGGATGTTCTCCTCCGTCAGGCGGCCGTGGCCGCCGAGCCGGTCGAAGATCGCGGTCAGTCGTGTGCTCAGCGAGTCGAACATGGAAAAGCCGAGTGTACGCAACTAGCTGGAACATTTCAACGCGACGGCGGTGAGGCTAGGCGCGGAAGCGGCGAGCGGTGACGCGAAGGGGATGTCGGGGCACGAGGAGGAGCAGGAAGCCGAGAGGCAGCAGGATCGAGCCGACGATGAGCCAGAAGTCCATGGACTTCCAGCAGCTTCTCCAGTCCCAGCCGGCAAGGCCCACCCGGCTCGCCCAGCGTTTCGCCATGCGACCTGTCATCGCAAGCGGGGTGCCAGAGCTTCGTCGCCGTCAAATCGGTGGCTTAGGCGACGCGGCGGTCAGCCGCTGCGCAATCGAGGCTGCCCTGGTGGTGCGCGATTAGCCGGCGGCGGCGCGGAGCTGCTTGATGACGAGCGCCGGATCGGCTGCCTCGAAGACGGCCGAGCCGGCCACCAGCACGGATGCGCCGTGCTCCGCGCACGGGCCCGCGTGGTCGAGCTTCACGCCGCCGTCGACGGACACGTCCACCTGTCGGGCGCCGAGGAGCGTGCGGATCGCACGGATCTTGGGATAGACGGTGGGGATGAACCGCTGACCGCCGAAGCCCGGGTTCACCGACATCACCAGCACCAGGTCCACGTCGTCCAGCACGTACTCGATCGTGTGCGGATGCGTCGACGGGTTGAGCGCCGCGCCCGCCTTGATCGGCACACCGCGCCGCACGCCGAGCTCACGGATGGACGCAAGGGTTCGCTGCAGGTGCGGGCAGGCCTCGACGTGCACGGTCAGCATATCGGCGCCGGCCGCCACGAAGTCGTCGAGGTAGCGTTCCGGCTCGACGATCATGAGGTGAAGGTCGAGCGGCAGCTTCGTACGCTTGCGGATGGCGGTGATGATCGGAAAGCCCATCGAGATGTTCGGCACGAAGCGGCCGTCCATGACGTCGATGTGCAGCTGATCGGCGCCGGCCGCCTCCACGCGCGCGATCTCGTCGGCCAGCACGCCGAAATCCGCGGACAAGATCGACGGCGCGATCTTGATCACGCCGCTGTTATATCACGCGCAGCGGAGGCGAACGGCGGTGAAGCCGTCGGTTCCGTGACGATCGGGCCGCATCCGCAGCATCCCGTCGTCCGGCGCGACCGGGAACTCCGCGGGGAGATCGCGGCGGAAGCGGGGATGGCGGGCGACGAACGCAGCCACCACCTCGTCGTTCTCCTCGGGCTCGAGCGAGCACGTCGCGTACACGAGCCGGCCGCCCGGCTTCAGCATGGTCGCCGCCGCGTCGAGGATGTCGCGCTGTCGCTCGGCCGCGGTCACCAGATCGTCCGGACGTCGTCGCCACTTGACCTCCGGATTGCGGCGGAGGACACCGAGGTTCGAGCACGGCGCGTCGACGAGCACGGCGTCGCACGTGCTGGCTCGCGTCGCCGCCGCGTCCTGGGCCGTGCCCGGGACGGTCTCGACGATTGTCACGCCGAGCCGCGTCGCGGCCTCGCTGACGCGCGTCAAGCGCTGTGGCTGCGGATCGAGCGCCAGGATGCGACCGCGATTGTCCATGAGCTGGGCGAGGTGCGTCGTCTTGGTGCCCGGCGCCGCGCACGCATCGGCGATCGTCTCTCCCGGGCGCGGATCCACCAGCCGCGAGACCAGCATCGAGGCCTCGTCCTGCGCCACGCACGCGCCGTCGGCGAACGCGCGCCAGGCGCCCGGCTCGCCGGCGCGACGCGCGATGAGGCCTTCGGGCGCGTACGCAGTCGGTCGCGTGGTGACGTCGTCTTCGGCCGCGAGCCGGGCGGCCAGCGCCTCGCGCGAGCCGCGCAGCGTGTTCGTGCGCAGTGTCACCGGCGGTCGCTCGTTGAGCGCGCGCATCAGCGCCTCGGCCTCGCGTTCGCCGTAGCGGCCGACCCACCGCGCCGCCAGCCAGGTCGGAAACGAGCATCGGACGGCCAGCGCATCGACGGGATCGCGCGGCGGCGCCGGCTCGCGCTCGCGCGCGCCGCGGCGAGCGAACGCGCGCAGGACGGCGTTGGCATACTCGGCGCGGCGTCCCCGCCGCTCGCGGACGAGCGTGACGGCGTCGTTGACGGCGGCGAACGACGGGACGCGCTCGAGGAACACGAGCTGATAGGCCGTGAGCCGGAGGACGACGCGGACACGCGCGTCGAGGTCCGCGATGCGCCGACGCGAGTGCGGTGCCAAGATCCAGTCCAGATACCGCTGCCACCGCAGCGTGCCGTAGACGATCTCGGTGGCGAGTGCGACGTCGCGCGGCGTGGCCGGCGCGCGCGCGAGCTCGGCGTCCAGCGTGAGGTCGGCCCAGGCGCGGTCGGTCTCCACCCGCTCGAGCACACGCGCCGCCAGCGCGCGTGCCGGCGCCGCATCGCTCACGGGGCGGCGAGCCGGGCGCCGGCCGTCAGGCGCGCGCCGCGCAGCCAGGCGTCCCAGGCCATCGTCTTGCGGTTCTCGGGCTGGACCTCGACTGGAAGCACGGCCGCGTCGCCGGCCACGACGGCGACGCCGCGCGGCGTCTCGACGAGAGTCCCCGGCTCGCCCGTTGCCGGGACGGACCGCGCCCGCCAGATCGTCAGCGTGCCGGACGCCGTCGCCGTCGTCGCGCCCGGCCACGGATTGCAGCCGTGGATGATGTTCACGAGGTCGCGCGCGTTGCGGCTCCAGTCCAGGACGCCATCCGATTTTTTCAACCGCGGCGCCAGCGTCGCCGCGGCGTGGTCCTGCGGCCGCGGCACGATTCCGTCGAGGCGCGCGAGTGTCTCGACGATCACCTCGGCGCCGACGGGTGCGAGCCGTGCGAACAGCTCGCCCGCCGTCTCACCCGGCACGATCGGCGTCGCGCGCGTCAACAGGATGTCGCCGGTGTCCATGCCCGCGTCCATGAGGAAGGTGGTGATTCCCGTCTCCGTTTCACCGCGGATGATCGCCCACTGGATCGGCGCGGCACCGCGATATCGCGGCAGCAGCGAGGCGTGGATGTTGATCGATCCGCGTGCGGGTGCGTCGAGGACGGCCTGCGGAAGGATCTGCCCGAAGGCCACGACGACCGCGACGTCGGCACGGAATGCCCGGAGCCGCTCAGGCCACTCGGGGTCGCGCAGCCGCCCCGGCTGCAGCACCGGCAGCCCCGCGCGCACTGCGGCCTCCTTCACCGGCGGCGGCGTCAGACGCTGACCGCGATGGGCAGGTCGATCCGGCTGGGTGATGACCGCGACGATGTCATGGGCACGGTGCAGCGCCTCGAATGCGGGCAGCGCGAAGTCAGGGGTCCCGTAGAAGAGAAGCTTCAGCGGTTACAACGCGAACGCGCGGTGGGCTGTGGTGTCGTCGGCGAGCCCGTCCTTGCGGATGCGGCGCTTGATCCGATCACGGGTCACCGGGTCGAGCCGATCGATGAAGAGCACGCCGTCCAGATGATCCATCTCGTGCTGGAACACTCGCGCGCGCAGACCGCGTGCGGTGATCGAGACCGGCCGGCCGGCATCGTCCTGGGCCTCGAGGCGTACCCACTCCGCGCGCCGTACGGGCGCGAACACGCCCGGGATGGACAGACAGCCCTCTTCGGCGACGATCTCGCCGCCCTGCTCGGCGATGACCGGGTTGATCAGGGCCCGCGCTTCGCGCCCCTCGTCGTCGCCGACGACCATCAACCGCAGGGAGATCCCGACCTGTGGTGCGGCCAGCCCGAGGCCCACCTCGTCGTACATGGTGTCGACCATGTCGGCGATCATGCGCTTGATGTCCGGCGTGACGGCCTCGACGGGTTTCGCCCGCCGACGCAGGACTGGATCGCCGTATTTCCGAACGCTTAGAACTGCCATTCGACCGGATCCACCTCCACCTCCATGATACCGCGGCTCTTGGATCGGGGCGGGGCGAAGTCCGTCAGCACGGCCGCGAGGTGTGCGGGGAGGTCTTCGCGGCCTTTGACGACGATGCGCCGCACGCGATCCCGCCGGTCGGGCGCGGGCGGATAGACAGTCAGCGCGCGGTCCGTCGCCAGCGCCGTACAGACGTCTTGAGCGAGGCGAACTCGGTCCGCTGGAGTCTTGGCCGTGATGGTCAGGACGGCGAGCCGCCGGAACGGCGGATAGCCGAGCTCACCGCGGAACTTCAGCTCCTGGCGGTAGAAGGCACCGAGGTCCTGGCGCAGCGCCGCGTCGACGACGTAGTGCTCGGGCGTCTGCGACTGAATGACGAGCGCGCCGCCGCGGGCCACGCGCTCGGCCGCCGCCCAGATCAGCGAGAAGAGGCGCTCGCCGGCGCGAAAGTCGGGTAGCCGGAGAAACTGGTCGGGCGCGACGAACCCCGCCAGGCCGAGCGCGCCCGGGCCGAACAATCGAAGTGCGCCGCGCGTGCCGACGACGACCTCGGCTTCCGCGGCGGCGCGTCGCTGAGCGTCGCGCCGAGCGCCGCGCGTCGCATCCGGATCGTAGCGCGCGACGCGCGCCTCCGGGAACCGCCGCCGCACCGCATGTTCCACGCGCTCGGCGCCCCAGCCGAACGGTGACAGACGCCGGCCGCGGCACGCCGGGCAGGTGTCGGGCAGTGCCGAGACGCGGCCGCACACCCGG
Organism: Candidatus Methylomirabilota bacterium; assembly: GCA_036265915.1. GTDB lineage: Bacteria > Methylomirabilota > Methylomirabilia > Rokubacteriales > CSP1-6 > AR12. The sequence goes on along the minus strand of DATAOC010000056.1, from coordinate 15,990 downwards.
CAGGCGAGCGACCGCGCGGCGCGCGCGTACGCGAGGGCGACACCGCACTCGGAGCATCGAAGGACTTCCCCGCACTCGTCGCACGCCAGGGCGGACGTGAGGCGGCTGACGACGAGCAGGACCCGGCGCCCCGCTGCCAGCGTTTCCCGCACGGCGCGCGCCAGCGCCGGCGTGAGCGGCTCACGGCGCAGGATCCCCCGCGTGTCGGCGACCTGCGTACTCGGCCAGGCGGCCGGCGCCGCGGCGTCGAGCGCGGCGCGGCCGCTGTCGGCGCGCCACCACATCTCCACGCTCGGCGTTCCCGACGTGAGCAACACCGGGCGCGCCTCGCGCGCCGCACGCTCGAGAACGACGTCGCGCGAGTGCAGCCGCGGCGGGCCCGGCGGCTTGTGCGCGGCCTCGTGCTCGTCGACGAGCGCCAGGCGCGCGCGGGCAGGCAGCGGCGCGAGCAGGGCGGAGCGTGTGCCGACGGCGAGTCCCGTCGTGCCCGCGCGCAGCGCAGCCCAGGCGGCGGCTCTCTCCTCATCTGCCACTCCGGAGTCCAGACGCGCGACGATGCCGTGCCGCGCCAGCCGCTGGCTCCAGCGGGCGGCGGCCTCGACGTCCGGCACGATGACGAGTGCGGGACCGCCACCGAGCCGCTCCAGCAGCCGCGTCTCGCGGCCCGTGCCGACCAGCAGCTCGGGCTTCGGCACGGACGCCGGTCCACGCTCGCGCTCCGCGGCCGCGGGCACGGCCGACACGGCGGATGCAGCCGGCGGCAACAGCGCCGCGAGCGTGCTGCCGAGCGACGAGAGCGACTGCTCGGCGATCCAGCGCGCGAGGGCCAGGCCGTCGCCGTCGAGGACGCGCGCGCGGTCGACCACGCCGAGCAGCGATTTCAGGTCGGTCGAGGCCTCGTGCTCGCGCAGTGCCACGATCACGCCGGTGCGATTGGCACGCCCGAGCGGGGCGATGACACGCTGGCCCGGGGTGAGCCTCCAGTCGTCGGGGACGCGATACGAGAACGGATGCGGCAGCGGAGCATCGAACGAGACGTCGGCGACGATCACCGCGTTCTTCGCTGGTCGTACTCTCTCTTGGCGAGCTTGAGATCGTCCCAGGCCATTCGCTTGAACTCCTGGCCCGGGTTGCGGAGCAGAAACGCGGGGTGGAAGGTCGGGATGAGCACGGCGTCGCCGTACGGATGGATGCGTCCGCGCAGCTTGCCGATCGGTGTCGTCGTCTTCAGCATCGCCTGCGTCGCCACGCTGCCGAGGGTCAGGATGACCTTCGGCTGCAGCACCGCCAGCTTGTCGGCGAGGAACGGCGCGCAGGCCGCGATCTCGTCGGACTCGGGGTTGCGGTTGCTCGGCGGCCGGCACAGCACCGTGTTCGTGATGTAGACCTCCTCGCGCGACAGATCCACGGCGGCCAGCATCCGCGTGAGCAGCTGTCCGGCGCGCCCGACGAAGGGCAGGCCCTGCGCATCCTCGTCGGCGCCCGGGCCCTCGCCGATGCAGACGAACTCCGCCCGAGGGTTGCCCGAGCCGAATACGAGATTCGTCCGACCCTCGCAGAGCTTGCAGCGCCGGCAGTTCTGGAGCGCCTGCTCCTGGCGTCGGAGGGTCTCGGCCGGGGTCAGGAGATGATCGCCGTCCATGGCCACCGTCGTCACGCCGAGGTCGCGGTGGAAGCGCAGCGTCTCCGCGACGTCGCCGAGCGCCGCCGCAAGCTCCTCGCCAGGCGTCCGGCTCAGCGTGGCGCCTTGCCGGCCGTGCGACCGGCCACGCTGCGCAGGCGCACGATCTCTGACAGGATCGCGTCGGCGACCTCGCCCTTCGACATGCGCGGCAGTGGTCGCGTTCCGCCCCAGCGGTCGATGAGCAGTACCTCGTTGTCGTCCGCGTCGAACCCGATGCCGGCCTGGCTGACGTCGTTGGCGACCAGGAGGTCGATGCCCTTGGCCTCGAGCTTCACGCGGGCGTTGGCCGCCACGTCGTTCGTCTCGGCGGCGAAGCCGACGACGAACGCGCCGGTGCGGCCGGCTGCGACCTCGGCCAGGATGTCGGGATTCGGCGTGAGCTCGAGCGTCAGGTCGCGCTTGCCCTTGATCTTGATCTCGGAAGGACGACGCACGCGATAGTCGGCCACGGCGGCGGCCTTCACGACCACGGTGGCGGCGGGCAGGTGGTGCAGCACGGCTTCGCGCATCTCCTCGGCGGTCTGCACGGGGACGAACGTCGCCGCCGGCGGTGGTGTCAACGCGGTGGGACCGGAGATCAGCGTCACCTGTGCGCCGCGTCGGAGCGCGGCCAGCGCCAGCCGGTAGCCCATCTTGCCGGAGGAGCGGTTCGAGATGTACCGGACGGGGTCGATCGGCTCGCGGGTCGGCCCCGCCGTGATCACGATGCGGTCGCCGGACAGATCCTGCACCGGAGCCAGCACCGCGTGCAGCGCCTCGATGATCGCGTCGGGCTCCGGCAGGCGTCCGCGCCCGGACAACCCGGAGGCGAGCGCCCCGGCGTCCGGCTCCATCACGACAACCCCGCGGCCGCGAAGGACGGCGACATTCGCCTTGACCGCCGCGTGGTCCCACATCCCGCCGTCCATCGCGGGCGCCATGACCACCGGACAGCGTGCGGCGAGCAGGAGCGTCGTGAGGAAGTCGTCGGCGATGCCGTGCGCCGCCTTCGCCAAAATGTTGGCGGTGGCGGGCGCCACCACGACGGCCGCCGCACGCTCCGCGAGCGCTACGTGCTCGACCGCCTCGGGACTCTGCGGGTCGAACAGGTTCGTGAGTACCGGACGTCGTGACAGGGTCCGGAACGTCAGCGGACCGACGAACTCGCGGGCGTGCTCCGAGAGGCAGACGGTGACGTCCGCACCGAGCGACGTCAGCTCCCGCAGGAGCAGGACGGCCTTGTAGGCGGCGATCGACCCCGTGACGCCGAGAACGAGCTGCCTACCCTCCAGTCGCATCCTAGGCCTTGGCGGTTTCGCCTTCCTCTTTGACCCGGTACTCGACCTTGGCGGCGGCGATCTCCTCGAGGGCCGAGCTGGTCGGCTTCTTGTGCTTGCTCTCCACGCGCGGTGCGGCACCGCGGTTGAGCTGCCGGGCACGCTTGGCGGACAGCACCACCAGCAGGTACCGGTTCGAGACCTTGTTGAGCGCGGATTCGAGCGAGGGGAATGCCATCAGTTGGCGACCTCCAGGTCGGGGAACGTGACGCCGAGGCGCGCCGTGCGGCAGCGCTCGGCCTGGATGACGGCCATGAGCTGGTCCATCGCCTCCTTCACGTCCCGGTTCACGATGAGATAGTCGTACTGCTTCCATAGCGCGATCTCTTCCCGTGCGCGCGCCAGTCGCCGCTCGATGTCCTGATCGGCGTCCGAGCGGCGCTCGCGGAGGCGCTGCTCGAGCTCGGCCATCGAGGGCGCCACAATGAACACCAGCACCGCCTCCGGGTAGCGGCGCCGCAGCTGGGCCGCACCCTGCGTGTCGATGTCGAGAAGCACGTCACGGCCCTCGCGGAGCGCGGACTCGAGCGGTCGCGCCGGCGTGCCGTAGAGATTGCCGTGCACGCTCGCCCATTCCGCGAGCTCGCCGCGGTCTCGCATGGCGGTGAACGTCTCCCGCGACACGAACCGGAAATCGCTGCCGTCGACCTCGCCGGCGCGGGGCGCCCGCGTGGTGCACGAGACGGAGTACGCGAGCCCCGGCACCCGCAGCCGGGCCTCCCGGCATAGCGTCGTCTTGCCGGCGCCCGAGGGCGCCGAGACCACGAAGAGCGTGCCGCGTCGCTCGATCCGCACGCCGACGTCGCTACTCGCCATTGCTCACGCGCTCGGTGCTCAGCCGCTGCGCCAGCGTCGCCGGCTCGAGCGACGACAGGATCAGATGATCGCTCTCGGTCACGATGACGGCTCGGGTCCGTCGGCCGTTCGTCGCGTCGACGAGCTTCGGCGAGCCCTTGACGCTCTCGATCAGCCGCTTCACGGGCAAGGAGTCGAGGGCCACGATGGCGACGATCTGATGCGCGAGCACCACGTTGCCGTGGCCGACGTTCACGAGGCGAGGCGAGGCGCCGTTCACGGCGCGGTTACTCAAGATTCTGCACCTGCTCGCGTATCTTCTCCAGCACGCTCTTGGCGGCGAGGGCCGCCTGGCTCAGCTCGAGGTCGTCGGCCTTCGAGCCCACGGTATTGATCTCGCGGTTCAGCTCCTGGATCAGGAAGTCGAGCGCGCGGCCTACGGGACCGCCCTTGTCGAGAGCGAGCGTGAACTCGGCGAGGTGCGCCCGCAATCGGGCGAGCTCCTCGGTGACGTCCGTCTTGTCCGCCCAGATCGCCGCCTCGGTCACGATGCGACTCTCGTCGACCGTCGTCTCCGCCAGGAGCGCCCGCAGTCGCTCGCGCAGCCGCTGCTCGCGTCGTGCCGCTGCCGCCGGCGCGCGCGCGGCGATGGTGATCACCGTGCTCGCGAGCTCTCCGTGGAGGCTGCGCAGTGCCTCGGCGAGCCGCTCGCCCTCCGCCGCGCGGCGCGCCACGAGCTCGTCGACCGCCTGACCCAGCGCCTGCGCGAGCAAGGGCCACGGCGCGGGCGGCTCGCCCGGCTCGGTGTCCTCGAGGCGCACCACCCCCGTGCGCTCCAGCAGCCAGTCGAGGCTTGGCGACGTGGTAAGGCCGAGCTCCATTGCCAGGGCCTGCGCACGCGCCAGATATTCGCGCGCGAGCGCGGCGTCGACGTGCACGCGCTGCGTCGCCGAGCCGACCAGCGGCGTCACCTGGACGGTGACGTCGACGCGACCGCGCTCGAGCCGGCCCTGGATCAGCCGTCGCGCGTCGAGCTCGAGGGCCGTCAGCGATCGGGGCAGCCGGATGGCGATGTCGAGGTGGCGGTGGTTGACCGATCGGGCTTCGACGGTGACGGCGATCGAATCGCCGCTCACCTCCGCCCTGCCAAACCCGGTCATGCTCCGCACCATGAAGATCCTCAGCATCGCCGAAATTCGCTGTAGTGTCAATATGTTGCGGTTGACACGTCGGTCGCCGCGCGGCTATGCTGCCGCATTCCAAGGAGGATTTCCCGATGACGTGGAGTCGGCGACAGTTCTTGCGCGCCGGCGCGGCCGGCGCCGCGGGCCTGGCCGCGAGCCGGCACGGCGCGGCATTCGCACAGGCGAGCGAACCAATCACCGCAGCCCACAGCGTGTCGACGTTCGTCTACGGCCAGCATCTCATCGCGCGCGAGAAGAAGTTCTTCGAAGACGAGCACGTCTCGCTCCCGGGCTTCATCGTACCCGGCGGCGGCGCTCGCGTCGTGAACGCGGTGACGGCGGGGCAGGCGATGTTCGGTCTCGGCGACTCCAACCATCCGCTCAAGGCGACCGAGAAGGGCCGCGACACCGTGATGCTCTTCGCCACGGACACACGCTGCAGCTACGCCAACATCGTCGTCCGCAAGGATCTCTGGGACAAGGGCGTGAAGTCGGTGGAGGCGCTCGCTGACCCCAAGCTGGTAGGTCGGAAGGCCGTCGTGGCCGCGACGGCGATCGGCTCGGGAACGTACGTCTACGGCGTCTACGTGCTGGCTCACAGCAAGGCGGCCGACGGCAAGCCGGTGAACGACAGCGTGGAGTGGGTGGGCGGGGGCGCCTCGACGACGATGCTCGGCGGCCTCAAGGCGGGCAAGTTCGACGCGATCATGGCCGTCCCCGAGTGGCAGTGGGCAGCGGAGGAGGAGGGCTTCGGCAAGGTGATCTACGACGTGCTCGACGAGAAGGCATGGAATCGCGTCTTCGGCGGCCCGATTCCGGTCACCGTCGGGTTCGCGCTCCGCGAGACGCTCGAGAAATCACCCGACCTCGTGCAGGCCTACGTCAACGCGATCTACCGGGCCCAGCAGTGGATCCGGCGCGCGAAGGACGAGGAGATCGCGGAGGTCATCCACAAACCGTACATGGACACCTTCAGCCGGGACGTCGTGCTGCGATCCATCCGTTACTACCGCACGATCTTCGACTGGGACTGCGCGATCGAGGAGAAGGACTACGACAACGGTCTGAAAGTCTTCGTCCCCATCGCCGTCGAGAAGCCGCTTCCCTTCGCGAGGGTCGTCGACCTGTCGTTCCTCAAGAAGGCCCAGGCGAAGTACAAGCCCTGAGCGACCGGCGCTCGTCGGTGCCGCGCGCGTGAAGACGTTCCCGCGCGGCCGCGCGAGTATCTGGCTGTGGCGCCTGGCGATCCTCGCGACGCTGCTCGCGTCGTGGCAGTGGCTGACGGGCGTGAAGGCCGTCAGTCGTACGCCGGGACTCTACTGGCTCGATCCATTCTTCATCAGCCGTCCCTCCGCGATCGCGGCGCGGTTCGCGTATCTGGCCTCCGATCGCGTCCGGCTGTCCATCTGGCAGATGGCGCTCTCGACGGTGCAGTCGACGATCTGGGGCTTCCTGGCCGGCGTCACTACCGGCTTCGCGGCCGGGCTCCTGCTCGGCCGCCACGACCGCCTCGCGCGCGTGCTGGAGCCGTACATCGTCGCCTTCAACTCGCTGCCGCGCATCGCGCTGGTGCCGCTCATCACGATGGTGTTCGGATTCGGCATCCTGGCCAAGATCGTGCTGGCGTGGACGATCGTCTTCTTCATCGTCTTCTTCAACACCTTCCAGGGCGTGCGGACGGTCGACGTCGACCTGATCCACTCGGCGCGCTTCCTCGGAGCGGGTGAGCGGGACATCGTGCGGACGGTAATCGTCCCATCGGCGCTCGCGTGGACCTTTGCCTCGCTCACGCCGTCCATCTCCTTCGCGCTCATCGGCGTGGTCGTCGGCGAGTTCCTGGGCGGCGAGTCCGGCGGCGGCCTCGGCTACCTGATCATCCAGTCACTGGGGACGCTGAACGCCGCCGACATGATGGTCGCGCTGCTCACGCTCGGCGCGATCGGCATCGTCATGGCGCTCGGCATCAAACAGCTCGAGCGGCGCCTGCTCCGGTGGCGGCCCGAGCATCGCGAGGGCGCGTGAGCCGCTGGGCGCTGATCCTGTCCGTCCTGCTCCTGCTCGGCGGCTTCGTCACCGTGGCCGTCGCGCGTCGGCTCGGCAAGTCGGGCTCCCGGCCCTCGGTCCTGGTGTCGGTCGTCGCGTCGTGGATCGCGGCCTGGGCGTTGTGGGGACTGGTCGGCGGGTTGGCGGCGCGATATGGGGTTCTCGACCGGTATGACGGGACGGCGTTCGTGATTCTCGCGGTGGCGGCGGGCGGGTGGCAGTACCGCACGCAGGTGCGGAGCGGACGTGAGCGCGGCCTCACCGTGTTCGTCGCCGCGCAGATTCTCTGGCTGGTGGTCGTGATGGCGCGAAACGGCGTGCTCACGCCCTGAGCGCGCTGTGGATCAGGTACGGCTGCCGGGCTTGACGGCCACGCCGCCCGCCTTGCAGAGCGGGCAGGCCTCGGGCGGCCACGTGGTGGCGCTCACGGTGGCCAGTGCGGCGCGCTTGACACTGAACCGGGCCGCGCCGCCGCTGCGATCGATCAGCGACCCGACACCCACGACCGTTGCCCCGAGATCCTCGACGCACCGGACGACCTCGCGCGTCGACCCGCCCGTGGTGATCACGTCTTCGACCACGAGGCAGCGTTCGGCGGCGGCGAGCGTGAAACCGCGTCGCAGCCGCATCACGCCGTCCTCGCGCTCGCTGAACAGCGCGCGGACGCCGAGGGCGCGCGCGACCTCGTGTGCGACGAGGATGCCGCCGATGGCCGGGGCCAGCACCGTCTGCACGGCTTCGCGCCGGAACTGCGCCGCCAGCGCGGCGCCGAGGGCGGCGGCGTGGGCGGGATCCTGCAGCACCAGCGCCGACTGCAGGTAGATATCCGAGTGGAGGCCTGACGTCAGGCGAAAGTGGCCGCGGAGGAGCGCGCCGGTCTTCTCGTAAAGCGCGAGCGTCTGCCGCTCGTCCAGTGTCGTCATGGCTCAATAGTATGTCAGCACGGCTCCGCGCACGCGGGGCCGTGGCCCGATCGGCACGCCATGCTGTCCCCGCCTGCCACGTCGGCGCAGCCGCGAGCCGCCATCCTCGGCGCCCGGGGCAATCCGCGCCGCACCCACGCCTTGTTAGCCTCCACGGCGGCCATCGGCGCCGTGGCAACCCCGTTGCACCTCGCGGCCGGGCACGCCGCGTCCCCAAGGGAGGTCCGCGCGATGGCGAAGGTCATGGTGGTCGACGACGCGTACTCGGAGCTCAAGCTGATGGAGTCGATCTTGAAGTCGGCCGGTCACGACGTCGTCTCGCTCATCGACGGCGACGCGCTGGAGGACAAGCTGACCACGGAGCGCCCTGACGTGCTGTTGCTCGACATCGTCATGCCGAAGCGGAACGGGTACGAGATCTTACGGTCCCTGCGCAAGGACGCCCGAACGAAGTCGACGCCGGTGGTCCTGGTCAGCAGCAAGAACCAGGAAAGCGACAAGGTATGGGGCAAGCGGCAGGGGGCCGACGAGTATCTCGCCAAGCCGTTCACGTCCGACCAGCTGCTCAGCATGGTGAAGCGTTTTGCCCGATGACGCCGCTCGGTCCTCGGCCGCCGATGATCAGGCCTCGTCCGCGGATGTCGCGCCTGAGACACCGCTCGCCGCTCCGCCGCGGCAGCGCGCCTGCGTCGTCACGCTCGGCGGCCGCCCGTTCGCGGTCGACGTGAGGCAGACGCGGGAAGTGGTCATGCTCGAGGCGCTGACGGCGGTGCCGGGAGCGCCGGCGCCGTTGCTCGGCGTCGCCAATCTCCGCGGCAGCGTCGTCGGCGTGGCGGAGGCGCGGCCCCTGCTCGGGCTGACGCCGCAGCCGGTGGCCGCGGGCAGTCCGGCTCTCGTGGTGGCCGCCGGCGGCCTGCAGGCGGCGGTGCCGATCGAGCGCGTGATCGGGCTCGACTGGTTCGACGTGCCGAACGCGCCCGCCGACGACTCGCGGCCGGGCGCGGAATTCGCGACAGGAATGATTCCGCACGGGGGCGACTTCGCCACGCTGCTCGACGCGGGCCGGCTGCTGGGCGCGCTGTGCGCGTCCTGGACGCCGCCGGCCTCGGAGGCTTGACCATGGATCGTCGGCGCTTCCTGCGACTGGTCGCGGGAACAATCGTTCCTGTCGCTGCCTCCGGAGTCGGTCGAGCGTGGGCCCAGTCGCGGCCGCCGGCCCCGGCCGGCGTTCCTGCCCGCTCCGTGTCCGACGGTCCGCCCGGCGTGACGATGAACGACCTTCGCATCGGCATGAGCGCGGCGTTTCGCGGGACGGCGGCCGGACTGGGGGCCGAGTTCTACCGCGGGGCGCAGGCGTACTACAACGACGTCAACGGCAAGGGCGGCGTGCACGGCCGCGCTGTCAGCGTGGTGGCGCTGGACGACGGATACGAGCCGATCCCGTGCGTGAAGAACACGATCCAGCTGCTCGAGAAGGAGCCCGTCTTCCTGCTGTCGAACTACGTCGGGACGCCGACCCTCACGCGCGCCCTGCCCGTCATCAAGCGGTATGCGGAGTCGCAGGTGCTGCTGGTTGGCAACTTCACGGGCGCCCAGCCACAGCGCGAGACGCCCTACGCGGATCAGGTCTTCAACGTGCGCGCCTCGTACCGGCAGGAGATGATGGCGCTCGTCGACCGGTTCTGGCAGCTCGGCGCCCGCAAGTTCGGCGTCTTCTACCAGATCGACGCCTACGGTCGCAGCGGCACCGACGGTGTCGCGCGCGGGCTCGCCGCGCACGGCGCCCAGATCCTCGCCGAGGCCACGTACCCGCGCGGCGCGAAGTTCACGGACGACATGACGCCCGCCGTGAACGCGCTGCGGCGGGCCGGCGTGGACGTCGTGCTGTGCACGGGCGCCTATCAAGGGTGCGGGGCGTTCGTCCGGACGGCGCGAGACGCCGGCTGGACGGTGCCGATCTCGAACCTGTCGTTTGTCGGCTCTGACGCGATGCTCGCGATCCTGGCCCGGCACGGCAAGGAGACGGGACGCGACTATACGCGCGCGCTCATCAATTCGCAGGTGGTGCCGAGCTACGACGACGTGAGCCTGCCGGGCGTGGCCGAGTACCGCCTGCTCATGGATCGTCACAACCCGCCGGTGCCCGAGGCGCTTCGCGACCCGAATTACGCGGTGCAGCGCTACAGCTTCATCTCGCTGGAGGGCTTCGTGAACGCGAAGGTCATCGTGGAGGCGCTGCAGCGGATGGGGCCGCAGCCGTCCCGGGCCGCTTTCCGGCAGGCGCTCGAATCGCTCCGGAATTTCGACCTCGGTATCGGAGCGCCGCTGACGTTCGGCCCCGAGCGCCACCAGGGGCTCGACTCGGTCTATTTCACGCGCGTCGACGGCGGACGCTGGGTTCCGATTGCCGACTGGTCGTCGGCCATTTCGGTGTAGGGGGCGGTCATGAGACGAGTGCGCCTGCGATTCGGCCTGCTGCCAAAGATGATCCTGTTCCTCGCCGTGGTGCTGGTGCCGCTGGCGGCCATCACCTGGTACGTCTCCGTCCGCACTCTCGAGGACCGGATGACGGAGGAGTTCACGTCGAAGGGGACGGCGATCGCGAACAGTCTCGCGTCGTCTGGCGTCGATCTCATCCTGACCCGCGACGCATCGACGGTGCAGGCCCTCATCGACCAGTTCGTCTCGATCAGCGGCGTGCATTACGTGATGGTGTATGACCCGCAGCGACGCCTCATCGCGCACACGTTCCATCCCGTGGTGCCGCCCGACCTCATCGACAAGAACCTGGTCCCCGGCGACGCGTTGAAGCAGGTGCGGGAGATCGTCTACCAGCACCCTGTGACCGGAGCGCCACAGTCCATCATCGACGTCGGCGTCCCGATGCTCGGCGGCCAGCTGGGTACGGTCCGCGTCGGTATGAACAAGGCGATCATCGAGGCCGCGGCCCGGCAGTCGGGATGGTTCCTGTTCGCCGTGTTCGGCGGCGTGGCGCTGGTAGCGGTCGCCTCGGGCGCCATCTTCGCGCGGCGGTTCACCCGCCCGATCCACGACATCGTCAGGGTGGCCGAGCACGTCGGCCGCGGCGACCTCTCGCAGACAATCGCGGTGCGGTCCCGGGATGAGATCGGTCAGCTGGCGCGAACCTTCAACGACACGGTGGTCCGCCTCCGCTCGCACGTGACCACGGAGGCGGAGCGCGACGAGGAGCGCCGGCGTCGCGAGGAGCTGCAGCGCAACATCACGACCTTCCTCGAGACCGTGACCGAGATCGCGCAGGGCGACCTCCGGCGCCGCGGTGAGGTGACCCCCGATGTACTCGGCAACGTCGTCGACGCCGTCAACGTGATGGTGGAGGAGATCGGCACGCTCCTCGTGGACGTCCGCCACGCGGCCACCCGGGTGGCGTCGAGCGCCAACGAGATGCTGGGCGCCACCGAGCAGATGGCCCGCGGCGCCGAGGCGCAGGCGCGCGAGGCGACCACGGTGAGCCGCGAGGTGGAGACGATGTCGCGCTCGGTGCGCCAGGTCGCCTCGAACGCGGGCTCCGCCGCCACCGCCGCGCGGCAAACGCTGCAGGCGGCCACGCGCGGTGAGGAGGCGGTGCGCAACAGCCTGGCCGGCATGCAGCGCATTCGCGGCGAGGTGCAGGTGATCTCCAAGAAGATCAAGAGCCTCGGCGACCGCTCGCTCGAGATCTCGAACATCGTCGACACCATCGAGGAGATCGCCTCGCACACCAACCTGCTGGCGCTCAACGCCGCCATCGAGGCGGCCGGCGCCGGCGAGTACGGCGCACGGTTCGCCGTGGTCGCCGACGAGATCCGGAAGCTGGCCGAGCGTGCCGCGCACGCCACCAAGGACATCGCGGGGCTCATCCGCTCCGTCCAGACGGAGACGCAGGAAGCGGTGGTGGCGATGGAGGAAGGCACGCGCGAAGTCGAGGCCGGCTACCAGGTGACCATCAAGACGGAGGAGAACCTCAAGCAGATCGCCGGCATCTCCCGCACGTCGGCCGAGCTCGCCGAGGAGATCTCCGGGGTAACCCAGGAACAGGTTCGCGGCGCCGACGGCGTCGCCGCCGCCATGCGCTCGATCGCTCAGGTCGCCGTGCACACCGAACAGGCGGTGCTGCAGACGCGGCGCACGGTCGACGACCTTGCCAAGGTCGCCGACGAGCTCACCCGCAGCCTGTCGCGGTTCAAGCTGGCGACCACCTAGCCGGCCATGGTCGAGCCGGCCGACCAGGAGTTCCTGCGCTCCGTCTTTCTGATGGAGGCATGGGAGACCGTCGCGGCGCTCGAAGATGGCGCGGAGGCGGCGACACGGGGCGAGCTGGACGCCCTGTTCGTCATCACGCACCGCCTGAAAGGGGCCGCGGCGCTCCACGGGTTTCCCCGCGTCGCCGAGCTGGCGCTGGAGCTGGAAGGTCTGCTCGCCGTCCGCCCATTCGATCGCGATCGCCTGGGAGCGCTCGTCGCCACGCTGAAGGAGGCGCTCGACGCCGTCGCCGTCGGCGCGCCGCCTCCGGTGAGCGCGACGACGATCGCCCCTGTCGAGATCCCGCGCGCCGCCGACGATCCCACGCGACGCGAGCTCGCCGCGTTCTTCGCCGCCAGCGCCGATGTGGCATCGTACTTCGTCCCCGAGGCGGCCGAGCATCTCGACACGATAGCGGCCGCGCTGCTGGCGCTCGAGCGGGGCGGCGGCGAGGACGACCTCGCGCGGCTGTTCCGGTCCATGCACACGATCAAGGGCGCGGCGTACGTCGTCGGCTGCGTCCGCGTCGGCGAGCTTGCGCACCGCGCCGAGGATCTGCTCGTCGCCGTGCGCGAAGGCGAGGCGGCCCTCACGCCCTCCGCGATCGAGACGCTGTTCGCCACCGCCGATGTCCTCAAGCTGATGCTCGGGCTGGCACCCGATCCCGCCGCCTGCATCACCGCCCTGGCCGACGACACGCGCGCGCGGCTCGAGCGCCTGCTGGCCTCGTCGTCGGCGCAGGCGATGGGGGAGTCATCGAGCCCGCCGCCGGTCACCGCCGCCGCAGCGCCGGCGTCCGTGTCGCCTGTCACGGCGGCGTCCGCCGTGACGACCAGGCCCGCGGCGGCGGCGCCGGGCCGTGGCTCGAGCAACAGCGTTGCGCGGCGCCCGCCGCGGCAGACGATCCGCGTCAACCTCGAGCGGCTCGACGCGCTGATGGACCTGGTGGGCGAGCTCATCACCAGTCGCAGTCGCGTGGACCGCAGGCTTGACGAGCTCGATCGCGTGTCGGCGGCGCTCTTTGCCAGCCGCGCCCGGCTCGGCCAGGCGGTGGCGGAGTTCGAGCGCCACCAGTTCGCTCCCCGACCAGCCGCGGCCGCCCCGGGACCGCCCGCGGCGCCCGGCGCCGCGGGCGCGCCGTCCGTGTCGGAGATGTTCGCGGAGCTGGAGTTCGACCGGTACGACGACGCGGGGATCTTCGCGCGCAGCATCGCGGAGATCGCCTCGGACATCGCCGAGCTGCAGGCCGAGCTGGTGGCGGTGAACCGCGCGCTCCGCGACGACATCGCGCACGTCCATCGCCTCACCAATGCCGTGCGCGGCGAGATCGGGCGCGCGCGGCTGGTGCCGATCGGTAATCTCTTCAGCCGCTTCGTCCGGCAGGGCAAGGAGGCGGCGCGCGCGGCCGGCAAGGTGGTCCAGATCGAGACACGGGGCGAGACGGTCGAGCTCGACACCTCGGTCATCGAGCAGATCGTGGACCCCCTGCTGCACCTCGTTCAGAACGCCGTCGGTCACGGCATCGAGTCGGCCGACGAGCGCCGTGCGCTCGACAAGCCGGTTGCCGGTACCGTCACGTTGTCCGCGGCGCATCACGGCAGTGCGGTCGTGCTCGAGGTCTCCGACGACGGGCGCGGCATCGATCCCGACCTGGTCCGCCGGCGCGCCGTCGCGCGCGGCTTCATCCGGCCCGAGGACGCCGCCAGCCTCACCGACCGCGAGGCGCTCGAGCTCATCTTCCTTCCGGGCTTCAGCACCGCGGCCGCGGTGACGACGGCGTCCGGCCGCGGCGTCGGCATGGACGTGGTGCGCACGAACGTCCGGCGGCTGAACGGCGAGATCGACGTGGCGAGCACGGTCGGCGCCGGGACGCGCTTCACCCTGCGGCTGCCGCTCACCGTTCTCGTGTCCGAGGCGCTGATGGTCCGCGTGGCCGGAGAGACGCTCGCCGTTGCCCTCAACGCGGTCCACGTCGTCACCGCGCTCACGCCTGACCGTCTGGAGCACGGCCCTCGCGGCGACCTGCTCGCCGTCGGCGCGGACATGGTGGACCTCGTGAGCCTGGCCGCGGTGCTCGGGCTGCCGGATTCGCCCCGTGGCGCGCGGCGGCCCGTCCTGATCCTCCGCGCGGCCGGGCGGCTGCTCGGGGTGGAAGTCGACGAGCTGCTGCACAAGCAGGACATCGTCATCAAGCCGCTCGGCGCATTTCTCGAGGGCGCCGGCCCGTACTCCGGAGCGACCGTCACCGCGGATGGTCGGGTCGTGCTGCTGCTCGACGCGGTAGCCGTCGCCGAAGCGGTCGCGGCGCGGACGCGTGCCGGCGACGGCGGGCCCACCGCCGTGGCGAGCCCGGCGATGGCGGTCGCGGCGGGTCCGGCGCGCGCACGCGTGCTGCTGGTGGACGACTCGATCAGCGTGCGCCGCTTCGTCGGCCAGATGCTCGAAAAGGCCAACTTCGAGGTGACCACCGCCGCCGACGGCGCCGATGCGATCACCCGAGTGACGGCGGCCGAGTTCGACCTCGTCATCACCGACCTCGAGATGCCGCGCGTGAACGGCTACGAGCTGATCGACGATCTGAGGCGGCGGCCCGCGACGCGAAAGCTGCCGATCATCGTGCTGACGACGCGCGCCGGCGACAAGCACGTCGCGCTTGCGCGCCAGCTCGGTGTCGAGCACTACGTGACCAAGCCGGTCGAGGAGCAGACGTTCGTCTCGCTCGTCACCTCGGTGATCCGCCGATGAAGGTCCTCGTCGTCGACCCGGACTCGAGCCGCGCCGCCGGCGTCGCCGACGCGCTCGCGGCCGGCGGCGCCCAGACGGCCATGGCCCCGAGCGCCTCGTTCGCGCTCACGATGCTCGAGTGGAACCGCCAGGAGGTCATCGTGAGCCGCGCTCAGGTCGGCGACATGGATGGCCGCGAGCTGTGCGCGATCCTGCGGGCCGACCCGTCGATGAAGGCGATTCGCTTCGTGCTCGTGGCCAACGACGTCACGCCGGCACAGAGCGCGGAGCTCGGAATCGATCTCGTCATTCCCGACGGTCTCATCGGGCAGGCGATTGCAACGCGGGTGATCCACCTGATGCGCCGCGAGAGCGAGGCCACGACGCCTCCGGCTCCCGCGCCTCAGTCCTCGACGCCGCGGGTGACGGTGCGGTCGCCGACGGTGGCGCAGGCGCCGGCCGCGGTACCGCCACTCGTGCCGCCGGTGCCGACCGTCCTCGCCTCGCCGGCCCCGGCGCCGACCGCGCCGCCGCCTGCAGCCGCGCCCTCGGCGGCACCGGCACCGACGGTGGCCAGGGGCGCGGCGCCGCCGCCACCACCGCTCACCGAGCTCGAGTCGGTCGGCCTCAACGGTGCCATGCGGACGTTCCAGGGCGCGCTCGGCAGCCTCGACCTGCAGGCGCTGGCCCAGGCCATCGCAACAGGCGGCAAGACGGGGCGGCTGCTGCTCGTGCTTCCAACGGGCGGCGGCATGATCGCATTCGACAGCGGCCGCATCGTTCACGCGGAGCTGGGCAACACCACGGGGGAGACGGCATTCCAGTCGCTGCTGTCAGCGTCACATCGCGACCGCGGTGGGAAGTTCTGCTTCATCCCGTCCGATCCTCGGGACCTCACCAATGTCCCGAGGACCATCACGCGGACGGTCTCCCAGCTGCTGGAGGCCGCCGCGAAACCGACCGACGAGGAGAGATAGGCCATGCCCAAGGTCCTGGTCATCGACGACAGCGTGAGCGTGCGCAAGGTCGTCGAGCGCGCGCTCGCCGGTCGCCAGATCGAG
>DATAOC010000055.1:0-11293 GCA_036265915.1 Candidatus Methylomirabilota bacterium | reverse complement strand
TTCCTGGAGGCGCAGAACTCGTGGGTGCCCGGGCTGCTGTCGCGCATCGAATGGGACTACCCGCAATACCGCGAGTCGCACGCGCCGTACCTGTCGCTCACGCCGAGGGAGTATTTCCGGCGCAACTGCTGGGCGGCAGTGGAGGGGAGCGAGCCGGAGATCGAGGCGACCGCGTCGCTGATCGGCGGCGACCGGATGTGCATCTCCACCGACTATCCGCACTTCGACTCGAACTTCCCCAACGTGTCGTCGAACCTGATGAAGCGCGTGCCGCGCGAGGTCGCCGCGCAGATCTTCATGGGCGGAGCCAGGCTCTACAGCTTCTCCGACACCGACTTCGCGAAGGCGGACGCCGCGGCGGGGCGCTGAGGTATGCGCGCCAGAGCCGCCATCCTGCACGAGGCGAAGAAGCCGCTCACGGTCGAGGACGTGGAGGTCATGGAGCCCGGCCCGCACGAGGTGCGCGTGCGCTGGGTCGCCAATGGCGTCTGCCACAGCGACCTGCACGTCATGACCGGCGACTATCCGCACCCGTTGCCGGTCGTGCTCGGTCACGAGGCCTCGGGCGTGGTGGAGAAGATCGGCGCCGCCGTGGAGAGCGTGAAGCCAGGCGATCACGTCTGCTCCTCGTACATCCCATCGTGCGGCCACTGCGCCTACTGCATCGGCGGGCAGCCGACGATGTGCGCGCTGCGTGACAAGCCGCGCTGGTTCATGCTCGACGGGACCAGCCGCCTGCAGAGCAGCAACGGCGTGCCGCTCCACGTGTTCCTCCAGGTGGCGGGGTATGCGACGCACACCGTCCTGCCCGAGCCCAGCGTCATTCCGATCCGCAAGGACGCGCCGCTGGACGTCGTGTGCCTGGTCTCCTGCGGCGTGCTGGCCGGCGCGGGGCCGGTGTTCAATCGTGCCAAGGTCCCGCCGGGTGCCAGCGTCGCCGTCTGGGGCTGCGGCGGCGTCGGCCTGAACACGATCCAGGCCGCCCGGATGGTGGGCGCCGGCAAGATCATCGCCGTCGACGTCATGAAGCAGAAGCTGCAGTGGGCGGAGGAGTTCGGCGCCACCCACGTCGTCGACGCCTCGAAGGCCGATCCCGTGGCCGAGGTGCAGAAGCTGAGCGGCATGGGAGGCGTGGACTTCGCGTTCGAGGTGGTGGGGACGCAGAAGACCATCGAGCAGGCGCTGCTCGCCACGCATCGCGGCGGCACCTGCGTCATCGTCGGCGTGAGCCCGGCCGGGACCCGCGTGTCGATCGATCCCACGCTGTTCCTGCAGCAGCGCGTGCTCACGGGAACGTCGTTCGGCGGCGGACGGCAGCGCACCGACGTCCCGATGCTGATCGATCTCTACATGGACGGCAAGTACAAGCTGGACGAGCTCATCTCTCGCCGCGTCGGCCTCGACGAGCTGAACGGCGCCTTCGACGCGATGGTCGCGGGCGAGGTGAAGCGCAGCGTCGTCGTGTACCAGTAGGAGTCGCGCATGGCCACAGCCAGGCAGCGGGCGGCCGCGCGCCGGAACATCAAGAAGGCCGCGGCGGCGGCGAAGCGGAAACGGACCCTCGCGCACCTGCCGAAGAAGACGCGCACCGCGCTCGGCAAGGAAGGCGCGAAGGCGGCGCAGCGCAAACGCGCTCAGCGACGCAAGAACTTGAAGTAGATCGTGGTGGCGCAGGGCGCCCCGCCCGGCAGCAGCGCATAGTCGGGAATCTCGCCGCAGCGCTGCCAGCCGCCCCGCCCGTACAGGCGCTCGGCGTCGTCGCTCGCCGTGTCGAGCACGAGCAGGCTCTTGCCGGCCGCCAGCGCGCTGCGCTCGGCGGCGGCGAGCAGGGCGCCGCCGATGCCCCGCCGGCGTGCGCGCCGGTGGACGAGCATCTTCGCGAGGTCGCCCCGGTGTGGCTGGTTCTCCGGCTGCGCGAGGATGATCTGCACGGTCCCCACGATCGCGCCTGCCGGGTCCTCGGCGGCCAGGACCAGGCGCTCGCCGCGCGCGACGCTCGCGGCCGCGCTGCGCCAGAAGGCGTCGGCCTTGGCGCGCGTCATCGGCAGCATGAAGCTGACCGACGCGCCGCCCTCCACGCAGTCGATCAACACGTCACCGAGCCCCTGGATCTCGCGCTCGCCGATCGGATCGAGACAGCGGATGCGGATCTCGTCGGCCACGCTCACCTCCTGGACGCGCCCGCGCGCTCGCTGACGATGACGACGACGTAGCGCGCGGGCTTGCGGCTGGGATTACGGAACGCGCTCGGCGCGTCGAGCCGCATGGCGAGACAGTCGTCCGTCGCCAGGCGGTGCCTCACACGGCCCAGCGTCACCTCGATGGCGCCGCTCAGCACCCAGACCTGCTGCTGGATTCCGACCTCGCGCGCGCCGGTCTCGTAGGCGACGCGCGCGCCCGGCGGCAGGACGACGTCCACGATCTGGATGGGCGAGGGATAGCTGGCGGGTGAGATGTTGCGCCGCACGTACCCCGAGCCGGGATCGCGCCACGGCATCCGGTCGGCGTGACGCGCGACGGGGCTGGGTGGAGCCGTCGCGTCGTCGAAGAGCGTGGCGAGCGAGACGCCCAGGCCGGAGGCGATTTTTTCCAGCACCACGGCGGTCGGGCTGCTCTCCCCGCGCTCGACGAGCGAGATCATCGAGCGGCTGACGTCGCACGTGGAGGCGAGCGCGTCGAGGCTCAGGCCGCGCTCGGCGCGCAGGCCGCGAACGCGCCGGGCGAGACGCGCGTTGATGTCCTCCCGGGCGGCGACACGGAGCGGTTCCCGCATAGAGGACGTACTGTCCACTATAGTGGAGGGCGTTGTCAACGACGCGACGCCGCCGCGACCGGGTATCCTGCGCGCGGCGCCATGCGCGACGCGAATGCCGTCCGGCGTCTGATCGCACGACCGCTCCTTCGGAAGAGCTGGCCGCTCGCCGCCCTGGTGCTGGTCGCCGCGGCGGGCTGGGCCGCCGCGCAGCGCGGACCTCGATGGGCGTCCCCCATCCTGGCCGCCGCGGGCGGCGCGCTCGTCGTGGCGTTGTTCGTGCGGGCGCTCGCCCGGCTGTATCGCCGCCGACCCGGGGACGGTCTCCAGCCGCTCTGGCCCGTCGTCGTGAATGTCGTCGCCCTCGTCGTCGTGGTCGTGCTGCCGCTGACGCACGTGATCCGCGCGATCATCCCGCCACGCGATGGCACGCCGCGCATTCACACCGGCTTCGGTGACTGGTCAGGCTCGGAGGGCTATCCGCTCTTCCGACGCCACCGCGGCCTCGACGTGGCCGGCCGGCTCGGCGACGATGTGCTCGCTGCCGCCGACGGACGCGTGACGGTGGCGCGCGACAACGGCTATCCCTGCGGGCTGATCGTCGTCATCGATCACGAGTACGACAGTCTCCGCACCGTGTATTGCCATTTCTCCGCGATCGCGGTGCGCGTCGGCGACACCGTCCGGCGCGGCGACCGGATCGGCGCGGTCGGGATCTCGGGACAACGCGCGAGTCCGGGCTTCGAGCACGTTCACCTCGAGCTGCAGCGCGGACGCGACGTCAACGCCATCGAGGACCCGCTACCGCGCGTCGTCGGCTGCTTCGACCCGCGCGTCGCGTACCCGACGGACCGGCTCGTTCTGACGTACCCGGTGCGCTGCCACCGCCCGACGTAGTCGCCTTCACTCCCGTCACGACGTGGAGTCGAGACGCGCCACCGCGACGCCGGGTCGCGGCGACCGTTTGGGCGTGTGGGGGCCATCCCGTGGCCCCCACGTCATCAATACGGTTTGTCGCCCGCGATCTGGACGCGGCGCATGAGCCGCCGGAACGGCTGGGCGTCGTTCACGGCGAGATGCTTGACGCAGCGATTGTCCCAGAACGCCACCGCGCCCGCCGTCCAGCGGAAGCGGCACGTGAACTCCGGCCGGTGTCCGTGCTCGAGCAGGTAGGTGAGCAGTGGCCGGCTCTCCTCCTCCGTCATGCCCTCGAAGCCGACGGTGTAGGAGTAGTTGACGTAGAGCAGCTTGCGCTTCGTCTCGGGATGCGTGCGCACCACCGGATGCACGTTCACCGTCTCGCGCCAGTCGGCATCCGCGCGCGCCTTGGTGGTGCGGCCGGCGTTGTTCACACCGGGGCCGGCCACCATGCGGTCGCTGTGGACGGCGCGCAGCCCGCCGAGGAGCCGCTTCATGCCGTCGGACAGCGTCTCGTAGGCCAGGTACTGGTTGGCGAACAGCGTGTCGCCGCCGTACGGCGGGACCTCGAGCGCGTACAGGATGGCGCCCATCGGTGGCTCCGGCACCATCGTCGTATCGGTGTGCCAGTCCTCGCCGACGACCTTCGTGTCGCCGGGCTCGCGCCGGATCTCGACGATCTCGGGATCGAGCTGGGTGCCGTAGTAGTTCGGATGGATGAAGATCTCGCCGAAGCGCCGCGCCAGCCGCTTCTGCTGCTCGGCATCGAGACGCTGGTCGCGGAAGAAGATCACGCAATGATCGAGCAGCGCCTGGCGGATCCGGGCCACCGTGGCGTCGTCGAGATCGGCCGCGAGGTCGACGCCGCCAAGCTCGGCGCCGAGAGCGCCGGCGATGGGCTCGATGTCGATCCGGGTCGTGGTCGGCATGCGGGGCCTCCTGTTCAGCGCTGGCGCCCGAGGCGGGGCGCCCAGTCGGCGAGGAGCGAGCCGGTCCGACGCACGAGGTCCTCGTCGAAGCCGGCGGGAGCGTTGATGAGCTGCAGCACACCGAAGACGTGGCCGTCCGCGTTGCGCAGCGGCATGGCCAGGATCGCGCGCGTGCGATAGTCGTTGCGGCGGTCCCACGCCGGGTTGAATGCGTACGGCGCGCTCGCCGAGATCTCGTACGCGTCCGCGATGTTGACCGGCGTGTGGGTGAGCGCGACGTAGCTCGCGATGCTCCGCTCGTTCAGCGGCAGGCCGTACGTCGTGAGCTGCTGGCGCGCGGCCTGGTGGCCGAGTCGCGTCTCCAGCACGTCGTTGTACGAGGCAGCGAACCGAAGCGTGGTGCCCTCGCGAAGAAAGACGGTGCCGGCCTCGGCGCCCGTCGCGCGCCGGGCGTCGGCGAGGAGCGCGGCCAGCGTCTCGTCGGACACGCGACCCGGCGCGGGCTCCGCGGCGGCGGCCGGGGTGGTGCCGCCGGCGTAGCGCTCGAACTCGCCCCGGTGCTGACGCGCCCAGTCAAGCGTCGCCGCATCGGCGTCGTATGCGAGCTGATCGGCCCGGACGGCGTCGAAGACGCGCGCGGCGAACGGACCCGCGTGCGCGACGACCACGTCGTCCCTCAGCTCGAACGCCCAGAGCTTGCCGGACGGCACGTGCAGCCAGAACTCACGGCGGGCTAGCGGGCCGATCCCCGCGTGCTCCGTCGCGCGATGACCCGGCGAGTCGGGCGAGTGCCGTCGCCAAAGGTCGGCTGCCACGCGGAGTGCTTGCCGGCGCCGCCCACGACGATGACGCTGATGTCCTCGGCGCTGCGGACGATCGGCACCAGCGTGTCGTCGGCGTCGCGGACGTGCTGCCGCTCCACCTGGTACCGGCGGTACTCGGCGCCCAGCCGCGAGAGCGGAAAGCGCGCGTGGTCGAACAGGAACTGCTTGACCTTCTGCTTGCTGAAGCCGTCGCGCGCGATGGTGGCCGCGTGCTCTGGGCCAAGCGAGAGCAGGGGCCAGCCGCGCCCGAGCAGGTTGTTGCTGCCGGCCTGGCCCATGGCGCCGGCCACCGTGTGCAGCACGCCGAGACCGGTGTTGCTGTAGTGGTCCTGGATGTTGTGCGGCCCCTCGCAGCCGAACGCGGTGACCGTGCTCACGTCGGGGGCGAGCCCCGCCTCGACGTGCAGCGGCTCCCACGGACTGTCCGCCTCGTTCTCGGCCACGCAGTACGCGATCTTGGCGGGGCTGCCCTGCGTCGCGCGGTCGCCGGAGCCAGGCAGGCCGCCACCGACGTTCATCAGGACCAGCCGCACCGCGCGGCCGATGGTGATGTTCGCGCGAACGCCCTGACCGAACGCGTTGTATCCGGCGTTGAGGCCGATCTCCCGCGCGATGGGACCGTTGACGACGAGCAGCGGCGCCACCGGATGCGTGGTGGCCTGCACGGAGTCGAGGTTGAAGAGCGGATCGGCGAGCGCCTCGATGCCGGCCAGGATGACCGGAAAGTACTCGGGACGGCACCCGGCCATCACGGCGTTGACCGCGATCTTCTCGACGGTGGCCTCGCCCTGGCGCGGCGGCAGCGTCCCGATGATCTCGTGCGGATCGCGCTCGGTCTCCGCCAGAAAGGCGCGCACGCGCGCCTCGGTGGGCGGGACGATCGGCAGGCCGTCCGTCCAGCCGCGCTCCTGGTAGTGTGCGTCGATCTCCTCGTACGCGCCGGTAAAGTCGAAGGTGGCGGCCGCCGGCCCCCGGCTCATGCGCGCGTCAGCGCCTTCAGGACGGACTCGATCGCGAGATCCGCCTTGCGCAGGACCTCGTCCTCATGGATGCCGCCGAGCGGATGCGGGACCAGCGCCAGCGGCAGGTCCTCGATCCCGCGGTTCTTCGCCTCCAGGCGGGCGAGCGCCTCGAACTCGAAGGTCCCCATGGTCGCGGTCGGAACGCCGCGCTGCTCCAGCATGATTGAGCCGTGGATACTCCACGACGTGCAGGACCCTCAGTCAGCGCTCCCGACGAGCGCGAGGTCACAGTGTGACAGCGCCTCGAGGATCTCGGGAGCCGGTGGACCGGCGACCGGCTTGTTGCGCTTGACGATCTCGCCGGCGCCGTAGCGCTCTTGCAGCACCTTCGCCACCGCGAGCATGAGCGTGCCCGCGTTCGCCTTGCCGTTGTCGAGAATGCCCACGCGCTTGCCGGCCAGCGTGGTGAGGCGGGACGCGAGCTTTGCATCGACCGCGCGCGGCTGCGCGGTCGGGTCGTAGAGACGGATGGTCATCGGCGGCCTCCTTGCGGCAAGACGATAGCCCGAAATGTGTGACAATGCACGCGATCCATGAGGCTCCGAGCGCACCTGGTCATCCTCGTGCTGGCCGTCCTCGTCCCCATGATCGTCTTTGCGGCGACGGTGGTCGCCATGTTCGGCCGCCAGCAGCGAGCCGACGTGGAGCGCGGCGCCGTCGAGACGGCCCGCGCCATGATCAACACCGTCGACGAGGCGCTGGACGCGTCCATCGCTGTGCTGGAGGCGCTGGCGACCTCTCGCACGCTCGACGACGCGGACCTCCGCGCGTTCTATGTCGAGGCACGCCGGGTCGTGCAGAGCCGACCGGAGTGGTTCAACGTCGTGCTGATCGCACCGGACGGTCAGCAGGTGGTGAACACCATCCGCCCGCTGGGCGGAGCGCTGCCGAAGGCCTTCGACCGCGCCAGCGTCGAGGCGCTCGTCGCCACCCGCCGGCCCGTCGTCGGTAACGTCACGTATGGCGCCGTCATCGGCCAGCACGCGATCCCCGTCCGGGTGCCCGTGATCCGCGGTGGCGCGCTGACATACGTCCTGACCGCCAGCCTCAAGCCGACGTCGCTGCTCGACGTGCTCGGCCGGCAGCGGATTGCCTCCGACTGGGTGGCGTCCGTGTTCGACCCGAGAAAGACGATCGCGGCCCGCACGAGCAGCGCGGAGCAGTTCATCGGGAAGTCGATCTCCGAGGATTTCGTCGCGCTGCTCGACCGCAGCGGGGCCGAAGGCTGGGCCATGACTCGCACGCTCGAAGGCCGACCGGTCTACACCGCGTTCGCGCGATCGCCCGTGACCGGCTGGGGCATCGGCATCGGCATCCCGATCGAGTCGGTCGACGCGCCGCTGTACCGGTCGTTCGTCACGGTGCTGACGGGCGGGACCGCGCTGATCGTGGGCGCGCTCCTCCTCGCGACGCTCATCGGCCGGCGCATCACCACGCCGATCGCTGCCCTCGCTGCGCGCGCCCGGACGTTCGGCGAGGGAGGCGGCATGCAGCCCGGTGCCCCGGCCAGCGTGGCGGAGGTCGAGGACATGCGGCGCGCGTTCGTCGACGCGGCCGCGCTCGTGGAGAGGCGCGCGGCGGAAGCCGCCGAGGCCAACCGCGCCAAGGACGAGTTCCTGGCGGTGCTGTCGCACGAGCTGCGCACGCCGCTCAATGCCGTCTACGGCTGGGCGCGCATGCTCCAGAGCGGTGGGCTCGATCCGGAGTCGGCGGCCCGGGCGGTCGACGTCATCGTGCGCCAGGCCGACGCGCAGGTGCAGCTGATCGACGACCTTCTGGATGTCTCGCGTGTCGTGGCCGGCAAGATGCGGCTCGATGTCCGGCCGGTGGAGCTGACAGCGATCGTCGAGGGCGCCCTCGATGCCGTGCGCCCGGCGGCCGCGGCCAGGGACATCCGCCTCGAGGCCTCGCTCTCCGCCGGCCCGGGCACCGTTGTCGGCGACCCGAGCCGCCTGCAGCAGATCGTCTGGAACCTCGTGATGAATGCGGTGAAGTTCACGCCGACGGGCGGGCGCGTCAGCGTGCGGCTGCGGCGCACGGAGGCGCACGCGGAGATCGTGGTCACCGACACCGGTCGCGGCATCGACGCGGCCGTGCTGCCGTATATCTTCGATCGATTCCGCCAGGCCGACAGCTCCCCCACGCGCGCGCACGCGGGACTCGGCCTAGGGCTGGCGCTCGCCAAGCATCTCGTGGAGCTGCACGGCGGCTCGCTGAGCGCGCAGAGCGACGGCGCCGACAAGGGCGCCACCTTCGTCGTCCGGCTGCCGCTGGCCCGCGCCGATCGGTCTGGCGCGCGCGATGTGCGCACGGAGCGCGAGGCCGACGATCGGCCGGCCTCCGGCGTCGCCGATCTGCACGGCGTGCGCGTGCTGCTCGTCGACGACGATGCGGATGCGCTCGACCTCGGAACGACGATTCTGTCGTCGGCGGGCGCGGAGGTGCGCGTGTCGCGCTCCGCCGCCGACGCCATGCAGATGTTCCAGCAGTGGCGTCCCGACGTGCTCGTCTCGGATATCGAGATGCCGCATCAGGACGGCTACTCGCTGATCCGGACGGTGCGCGCACTGCCCGCCGAGGAAGGCGGGCGCACGCCGGCGGTCGCGCTGACCGCGTATGGTCGCGTGCAGGATCGCATGCAGGCGCTGAACGCCGGCTTCACCATGCACGTCCCGAAGCCGGTGGATCCAGCCGAGCTGACCGCGATCGTCGCCAATCTCGCCGCGCCCGCGACGGCCTAGCGCAGCGCCGGCATCACCTCACGCGCGAAGAGCTCCATCGAGCGGCGGATCTTGTCCTGCGCGAGGCCGCCGAAGTTCATCCAGCACAGCACGTGGCCGACGCCGGCCGCGCGCATCGCGGCGAGCTTCCGTGTGACCGTCTCCGGCGAGCCGAAGGCCACGGTCTCGCGGACGAGATCGTCCCAGCTGATCTTCGCGAGCCGCTCGGCGAGCTGGCGGAAGTGCGGCTGCAGGCTCGGGTGGGCGTCCTCGATCCGGTCGGGCAGCACGAAGCGGCGGAACGACTCCTGGTACCACATCTCGGCGTCGCGCGCTTCCGCCTGCGCCTGCGCGTCGGTGGCGGCCACGTAGATCTGGCGCGAGACGCCCCAGTCGGCGAGCAGGGCCGCGATGTCGGCCTCGGTGCGGCCGGCCGCGCGCAGTGCCGCGACGTACAGGTCGCGATTGGTGACCAGCTGCTGCTCGGCGTTGCCGCGCAGCACGGAGTTGAGCATCGGCCAGCCGCGCGCGGCGGTGGCCTCGATGCTCTCCTTGCTGCCGCAGACCTGGTAGAGCGGCGGATGCGGCTTCTGCCACGGGCGCGGCATCACGCGCGCGTCGGTCACGGTGAAGAAGCGGCCGGCGTGCGAGAACCGCTCCTCCGTCCATGCCCGCGTCAGGATCGTGACCGCTTCCTCGAAGCGCTCGCGATTCTCCTGCTGCGGCACGTTGTATCCCCGGAACTCCGCGGGACGGTTGCCCCGGCCCACGCCGACGTCCAGCCGTCCCTCGGAGACGACGTCCACCAGCGCCGTCTGCTCCGCCAGCCGGAGCGGATGGTGGAAGGGCAGGATGGCGGCGGCGAGGCCGATGCGCACCCGGCGCGTCCGCGAGGCGGCCACCGCGGCCAGCGTGGCGGGGTCGACGGCGAGCCCGTAGTCGATGAAGTGATGCTCGGTGAGCCAGATCTCGTCGAAGCCGAGCTCCTCCGTCCACTCCATCTGCTCGAGCTCGCGGTGGACCACCTCCGCGTGGGTGAGCCACGGCACGGCCTGAAAGAAGAAGAACGTCCCGAAGCGCACTACGGCCCCTCCTCGGCGGGTGTGGGTATCGTGCGCGGCGGGAACTCGCGATACGCGTGGCGCGCCAGCGCCTCCTCGTCCAGGTCGATGCCGAGGCCGGGGGTACGCGGCAGCGCGATGTAGCCGGCTTCCACACGCAACGGCGGTACGGCGACCTCGAGGCCGCGCGGCTCGAAGTTCACGAAGTACTCGGTGATGAGGAAGTTCGGGATGGCGGCCGACACGTGCAGCGTGGCGGCCAGCCCCACCGTCGTGCTGTTGTAGTTGTGCGGCGAGACGACGACGTGATACGCCTCCGCCATGGCGGCGATGGCGCGCAGCTCGTCGATGCCGCCGACGTTGCAGACGTCGGGATTGATGATGTCGGCCGCGCGGCGCTCGAACACCTCGCGAAACTCGTAGCGCGTGTAGAGCTCCTCGCCGGTGACGATCGGCACGCGGATGTTCCGGCGGCACTCGGCGAGCGCGCCGAGATCGCGGGCGGAGACCGGCTCCTCGTACCAGAACGGATCGAACGGCTCGAGCAGGCGCGCCACGCGTACCGCGTGCATCGGCGCCAGGCGGCGGTGCACCTCGATGAGGAGATCGACGCCCGGCCCGACGGCCTCGCGCACCGCGGCCACGGTGTCGACCACCGCGCGCTCGGCGTCGCGCGAGATGTGCGTGCGCCACGGTCCCGGGAACGGATCGAACTTCAGCGCGGTGAAGCCGCGGGCCACCGTCGCTTTCGCCCTGGCGGCGTGCTCGGCCGGCGTGCGCGCGCCAGAGTACCAGCCGTTCGCGTACACGCGCAGCCGCTCGCGGCAGGGCCCGCCCAGCAGGTCGACGACCGGCAGCCCCGCACGCTTGCCGGCCAGATCCCACAGCGCCTGCTCCAGGCCGCTGACCGCGCCATAGAAGTCGAGCGCGCCGCGCTTGGCGGCGAAGTCGTGGTACGCCCAGTGGGTGAAGTGGCGGATGTGGCCGGCGTCGCGCCCGAGCAGGTAGCGACCGAGCTGCTCGACGTGGGCGGCGATGGAGCGATCGCGATCCGCCTGCGTGTAGCA
>DATAOC010000054.1:0-10641 GCA_036265915.1 Candidatus Methylomirabilota bacterium | reverse complement strand
AGGACGGTCTTGCGTACGACTTCAAGCTGCGCCAGGGCATCACCTTCCACAACGGCGCGCCGATCACGCCGGAGGACGTGCGGTTCTCGTTCGAGCGCTATCGCGGCTCGGGCGCCAAGATCCTCCACGAGCGTGTCGCGCGCGTGGAGAGCGTCGACGCGCGACAGGTGCGGTTCCGCCTGAAGGAGCCGTGGCCGGACTTCATGACCTTCTACGGCACCACCGCCACCGGCGCCGGGTGGATCGTGCCCAAGAAGTACGTCGAGCAGGTCGGCGAGGACGGGTTCAAGAAGGCGCCCATCGGCGCCGGCCCCTACAAGTTCGTATCGTCCTCGGCGGGCGTCGACGTGGTCCTGGAAGCCTACGAGAAGTACTGGCGCAAGGTGCCACCCATCAAGCGCTTCGTCTACCGCACCATCCCCGAGGAGACGTCGCGGGCGGCCGCGCTGAAGAACGGCGATGCCGACATCGCGTACCTGCTCACGGGGCCGGTCGCCGACGAGGTGAAGCGCACGCCCGGCCTGCGACTCGTGGCGCCCCTGCTGGACGGCGTGTTCTGGCTCGACTTCCCGGATCAGTGGGATCCGAAATCCCCGTGGCACGACCGGCGCATCCGCCAGGCAGCGAGCGTCGCCGTCGACCGCAACGCCGTGAACCAGGCGGAGACGCTCGGCTTCTCCAAGCCGGTGGGCAACCTGATCCCGCCCCACTTCGAGTTCGCCAAGGCCATGCCGCCCGCGCCGTACGATCCGGCGAAAGCCAAGGCGCTGCTGGCCGAGGCCGGCTATGCGAACGGCTTCGACGCCGGTGACTTCTATCCGTTCCCGCCCTACTTCTCCATGGGTGAGGCCGTGGCCGGGTACCTGCAGGCCGTCGGCATCCGCACACGCATCAAGACGATGGAGCGCGCCGCGTTCCAGACGGCCTGGCGCGAAAAGAAGCTGCACGGTGTGGTGCTCGGCATCATCGGCTCCGCGGGCAACGCGGCCACGCGGCTCGAGCCGTACGTGACGAAGACGGGCGTGTACGCCAACGGCGTGCTGCCGGAAGTGGAGCAGCTCTGGGAGCGCCAGGCGCGCGAGACCGACCGCAAGAAGCGCGAGGCGCTGCTGCACCGCATCCAGGACGTGCTCGCCGAGCAGGTGATCCACGCGCCGATCTACGAGCTGGGATTCATCTGGGGCGTCGGGCCTCGCGTGGAGCAGGCCGGAGCGGGACTCATCCCCGGGTTCGCCTACTCGGCGCCGGTGGAGGACCTTGCGCTGAAGCGAGGAACACCATGAAGCGATTCGTGCTGCGGCGGCTCGGGTACGCCCTGGTGTCGCTGGCCCTGCTGTCGGTGACGATCTTCGTCTTCGTACGTCTCACCGGCGATCCCGCGCTGCTGCTCGTGGAGCCGGGCGCGAGCAAGGCGGACGTCGACGCCGTGCGGGAGCGGTTCGGGCTCGATCGTCCGCTCGTCGTGCAGTACGTGCGGTTCGTCGGCGGCCTGGTGCACGGTGACTTCGGCCAGTCGTTCTACTACCGCACGCCGGTGCTCGAGCTCTACCTCTCGCGGCTGCCGAACTCGCTCCTGCTGGCGGCGGTCGCGATGTCGTTCTCGCTGCTCATCGGCATTCCGACGGGAGTGCTGGCCGCCGTCCGTGTCAACAGCTGGCTCGATCGTGCCGGCCGCATCTTCGCGCTGCTCGGGCTGTCGCTGCCGTCGTTCTGGATCGGCCTCGTCCTGATCCTCTTCTTCTCGGTGTACCTCGGCTGGCTGCCGTCGTCCGGCTCCGGCTCGGTCCTGCACGTGCTGATGCCCGCCTTCGCGCTCGGCTGGTACTTCGCCGCGTCTCACATGCGGCTCACGCGCTCCTCCATGCTCGACGTCCTCGGCGCGGAGTACGTCAAGCTCGCGCGACTGAAGGGCCTGCCCGAGCGGCGGGTCATCGCCAAGCACGCGCTGAAGAACGCGCTCATCCCGGTGCTCACGCTGGCCGGCATCAATCTCGTCATCATGATCAACGTCGCGGTCGTGGTGGAGACGGTGTTCGCCTGGCCGGGCATCGGGCGGCTGCTCTACGAGGGCATCACGTTCCGCGACTTCCCCATCGTGCAGGCCACCGTGCTCCTCGGCGGCAGCATGATCGTCTTCGTCAACCTGCTGGTCGACGTGCTCTACGGCATGATCGACCCGAGGATCCGGTATGAACGCTAGCACCGCCGTCGTCGTCGCCGAGGTGCCGCGCCCGTCCGCCCGGCGCCTCTCGAGCTTTCCCGCCGTGCCGGTCGCCATCCTCGTCTTCATGGTGCTGCTGGCGCTCGGCGCCGACGTGCTGGCCCCGCACAATCCGGAGGTCGGCTCGCTCGGCATGCGCTTCCGGCCGCCGGCATGGCAGGCGGGCGGCAGCACGACGTACCTGCTGGGCACCGATCACCTCGGCCGGGACGTGCTCTCCCGCCTGCTCTTCGGCGCGCGCGTGTCGCTGGTGGTGGGCTTCACGGCGGTGATCGTGGCCGGCATCCTGGGGGTGACTCTCGGCATCGTGGCCGGCTATCTCGGGGGCTGGGTCGACGAGGTGATCATGCGGCTCACCGACACCTGGCTGGCCCTGCCCGCCCTGACCTTCGCCATCTTCCTGGCGGCCGTGATGGGCCCGAGCGAGATGAACATCGTCATCGTCCTCGCCGCCGTCTACTGGACCCGCTACGCGCGCGTCATCCGCGGCGAGGTGCTGTCGCTCAAGGAGCGTGAGTTCGTGCGGCTGGCCGTGATCGCCGGCTGCTCGCGGCTGACGATCATGCGCCGCCACATCCTGCCCAACGTCATGAACTCCGCCGTCGTGCTGGCCACGCTCATGCTCGGCGTCGTCATCGTGACCGAGGCGGCGCTGTCCTTCCTGGGTGTCGGTGTCCCGCCGCCGAAGCCCGCCTGGGGCCTCATGCTCGCCGACGGCAAGCGCGGCCTCATGGCCGGCTACTGGTGGCTCACGGTCCTGCCGGGGCTCTGCATCATGTTCCTGGTGCTCGCGGCGAACCTGCTCGGCGACTGGCTCCGGGTGAAGCTCGACCCGCAGCTGCGGCAGCTCTGAGCCGACCGTGGCCGAGCCGCTCCTCGAGCTGCGGGGGCTGTCGACGCACTACGTGAGCGCGGGCGGCGCGCGCGTCACGCGCGCCGTCGACGACGTTTCGCTGACGCTCGAGCGCGGCCGCACGCTCGGCATCGTCGGCGAGTCGGGCTCCGGCAAGTCGACGCTCGCGCTGTCGATCATGCGCCTGCTGCCACCGGCCGCGCGCGCCGTCGGCGGCGAGATCCGGTTCGAGGGCGAGGATCTGCTGAGAAAGTCGGCGGTGGAGATGCGGAGGATCCGGGGCAAGCGGATCGCCATGATCCTGCAGGACCCGATGGCGTCGCTGAACCCGCTCTTCACGATCGGCGACCAGGTCGCCGAGTCGCTGCGCGTGCACGAGGGCGCCTCGCGGCCGACGGCGTGGACGCGGGCCCGCGGGCTGCTGGAGGCGGTGCGGATCTCGGCACCCGCCGCGCGCATGACCGAGTTTCCGCACCAGATGTCGGGCGGCATGCGCCAGCGCATCGTGGGCGCCATCGCCGTCGCGTGCGAGCCGCGCCTGCTCATCGCCGACGAGCCGACCACGAGCCTGGACCTCACCATCCAGGCGCAGTACCTGAGCCTCCTGCGCGATCTCCAGCGTCAGCACGACCTGGCCATGATCTTCATCACCCACAACCTCGGCATCGTGGCCAAGATGTGCGACGCCGTGGCCGTGATGTACGCCGGGCGCGTGGTCGAGGCCGGGCCCATCCGACAGATCTTCAACAAGCCGGCGCACCCCTACACGCGCGCGCTGCTCGAGTCGGTGCCGCGCCTCACCGACGACACGCACGCGCGGCTGCCCGCCATCGAGGGCCAGCCGCCCGATCCCTCCGCGCCGCCCGCCGGCTGCGCGTTTCATCCGCGCTGCCCGGTGGTGCTGGAGCGATGTCGCGAGCAGGCGCCGCCGTCGGTGACGGTGGCCGCCGGGCAGACCGCGCGCTGCTGGCTGCACATGCCATGAGCGACGTGCTGCTGCGCGCGCGCGATCTTCGCAAGCACTTCCCCGTGCGCCGCGGCCTGCTGAGCCGGGCAAGCGCGCTGGTGGTGCGGGCGGTGGACGGCGTGTCGTTCGACATCCTGCCCGGGCAGACGCTGGGCGTCGTGGGCGAGTCGGGCTGCGGCAAGACCACGACGGCCAAGCTCGTGCTGTGCCTCGAGACCCCGACGGACGGCTCCGTGGAATTCGAGGGCCGGCCGCTCGGCGACCTCGACGCCGCCGGCATTCGCGGCTACCGCCGCGCCGTGCAGGCGGTGTTCCAGGACCCCTACGCCTCGCTGAACCCCCGCATGCGGGTGGGCGCCATCATCGCCGAGCCGCTGGTGACGCACGAGGCGCTCGATCGCGGCACCGTCGACAAGCGCGTGAAGGAGCTGCTCGACTTCGTCGGCCTGCCCGCGCGGGCGGCCACGCTGTTCCCCCACGAGTTCTCGGGCGGGCAGCGCCAGCGCATCGCCATCGCGCGCGCGCTGTCGCTGTCGCCCAAGCTCATCGTCCTCGACGAGCCCGTCTCCGCCCTCGACGTGTCCATCCGCGCGCAGATCCTCAATCTCTTGACCGATCTGCAGCAGCAGCTCGGCGTGTCGTATCTGTTCATCGCGCACGATCTGGCGGCGGTCGCGCACATGAGCCACACGATCGCCGTGATGTACCTGGGCAAGATCGTCGAGATCGGCCCCGCCGCCGCCGTCGCCAAGTCGCCGCAGCATCCCTACACGCAGGCGCTCTTCGCGGCCGCGCTCCCCTCGCATCCCGACGAGGCGCGCGAGGACATCGTGCTGCCGGGCGAGGTGCCGAGCCCGCTGGCGCCGCCATCCGGCTGCCACTTCCACCCGCGCTGCGCGCGCGCACTGCCGCGATGCACCACCCAGGCGCCCGCGCTCCGTCCGCACGGCGACCGCCGCGTCGCCTGCCATCTGTACGATCCGGCCTGAGACCGGCGCGTGCCGCGGGCGGCCGCGCCGCGATCGCCCTGATCAGCGGCGCGACGGCGTCGACGTCGTTCCGGCCGTGAGCAGCTCGTGCACGGTGCGCGTGACCGCCACACCGTCGTCGAAGTCCGGTCGCGGCGCCGTGCCGGTGGCGATGCCGTGGACGAACGCCTCCCACTCCGCGCGATAGGCGCTCAGACGGCCGCGTGAGGTGGCGAAGTACGCCAGCGTGCCGGCGACGTCGACGAGCTGACGTGCGTAGCCGGCAGCGCGCGCCATGCGGTCGCGCGCGAATGCCTTCCGATACAGCAGCAGCCCGGTCGGACGCGTGAGATTGATCATCGCCTTGCCGCCGTCGCCGACGACGAGGCAGGTGAAGTCGGGAAGGAGCTGATCGCCGCAGACGCCGGACGCGAGGACGCCGTTGGCCATCTCGAACGTGAGCGCCGCGAAGTCGTGCGCGTGGGTCTCCGAGCGCGCCGTCGCGCGACCGCTTGCGACGTCGCAGTCGAAGAGGAAGCGAAGGACGTCGAGGACGTGCACGGCCTTGTCGTGAAAGACCCCGCCGCCGCGCCGCGGATCGAGCTCGTACCCGGTGACGGAGTCGCGCTGCGCAGCCATCGACGTCAGCGTGAAGAACGCGGCCGCGGGTCGGCCGAGGTCTCCACGCACGATCGCGTCCCTCAGTCTGCGGACGAGCGGATGAAACCTGAAGTTCAGCCCGACCATGGCCACCCGACCGCTGGTGCGGGCGAGCGCGGCCAGGGCTTCCGCCTCCGACAGCGACACTGCCAGTGGCTTCTCGACCAGCACGTGTTTGCCGGCGGCCAGCACCCCATGCGCGATCGCGGCATGCTGGTCCGCGGGGGTGGCGACGAGGACGGCGTCGAGCGCGGGGTCGGACACCAGGTCCTGCCAGGCATGGTGGAGACGCTCGATACCGAAACGGCCGCGCACGTGCTGCAGACGCGCGGCGCTCGTGTCGCAGGCCGAATGCACCCTGATGCCACGCACCGCGCGCAAGGCCGGCAGGTGAACGTGCTCGGTCACCCAGCCGCATCCCACGATCCCGAGCGCGAGCATCCCGCGCTGCATCGTCACTTGAGCTGCCGGACGATGCCGCGGGGAACGTGGCCGAGAGACGAGCACAGGTAGAGCACGGCCTCGGTCGCTCTCCACGGGTACCGCGACAGCGCTCGGCCGGCATGGAGCCGGGCCTGGTCGAGCCGTCCGGCCTTCACGTACTCGCGCGCGGCCATGGCGTCGATGTACGCGGCGAGCCTGGCCTGCATGCGCCGCAGGTCGGCCGGCGTCGCCTTCAGATGCGCTTCGGCCTGGTCCAGCGCGAACTGCGCCGTGGCGCGGCTCTGCGCGAGGCGTCTGGGCACGTCGGCCTGGAAGTTGGCGTCGTGCTGGCGGTGGAACACGAGTGTCCGGGGAACATAGGCGAACGCACAACGCGGAGCCAGGCTGAGGTAGAAGTGCCAGTCCTCGACCTGCGTGTCCGTCTCGTCGAACGCCACGCCGTCGGCCACGAGGTCATGGCGGAAGCAGACGGTCGACGGCGTGCCGACGACGTTGCCGCGCACGAGATAGCGCAACACCGCGCCCGACGGCGCGGGCGAGAGATAGCCGTAGCCGCGGGATCGGCGTCGGCCGTCGGCATCGATCAACCCGAACCGCGTGTACACGAGGCCGACGCTCGGCTGTCGATCGAAGACCGCGTGCTGACGGGCGAGCTTGTCCGGGACCCACACGTCATCGGCGTCCAGAAACGCAATGTACCGGCCGCGCGCGGAACGGATGCCCGTATTCCGCGTGCTGCCCAGGCCCCGGTGCGACCCTGCGATCACTCTCACACGCCGATCGCGACACGCGCGCGCGATCTCGACGCTGTCGTCCGACGAGCCGTCGTCGACGACGATGAGCTCCAGATCGCCGTCGCGCTGCGCAAGCACGCTCGACATCGCCGCCGGCAGGTACCGGCCATAGTTGTACGACGGGATGATCACCGAGGTTCGCGGCGTCAACCGATGAGCTCCTCGCTCCGGTCCGTCCCCGGGAAGCCGGGCCGGGCGTCGAGGCCGGCGAGCCGACACACCGTGGGCGCGATGTCGAGCGGCGTGACGCCCTCGATGCGCCGATTCCCCGCTCTGGCCCGGAGGTCGGACACCGAGAGCAGCCCGTGCATCACGTGCTCTCCCGGCCGCACATCGAGGGGCTCGCCCGTGATCGTGCCGAGCGACGGCGAATGCAGGCTTGGAAACGGCCGCGACTTGCGCCACCAGACCATCAGGTCCGGTGCCGCACCGAATGCCCGGGGATCACAGCCGGGCGGCGGCCGGAAGACGCGCTCCACGGCCGGCTCGCCGGTCGTCCCGTGGCGGAGCGCGAGCAGCTCGGAGACGAGCGAGTCCAGATAGCCTTCATACGCGGTGCCGGGCGCCACGAGCCCGCGCGCCTCGCGTCCAGCCAGGTTCACGCGAAGCGCGGAGAAGCCGTCCGAGAAGGGCAGCGCAAACCCGGGCAGGCGCGACCACAGTCCCGGACTCTGGTCGCGCTTCAAGATCAGCCAGCTGCGAAGATCCTGTGGCAGCGAGCGTTCCACGCGGCGACGCCAGCCCTGCGGGATGCGGCCGACCGACCGGCGCCAGATCCGTCCGACGAGGCCCTCGACACGCTCGCCGTCGGTGGGGAGCGGACGATCCGGCTGGCCGCGGCGCGCGTGGAACCGTCGCAGGAATTCCGGAAACAGATGGTCAGCATGGTAATTGGGCCCGATGCCGTGCGAGAAGAAGACGACGACGGTCGTGTCGCGAGGGCACACGTCCAGCAGCGCGCCGAGCCCGTGGTCGAGCGCGACGTAGACGTCGCGAAGCGGATGGCCCACGGTGGCGAGCTGCTGCTCGCTGTGCAGCGGGTGGGACGCGTCCTCGAGATGCCAGGCGAGATGGCCCGCGCAGTGCGCCTCGCAGAAGGCGGCATAGAAGAAGTCCCACGGCTCGCGGGTCAGGAGCTCGCGCAGGATCGCGGTACGCCGTCTGATCCCTTCGACGAGCCCCGATCGCAGCGCGGCCAGCGAGGCGTCCGAGGTGGAGTAGTCGCCGCACGAGGGCAATGGATGTGCGCCCGATCGCTTCGTCACATCGCGCAAGCCGTGCCGGGGCACCGACGCGCGCCGGGTGGTCCAGTCGTGCTGACCCCAGCCCCAGTGCTGCCAGCCGCCGAGCTCGGGCTGCGGCACGGAAAACGGCACGTCGGCCAGCACGATGCGGCGGCCGGCGTCGGCGAGACGGCGCCAGTAGAAGTCCCCCCGCAGGTCAGCGGGCTTCCCGATCCGCATGCGATAGGAGTCCTTGAGGAAGCGCGCGAAGTAGTAGAAGTCGTGCTCGTACGGCGGCAGACCCGTGTTGATGCTCGACCACACGGTGCCGCTGGAATATTCGGGCGGATGCGCGAACTCGCTCCACGCGCTGCGCTCGAGGTGCGCGCGGAACGCGGGCAGGTAGCCCGCCTCGGCCCACGAGCGGACCAGGCGGACGTCGAGGGCATCGAATCCGAGGACGACGACCGTACGTTGACTCATCGCGATCGGGCGCGCAACGATGATGGCACGGATTGGCGGTCGTGCTAACGTTGTTCGCGGCTCGAGCCTATGAGCGTGGGGCCGGCAGCGCACGCATCGTCCGTGACCGCCGTGGTCTGCACGCGCGACCGCGGACCCGCCGTCATTCGAACGCTGCAGAGCATCCTGCTGAACACGTATCCCGCCTTCGACGTCGTGGTCGTCGACCAGAGCGACGACGAGCGCACGAGGGAGGCGCTGTCGCCGTTTCGCGCGCGTGGCGACGTGCGGTATGTGCGCACCGCGAGTCGGGGTCTGGCCGCCGGGCGGAACCTCGGGATCCGCGCGGCGCCCGACAGCACGTACATCGCCATGACGGACGATGACTGCGAGGTGCCCGACGACTGGCTCGACGCGATGGTGCGCGCGTTCGAGGTCGACGCGCACATCGGCGTCGTGTTCGGCAACGTCGTGGCGGCGCCCCACGATCGCGGCGCCGGGTTCGTGCCCGCCTATGAGCGCCGCGAGGCGTTCCTGGCGCGGCGCATCCATGCCAAGCACGAGGTCGAGGGTGTCGGCGGGTGCATGGCGCTACGACGCGACGTGTGGTCGACGCTGAACGGCTTCGATGAAATGCTCGGCCTCGGAGCGCCGTTTCCCGCGGGCGAAGAGGGCGACCTCGCGATCCGTGCCCTCTTGATGGGCTATGCCGTGTACGAGACACCGGCCGTTCACGTGGTCCATCACGGCTTCTACAGCTCCCACGCCGGGCGATCCGTCGTCTACCGCAACTGGTTCGGCACGGGCGCGATGCTCGTCAAGCACCTCCGCTGCGGTCACTGGTCCGTCGCCCCGACGCTCGCCCGGATGGCGTGGCGATGGACGTTCGGGCGCTCGCGCTCAGCGGCCTCGCTCGGCCGGCACTCCTACAAGTTGCTGCGGCTCCGCGCCTTCATGGCGGGGATGCGCGCGGGGCTGGGCGCGCCGCTGAACAGGTCGACGGCACAGTTCCAGCAAGCCGCGCGCTCTTGACGTCCGTTCGCGCGGCCCCTAGTGTTCCGCCATGATCCCTTCTCGACATCGCGTCGTGCTCGTGTTCACGCTCAGCGCGCTGCTCGCACTCGCGTTCGCGCCGCCGTCGCAGGCCGCCGAGGGCGAGATGCGGTGG
Source organism: Candidatus Methylomirabilota bacterium (assembly GCA_036265915.1). GTDB lineage: Bacteria > Methylomirabilota > Methylomirabilia > Rokubacteriales > CSP1-6 > AR12. The sequence goes on along the minus strand of DATAOC010000054.1, from coordinate 881 downwards.
GGTCTCCACGTGACCCTCGCCGCCAAGTGGCTCGACCCCGCCGAGACCGAGGCGTTCAACACGCCGTACATGGTCCTCTACGCGGTGCACGACGCGCTCGTGAAGCCGATGCCGGCCGGCATGACGACGCCGAGCCTGGCCGAGTCGTGGAGCGAGTCGAAGGACCACCTGAGCTACTCGTTCGTGCTGCGCAAGAACGCGCGCTTCCACGACGGCTCGCCGGTGACGGCGGAGGACGTGAAGTTCTCGTTCGACCGCTACAAGGGCGCCAGCGCCACGCTGCTGAAGGAGAAGGTGAAGGAGGTCGTCGCGCTCGATCAGGGCCGCGTGCGCTTCGTGCTGCGCGAGCCATGGCCGGATTTCATGCTGTTCTATGGCACCACCGCTTCCGGCGCCGGCTGGATCGTGCCGAAGAAATACGTCGAGCGCGTCGGGGAGGACGGCTTCAAGAAGGCCCCGATCGGCGCCGGCCCGTACAAGGTCGCGTCGTTCACGCCCGGCGTGGAGCTGGTGCTGGAGGCCTTCGACGGCTACTGGCGCAAGCCGCCCGCCGTGAAGCGGCTGGTGATGCGCTCGATGACCGAGGAGACGACGCGCGCGGCCGCGCTGAAGCGCGGCGAGGTCGACATCGCGTACCTGCTGTCGGGGCCGGTGGCCGAAGAGATCCGCGCCACGCCCGGGTTCCAGCTGAAGGCGCCCGTCCTCACCGGCGCGTTCTTCATCGATCTGCCGGATCAGTGGGACCCCAAATCGCCGTGGCACGACCGTCGCGTACGCCTCGCCGCCAGTCACGCGATCGATCGGCAGGCCGTCAATCAGGCGGAGACGCTCGGCTTCTCCCGCCTCACCGGGTCCATCGTGCCGCGCGTCTTCCAGTTCGC
>DATAOC010000053.1:0-8630 GCA_036265915.1 Candidatus Methylomirabilota bacterium | reverse complement strand
TCCGCAGAACCGCGTCACCGCGGTGGACCTGATCTGGGCCGTGCTGGCCGCCATCCCGTGTCTGTACGTGATCCGCTACGCGGAGGCACTGACCGAGCGCTGGGAAGGCGTGCACCCGGTGACGGTCGCGCAGGTCGTGCTGGGCGTGGTGCTCGTGGTGGCGGTGCTCGAGGCATCGCGCCGCTCGGTCGGCTTCTGGTTCTTCGTCACGACGCTGCTCTTCATGGCCTATCTCGTCGTCGCCCCGTGGATGCCGGGCTTCCTGCGCTCGCCGCGCGCGTACAGCTTTCCCCGGCTCATCGAGATGTTCTTTCTCTACGCCGACGAGGGCGTGCTCGGCTCGCTCACCGGCATCTCGTCCAACCTGCTGATGATCTTCATCCTGTTCGCGGCCTTCATGCTGCACTCGGGCGTTGGCCAGTTCTTCATGGACATCTCCGTGCTGCTGGCCGGCCGGTTCCGGGGCGGGCCGGCGAAGGTGGCGGTGCTGTCGTCGGGGCTCTACGGCACCATCAGCGGCTCGTCCGTGGCCGACTGCTACGCGACCGGCACGTTCACGATCCCGCTCATGAAGCGCATCGGCTACCGACCCGAGATCGCGGCCGCCATCGAGGCGACGGCCTCGTGCGGTGGGCCGCTCATGCCGCCGATCATGGGCGCGGGCGCGTTCATCATGGCGGAGCTCACCGGGGTGCCGTACCAGAAGATCATCGTGGCCGCCGCGCTGCCCGCCATCCTCTATTACCTGTCCATCATGGCGACCGTGCACTGGGAGGCGCTCAAGCACGGCATCGGGACCATGCGCGCCGACCTGCCACCGTTGCGCAGCCTGCTGCGCCGCGCGCTGCTCTTCAGCCCGTTCGTGACCGTGCTGTACTTCCTGCACGCCGGGTACTCGCCGGCCAAGGCCGCGCTCTACAGCTTGCTCACGGCCATCGTGGTCTCCTGGGTGGCCGGCGATCAGCCGATGACGCCGCGCCGCATCTTCGTGACCATGACGGAGGCGATGCGATCAGGCGTGATCATCGCCGCCGTGCTGTCCGCGTCTGGACTGATCGTGGCCGCCATGAGCCGCACCGGCGTCGCCCTCGCGTTCTCGAGCACGATCGTGAATTTCTCCGGCGGCTATCTCATCGTCGCGCTGGTGCTCATCTTCGCGGTCGTCTCCGTCCTCGGCACCGGCATCCCGACCACCCCGTCGTACATCCTCGCCGTCACCGTCGGCGGCGCCGCGCTCACGAAGCTCAACGTCGACATCGTGGCCGCGCACCTGTTCGTCTTCTACTACGCCGTCCTCGCGGACGTCACGCCGCCCGTGGCCGTCACCGCCGTGGCCGCCGCGCAGATGGCCGACGCGCCACCGATGACCACCGGCTGGCAGGCGACGCGCATCGCGATCGGCGGATTCCTCGCGCCGTTCCTGTTCGTCTACCAGCCGGCGCTGCTGATGAAGGGTGACTGGACCGACATCGCGATCAGCTTCGTGTCGGCCGTCATCGGTATCTCGGCCCTGTGCGCCGCGCTCGCGGGGCACATGTTCACGCGGCTCGGCTGGCCCGAGCGCGCCTTCCTCGCGGTGGTGTCGCTGGCGGCGATCTCGCCGTACCCGTGGGTCTCCGTCGGCACCAGCCTGCTGCTGCTCGGCTTCGGGGCGTGGAACTGGCACCGCGAGCGGCTGCATCCGGTGACGCCGCGCGTGCCGGTCGTCGTGACCGGCCGGCCGACCCTGGCCGAGACACGCGCGGTGACGCCGCCCACCGTCATGGACTAGCGACGCGCTTGAGGACCAGGCTCGACGGCGAGCCGCGGAAGGGCCAGCCGGGCACCCACGCCGAGAACCGTCCCGCCGTCCCGCCGGCCACGATGATCTTGAGCGACGCGGGCTCGCGGAACTTCGGCGCTCCGTCGGTCAGCCGCGCGCGCTCCCACACGAACTGACGGACGTCGCTCTTCGACCACCCGTCGGCGGCGATCGTCTTCGCATGCTCCGGTCCGATCACGAGCAGCGTGTCACCGAGCGGCGCCAGATCCGGGTTGGCGATCGCCACGCCAGCGCGGGCGACCGTGTCGAGGATCTCCCGCGCGCTGCGGCCGGTGGTATTCGCGACGACCTGCGGCGCCTCCGCCGCCAGCGCCGCGACCGTGCTGTCGGTCGCCGCGAAGCCGTGCTCGACGTGCAGCGGCGGCCACGGGCTCGCCTCCTCGTGCTCGCCGATGCAGTAGGTGTAGCGGCCCGGCTGGCCGAACGTCGACATGCTGATCTCGCCCGGCCGTGCGCCGCCGACGTTGACCCAGACGAGCCGGAGCGCGCGGCCGATGGTCGCGTTTGCGCGCCAGCCGGCGCCGAACACGCTCGCCGCGCAGTTGACGCCGAGCGCCGTGCGCACCGAGCCGTTGACGATCAGCAGCGGCGTGACGGCGTCGGTGGTGCCGGAGACGCCCTCGAGCGCGAACTCGGGATCGCAGATCGCCGCCACGGCCGCGATCACGACCGGCATGTATGCCGGCAGGCAGCCGGCCATCACGGCGTTGACCGCGATGCGCTCCACGGTGGCCCGGCCGTGCTGGGGCGCAACCAGCCCGACGAGGTCGTCGGCCGCTCGCCCGCTCGCCGCCACCGCTGCGCGAACGCGCTCGGCCGTCGGCGGCACCACGGGGAGGCCGTCGGTGACACCGCGCGCGAACAGCTCTTCGATCGCGTCGCCCGGCACGGTGTCGCATTCTAGCGCGGTCGCTGGACGGCGGTCGCTCGGTGGGCGATGCTGTCGGCCGTGGATGATCACGGCCGGCTCAGCGAGGACGGCGCCGCGGCGCTTGCGGCCGAGGCGCTGGCGCTGGTGCGCTCGGGCGAGGTCGTCGGTCTCGGAACGGGCCAGGCCGCCACCGCCTTCGTGCGCGGGCTCGGGCAGCGCGCGGCGGCCGGGCTCGACGTGCGCGGCGTCGCCACGTCCGAGGCGACCGCGGAGCTGGCGCGCCGCCTCGGGATCAAGCTCGTCGCCCTCGACGACACGGCGGTCATCGACGTGGCGGTCGACGGTGCCGACGAGGTCGATCCGCAGGCGAATCTCATCAAGGGCTACGGCGGCGCTCTGCTGCGCGAGAAAGTGGTCGCGGCCGCCGCGCGCCGGTTCGTCGTGCTCGTCGGCGCCGAGAAGCTGGTGCCGATCCTCGGCGCACGCGGTCGACTTCCCGTCGAGGTGATTCCGTTCGCCGCTGGCTTCTGTCGCCGGCGCCTGGAGGCGCTCGGCTGTGCGGCTGACGTCCGCCGCAGCGAGGGTCAGCCGGTGGCGACGGACAATGGCAACCTCCTCCTCGACTGCCGCGTGCGCGAGATCCCCGACCCCGCGCGGCTCGACGCGACGCTGCGTGCCATCCCGGGCGTCGTGGCCACGGGCCTTTTCCTCGGCATGACGGCCACCGTGCTCGTGTGGGACGGCGACCGGTGCCGCGCGCTGCGGCCGGCGACGCCGAACTGACCGCGACGCGCGATGCGGCGAACGCGGCGAACGCCTTCGGCAGCGCAATTGCGCGACGTACCCCCAACGCCTTGCGCATGGCCGGGGAAGTGGTACGCTCCGGACTCCGATGGCTCCACGACTGAGCGGCCTGAAGGTCTTCCGTCCCGACGTCGAGGCTGCGCTGAAGATTGGCCTGGCGGTCATGGTGCTGACCGCCGTCCTGATGCCGGTGGTGTGGGCGTATCGGCAGCACGACGAGGCCACCGTCTGGCATGAGGTCGCGTGCACGTATCGGCTGAAGGAAGCGCTGCGTGACCGCCTCGTCACGCCCGCGGACGTGACCGGCCGCCCGTGCGCCCGGCTGGCCGAGCTCGGCCTGGTCCTCGAGCGACCCGTCTTGTATCCGGGCGCCCGGGCTTCGGTCTACGATTACGCCGTCTGGCCCTCTGCATCGGTGTCAGAGTGACTCGACGGCCGACGTCGGCTGCAACGCTTTAGCCCGCCCGCCTGCACACCACTACCCATCTGTGGACGTCCGGCGGCGACGCCGCCCGCGGCCGCCGCGCATTGCGCCCGGGCCTCGCACGGATCGGTGGGGCACGGTCGTTGCTATTCAGGCGCACATGACCACTGACCGACGCACGATCCTGATCACCGGCGGCGCGGGCTATCTCGGAGCACACCTGGTACGACGACTGCTGGCGCGCGGCGATCGCGTGCGCGTGCTCGACGCATTTCTCTACGGCGATCACGGGCTGAAAGGCGTCATGGAGCACGCTGCGCTGACGGTGCTGGCGGGCGATGTGCGCGACGCGGCGGCCGTGTACGAGGCGGCGTCGGGTGCCGACGTCGTCATCGCGCTCGCTGCGCTCGTCGGCGAGGCGGCCTGCGACGTCGACCGCGACGCCGCCGCCGCCATCAACTGCGACGGCGCCCACGTGCTGGCCGAGGTGTGCGTGACGGCCGGCGTGCGCCGGCTGGTGTTCGCCTCATCCTGCAGCGTGTACGGGGCGGGGATCGAGCCGGTGCTCGTCGAGACCTCCACGCCGGCGCCGCTGTCGTTCTACGCGCGGACACGAGTCGACGCCGAGCGCATCATCGACTCCTTCTCCGAGCGCCTGAGCATCGTGACGCTCCGGCTGCCGACGCTGTTCGGGCGATCGGCGCGCATGCGGCTCGACCTGCTCGTCAATCGACTCAGCGCGGAGGCCTACTTCCAGCACCGCCTCCGCATGCCCGGCGGCAGTCCCGGACGGGCCGCCCACCTTCACGTCCAGGATGCCGTGACGGCGTTTCTCCTCGCCGCCGAGGCTCCGGAGCCGCTCGTGCGCGGACAGCGCTTCAACGTCGGCGACGATGCGGCCCGCCACACGCCTCGCGAGGTCGCGGCCCTCGTGGAGGCGGCGCTGCCCGGAATCGATGTCGAGCCGGAGCGACCGGCGAGCGGCGGCCGCGACGTGCGTGTCAGCTTCGTGAAAATCCGCAAGGCCCTCGGCTTCGTCGCACGACGCAGCGTCGCGGACGGCATCACGGAGGTGATCGCCGCCTGCCGCAGCGGCGAGATCCGCCCTCTCGACGACGCGCGCCAGTCCAACGCCGAGACGCTGAGGCGCTCCGGCGTTCCCGACCTCGTCCAGCGCGCGGCCTGACGCTTCACGCGAGCAGCGACGTCAGCTCGCTGCAGATGTGCTGGCGGCTGTGGCGAACGTGATCGGCGCCGTAGTGGTCGATCAGGCCCTGACAGAGCAGCGGCAGCGCGATCGTCACGTCGGCGAACAACATGACGTTGCGTCCGGAGGCCGACTCCTTGCCCCACGAGATCGCCTCGCTGGCCACGCTGGCGCCGCCGAGCCCGCCGAACACGGCGTTGTCGGTCGTGATCTGGATCGCCGCGCGATGCGGACTCGGCGCCGCGCCGCCGCGGATCGTGCACACACTGGTGGCGGTGATCTGGATGAAGTCCTTCGGCACGCCGCCGCCGAGGAACACGGCCGCGGTGCCCGGCCCCGGCGCCATGTAGCGATCCATGATCCGCAGCGCGATCTCGTAGTCCCGAAAGAAGTCCACGACGGGTGTGCGGCGCGCGGCCGCCCGGTAGCCCTCGGCGAGCGGGCCGTCGGGTGCGGCGGGCACGAACAGCGGCGTGCCGTGCCGCGCGCACGTGGCGGCCACGGTGCGGCCGAGCCCGTGGCCCTCGAGCCAGCGGCCGAGCTCCCGCATGAACAGCACGCCCGGGATCGAGGCATGAGGCCACCGGGACGCGAGATCCTCGAAGAAGCCGCTCGTGAAGTCCTCCATCCGATCGTAGTCGTCCTTGGCCACGACGTGGTCGTAGAACCGATAGAACCCCTTCCGCCACAGCCGCGCGTCGTCGACGCGCTCGGCCTCCACGCGATAGAACGCCGCGCCGCGCTGCTCGAGCAGATCCTCCGTCACGTTGGCCGAGGTCGAGACCACGAGGTCGACGTAGCCGCGCTCCACGAGCCAGGTCACGAGCGGGGACAGTCCCGCGCTCGCCATGGAGCCGGCGAGACCGAGGCAGATCAGCGCCTCGCCGTCGATCATCGTCTTCCACGTCTCGAACGCCTCGCCCAGCTTGCGGCCCTGGAACGCCGACCGGCTCATGCGCGAGAGCACCGCGCTCACCGGCGCTCCGGCCTCCACGTGCAGCGGCTCGCGTCGCGGTCCTGGTACCGAGGCCGCGGCGCCGTTGCTAGACCCGCTCGTCATGCCGTCCTCCTCCACGCGTGATCCCGCCCGGGGCGGCCGCTCCACCTTAGACTGAGTCGGGAGCGTCCGCATGGACGAGGTGGAGCGGCTCTTCGACACGATGGCGCGCGCGTACGACGTGCTCGAGCCGTGGTACGAGCACCTGTACGCGCGCGTGCACGCGATCGTGCGCGCCGCGCTGCCCGCCGCCGTGCCCGGCGCGACGGCGCTCGATGCCGGATGCGGAACGGGATTTCAGACGGCCATCCTCGAAGAGCTCGGTTATCGCGCGCACGGCGTCGACGTCTCGGCCGGAATGCTCGCGGTCGCCCACGCGCGGTGCCCGCGCGCCGTCCTGGTGCGCGGCCGCCTCGAGCATCTGCCGTACACCGACGCCGCGTTCGACGCGGTCGCCTGCTGCGGCAGCACGCTGAGCTTCGCCACGGACCCGGCGGCCGCGGTGTCCGAGCTCGGCCGCGTGCTGAGAGGCGGCGGCCGTCTCGTGCTGGAGGTGGAGCACAAGTGGAGCGCGGATCTCGTGTGGATGACGCTGAGCGCCGTCGCCGGCAACGCGCTGGGCTACGGCGTGTCGCTCCGCGCGCTGTGGCGGGCGCTCGCTCGACCGCCGGCCGAGTCCTGCGTCATCCCCTATCCCGGCTATGGACCGCTGCGCCTCTTCACGCTCGCCGAGCTCCGGCGGCTGCTGGCGGCCGCGGGCCTGTCGGCGGTCCGCGTGCGAGGCATCCACAGCGCGACCGGGCTGCTGCCCTCCACGCTGCTGCACCGACCGCAGCTGCCGCGCCGCCTCCGCCGTCCGTACGCCGTCCTCTGCGCAATAGACACCGCGCTGGCCGCGCTGCCGGCGGCGCTCACCTTCCCCGCGAGCCTCGTGGTCGTTGCAACAAAGCGACGAGCGTCTGCGTCGTGACGCCACTATGTCAGCCGCGATCGAATTCGTGCCGGAATGGCGGCACGCCGGCGTAGAGTGAGCGCGGAAAATGCGGCGCCGAGCTTGGCATCTCCGCTGCACCGGGCGAGCGCGATGACAACGACTTCCGTGCTCCGCTACCATTTTTCCGGCGTCGCCGGCGCCGGGATGAGCCCGCTCGCCGCGCTCATGCGGCGACGCGGCCACGCCGTGCAGGGCTCCGACCGCTCGCTCGATCAGGGCAAAAATGCAGAGATCGCCGCCTCGCTGCGGGCGCTCGGCGTGGAGCTCCGACCGCACGACGGCAGCGCAGTGACGCCGGCCATCGACCGCTTCGTCCACTCCACCGCGGTCGAGGCGTCGACGCCGGAGATGCGCGCGGCGGTTTCGCTCGGCCTGTGCCGCATCAGTCGTCCGGCATTGCTGGCGGAGCTGGTGAACGGCGGGCAGCCCGGCGTGGCCATCGCCGGGACCAGCGGCAAGAGCACGATCACCGGCATGCTGGCCTGGGTACTGCGCGAGGCGGGATCGCCGGCGACCGTGATCGGCGGCGCCGCGCTGGTCGGCGAGGGGCGCGGCGGCTGCCTCGTGCCCGGTCCGCCGAACGGCGCCGTCGTGGCCGAGGCGTGCGAATCAGACGGGACACTCGTCGGCTATCGTCCCGCCCTGGGCGTCGTGCACAACATCAGCCGCGACCACACCGAGCTGCCCGCTCTGCGCGCGCAGTTCCGGGAGTTCGCGGCGCGCTGTCAGGTGCTCCTCGTCAACGCGGCCTCGGCCGAGGCCCGTGCGCTGGACCAGGGCCGGACGGTGACGTACGGCATCGGACCGGACGCCGACGCCCCGCTGGTGGTCGACAGTGCGGGTCCCGATCGCGCGCGCGGACATCTGCGCGTCGAGGGTCGCGAGCTGTGCCTCGACGTGCCGCAGCCGGGCCTGCACAATCTCGAGAACGCGGCGGCGGCCGCGCTGGTGGCGCTCCGGCTCGGGCTGTCGATCGCGGCCATCGAGCGCCTCGTCGCGCGGTTCCCCGGCGTGAGCCGCCGCTTCGAGCTCGTCGGTCGCACGCCCTCGGGCATCCGCGTCGTCGACGACTATGCGCACAACGCCGACAAGCTGCGCGCGGCGCTGATCACCGCGCAGGCCGGCGCGCGCCGCGTGGTCGCCGTGTTCCAGCCGCACGGCTTTGGACCGGCGCGCTTTCTCCGTCCCGAGCTGCGCGAGCTGCTGCCGCGCGTGCTCCGCAAGCAGGACCGCTTCTGCTACGCGGGGATTTACTACGCGGGCGGCACGGTGGCGCGGGACATCTCGAGCGAGATGCTGGCCGAGGATCTGCGCACGGCCCGCGAATGCGCGGTCGCCCCTGACCACGACGCCGTGCGCCGCTGGGTCGTGGCCGAGGCGCAGCCGGGCGACACCGTCCTCATCATGGGCGCCCGCGACCCCGATCTGCCCGCCCTGTCGCGCGCCGTCTTCACCGCGCTGAGCTCGAGTCTGCAGACTGTTTGATTGGGGGGCCCCGAAATGGCCCCCAA
>DATAOC010000052.1:0-25519 GCA_036265915.1 Candidatus Methylomirabilota bacterium | reverse complement strand
GCCAGTGCCTGGACCACCGGCACCGGGACCACCGGCACCGGGACCGCCTGCGCCGGGACCGCCTGCGCCGGGACCACCGGCACCGGGACCACCAGCGCCCGGACCACCGGCACCGGGACCACCAGCGCCTGGACCACCGGCGCCCGGTCCGCCGCCGCCCGGTCCACCGCCACCTGGTCCACCGCCACCGGGCCCGCCGCCGCCTGGTCCGCCGCCGCCGGGTCCACCGCCGCCGGGTCCACCGCCGCCTGGGCCGCCACCACCGGGACCACCGCCGCCGGGTCCACCGCCGCCTGGGCCGCCACCACCGGGACCGCCGCCCGCACCGCCAGCGCCGCCGCCCGCACCGCCAGCGCCGCCGCCGGCACCGCCAGCGCCGCCGCCCGCACCGCCAGCGCCGCCGCCGGCACCACCCGCGCCGCCGCCCGCACCACCGCCACCAGCGCCACCGCCACCACCGCCCCCTCCGCCACCACCGCCGCCCTTGGCGATCAGGACGGGCGTATCGGAGGCATCGGTTGTCGACTTTGCAGAGACGCTCTTATAAGGGACGCTCTTATAAAGGTCGGGCGACGTGATCGCTGGTATCGGATGATCGTTCCGGGTCGCAAACGCAGGGCTGGCCGTCAGCGCCACGGGCGCACCGATAGCCAACGTGGACGACAGAACGACGGTGAGCAGGCCTCTAGTGGAAGCCACCGGCCCCGAAGCGGAGCAATCGCTATGCCCCCCACCGTCGTCGAGCGCGGGCGGGACGTTCGCGAGAGTCAGGTGTGGGAGCGACGCTCGCGCAGCGCATGCTCGACGGCGAGACACACTGCCACCGCCGCTCGCGCGTCTTCCCCGGAGACCAGTGCGCGTCGCTCGCGAAACGCCACGACGGTTCGCCGCAGCTGCTCCTCGAGCTCGAACAGCTCGCCCGAGACCTCCAGCGGGACCGTCTCCGGGCCGCCGGCGCCGCGGCGTCGCACGCGCACGCCGAAATTCGCCTCGCGTGTGCGATCGGCGCCGGCGGACCACCACGCGCGCAGCGCGCCGTCCGAGCCGACGACCTCGCAGCCCAGGTGGTACTCGAAGCCGGCGAGGGTGAGCGTCACCACCGCGTAGCGGTCGCCGGCAAACTGCAGTGTTGCCGTGACCGCTTCGGTAAGCCTCGGATCTCCGTCACGCGGGAAGCCGACCGCGCGCACGGCGACGGGAGGACCCCAGCGCGCGAAGTACCACAGCACGAGATCGAAGTGGTGGACGAGCTCTTCCATGATCCAGGACCCGATGCGACGGGGATCGTGTCGCCAGCCGCCGGAGCCGGGGCGATAGGGGAAACGGAAGAGATTGAAGACGACGCACCGGAGATCACCGAGCTCGCCGGCCTCGATGATCTGCTTGATCGCGCCCCACTGCTCCGACAGGCGCAGCTCGTGACCGACCGAGAGCACGCGACCGCGGCGGCGCGACGTCTCGATGAGGCGATCGCACGCGGTCAGCGTCGGCGCCAGCGGCTTCTCGAGCAGAACGTCCTTGCCGGCTTCGAGGGCGGCCACGCCGATCGCCTCGTGCAGATCGTTGGGCACGACGATGTCGACCGCGTCGACATCCGGTCGCGCCAGCAGCGCGTGGTAGTCCGTGGTCACGAACGCCTCGGGCCAGTCCTTCCGGGCCGCCGCCGCCGTCTCGGCGCTGCGACACGCGATCGCCGCCAGCGTGGCGCCCGGCGCCTGCGCGATGGCGCGCGCGTGGTGACGGCCGAACAGCCCGTAGCCGACGAGCCCGAAGCGCAGCGTCATCCCTTCAGCGCTCCGGCGACGAGTCCGCGGACCACGTATTTCTGCAGCAGCAGCACGAGCAGCAGCGTCGGCAGCAGGCCGAGCAGGCAGATGGCCATCATCAGCGTGAAGAAGACGAAGTAGTCGGAGACGAGCCCGGCGAGCACGACGGGGATCGTCATCGCCTCGGGCCGGCTCACCACGATGAGCGGGATCAGCAGCTCGTGCCACGACAGGATGAACATGATGGTCGCGCACGCGGCGAGACCCGGCGTCGCGAGCGGCAGCACGATGCGGAGGAAGGCGCCGAAGCGGGTGCACCCGTCGATGCGGGCGGCGTCCTCGAGCTCGGCGGGCAGGGCTGCGAAGTACGGCACCAGGATCAGCACCGCGTACGGCAGCAGAAAGCCGATCTCGGCCACGACGACGCCGGTGAGCGAGTTCAGCAGGCCGTAGCGGCGGAACAGCACGTACAGCGGGACCATGAGGACGATCAGCGGCACCAGCCGCGACGCCACCGACAGCGACAGCAGCGCCCGGGTCCAGGCCAGGCGCAGCCGCGCCACCGTGTACGCCGAGAAGGCCCCGAAGAGGAGCGTGAGCAGCGACACGGACGCGGCCACGGCCACGCTGTTCATGAACGCGGCGGGAAAGCGCTCGACCGATTTCGGCAGGTAGCTCACCTGGTCGAAGATCGGCCCGCGGAGTGCGCCGCCCGAGAGGATCAGCTCGAAGTTGGCGAGCGTCGGCTGCCGCGGGAGCAGCGAGCGCAGATCGGACTGGATCGCCTTCTCCGACTGCAGCGCGCCGAGCACCACCGGCAGCAGCGGCAGGACGAGAAACGCGATCGCGGCCAGGTTCGCCACGATCAGCAGCGCGCGGCGCGTGCGCGAGAGCCTCATGTCACGTGCCGTCCGATGAGCCGCGCGTAGGCGATGCCGGCGACGGCGAGGACGAGCGCCATCACCCACGCCGACGCGGCGCCGAGGCCAACGTTGAAGGGGGGCTGGAACGCGGCGCGGTAGGTGTACCACGCCGCCACCCAGGTGGCGTTGCCGGGGCCGCCCTGCGTGATCGCGAAGATCTCGTCGAAGACCATGAAGCCGAAGGTCGTCCTCAAGATCAGGCTGACGGCGATGATCGGGCGCAGCAGCGGCAGCGTGACGTGGCAAAAGCGCTGCCAGGCCGAAGCGCCGTCGACCTCTGCCGCCTCGTAGTAGTCGCGCGGAATGCCCCGCAGGCCGGCGTGGTACAGGAGGATGTTGAACGGCGTCGTGCGCCAGACATAGGCGGTGATGACGGCGCCCATCGCGCGGGTCGGGTGGCCGAGCCAGTTGATCGGCTCCGCGATGGCCCCGAGCGCCAGCAGCGCGCGGTTCAGGTAGCCGAACTGGGTGTTGAAGATGAACGCCCACAGCAGTCCGTTCACGACCGGCGGCACGCCCCACGGCACCAGCAGGAGGACGCGCGTCACGCGCGAGAGGCCGACGCGATCGTCGTCGATCACCAGCGCCACCGCGAGCGCGAGCACGACTTCCAGCGCGACCGAGATGCCGACGAACACGCACGTGTTTCGCAGCGTGAGCCAGAAGATCTCGTCGCCGAAGAGACGCGCGTAATTCGCGAGGCCGGCGAACGGCAGCTCGCCCGTGCGGAGGTTGCGCAGGCTCACGTCGTGCAACGAGAGCCAGCCGGCGTAGAGCACCGGCCACGCCAGGATGAGCAGCAGGCAGAGGCCCGACGGCAGGTTCAGGACGACGGCGAGCGCTCCCGCGGTCGGTTCGCGTCCGCGTACTCGCGCGAGGCGGCGTCGCACGCGCGCGCCTGCCTCAGGCCTTCTTGGCTTTCCCCACGGCGGCGACCATGTTGTCGCACGCCTGATCGGCGGTGATCTTGCCCTGCAGGCAGGCGGTCAGCTCCACGTTCATCATGTCGCTGAAGCGCGGGTACCACGGCTGGAAGACGGCGGGCACGACGTCGGCGAAGTTCTGAGCCTTGCTCCAGGAGGCGAGAATCGTCGGCACGTCACCCCACTTGCTCCAGCCCTTGCGGAGCAGCTCGCTGTCCATCACCGGCTGGTAGCCGCTGCCCAGCATGGCGTCGGTGGCAAGGCGGTTGGCCTGCGTGTACTGACCGTCCTTCGTCTTGCCGCCGAGGTACTGCATGAGCTTCCAGGCCCACTCCTTGTTCCTGGTCGTGCTCGGCATGATGTAGAGCATCGTGTAGCCGATCGTCTTGCCGTCACCGGGGAGGCCCAGCACGCGGCCCTTGCCGGCGATGGGCGAGTTCTTCTCGTCGTTGATGAGGCTCACGTAGTAGTGGTGCAGCGTACCGAGGTAGACGTGCTGGCCCGCGTTGAACGCCTTCACGGCCGGGATGAATCGGAGGTTGAGCGAGCTCGGATCGGCCAGCTCGTCCTTGAACGTCTGTGACCACCACTTGAGTGTCTCGCGCGCGATCGAGCCGGTGCCCAGCTGCGGAGCCAGCTGCTTGTCGAAGATCACGCCGCCGCGATTGGCCGTCATGCTGAACCACGTGGCGGGCAGCTGTTCGAAGCCCTGGCCGCCGATCCAGAGGATCGGATACTTGGCCACGCCGTCCTTCTTGGCCTTCTTCGCCTGCTCCACCAGCTCGGGATAGCTCCTGAAGGGCTTGTCCTTGAACCCCGCCTTCGAGAGGAGCTCGTCGTTGTACATGAACATCCACACGGTGGAGAAGTAGGGCAGGCCCCAGGTCTTGCCGTCGCGCTGCGCGATGGCCCGCGTGAACGGGGTGAAGTCGCGGACGTACTGCTCCACGCCCGGCAGTCCGTCGATCGGCTGCGCGATGCCCTGCTCGATGTAGCTCGCCAGGTATTGCATCGGCGACTGCGAGACGTCGACCGGCTCGTTGGCCGCGAACATCGCGGTCAGCTTCGCGACCTGCGGCTCCACGTTCGGCTCGATGATCTGCTGCACCTTCACGCCCCAGTCGTCCTCGAACTGCCTGGCGATCTGCTCGTAGATCTTCCCGTACTGCCACACGACGAAGTTGACGGAGCCCGGATTGCCGGACGGCCGCTGCGCCCACGAGCCACCCTGGGCGAAGACGCGGCGCGGGAGCATGGTGGCGGCGGCGGTGGTGGTCACGAACTGGCGGCGGCTCAGACGTGGGGCCATGGCGTCCTCCGGAACGAGGGCTCGGCTGCGTGGCGGGATGATACGCGAACGGGCTGGCGTCGCGTAAGGGCGTCACCGCGTCTTTTCATACCGTCAATGACGGCCCGACCGCATACGATGGGCTCGCGTCCAGTGGAGAAGGTTGACCGCCAATCCTCGACCGAGAGGCGATCGCTCCATGATGAAAGCCAGCCATGAGGACGTCGCCCGCAGAGCCTATGAGCTGTTTCTCGCCCGCGGAGCCGAGCACGGCCTCGCCGTGCAGGACTGGTTGGAGGCCGAGCGTCAGCTGACCACGAGCTCACGGAAGAAGACCCGCGCGAAGTAAGCGAAGCGTCTCTGGTGTACTCTGCCGGCTATGAAGATGGCCTCGATTGCTGCCGGCCTCATCGTCGCCGTGCTCGCCGGCTGCGCCACGGCGGAGACACAGCCGTCCGCGTCGGTCACGACGCTGATGCCCGATGCGCAGCGCGTATTCAAGATCGACTGGCAGGTCGTCCCGGGCGGCGACGGCGAGCGCCGCCTGAGCGGCTATCTGGAGAACACCTTCGGCGAGACCGCGGCGCGGATCCAGCTGCTCGGGCAGGCGCTCGATGCGTCCGGCCACGTCATCGGGCAGCGGCTCACCTGGCTGCCGGTGGCCGTTCCGGGCTCCGGCCGCGCGTACTTCGAGATTCCAAAGCTGCCGCCGGCCGACCAGTATCGAGTCAGCGTGTGGGCGTACGACCGGGTGCGCGGAACCAGCTAGTCAGCGAGCAATGAGGTGGCGTCCTGCGGCCTCCAGCCGACGTCACGGTCACCCCGTCGGCGCCGCCGCGTCCGGCTCGCCCGCAGTGCCGGCTAGGACGCCACGCGATCGCGCGCGGCCACAGCCGCACCGAGATGCCGCGCCAGCGCCTCGTACGCCGCGGCCTCGAACACGATGCCGAGGTGGGAGCCGGGCACTTCGACGACGCGGGTGGTGTCGCGATCCGCCTCGTACCGGAAGTCGACGAGGCCGTCGTTTCTGGCGACGATCGCGAGCTGCGGCATGCCGGCCGGCAGCGGCGCGGCGAGCGCGCGAACGGTCGCGCACTCACAGGCGAACGTCATGCAATCCGGGAACACCGAGCGCCGCCGCTGCGCGTGCACGACGGCGCGCATCATCAGATTGCCCAGGCGCAGGGCGGGATGAACGCGAAGGCCGCGGAATGGCGTGGCCAGCGAGGCGACGGAGCCGATCATGTGCGGAGCGCGCGCCGCCACCGCCCGCGCGAGCAGGCCGCCGAGACTGTGGCCGACGAGATGGACCGGCCGCTGGCTGTCGCCCGACAAGCGCTCCACTTCGGTGAGCAGCTCGTCGGCGAGCACGTCATAGCAATCGGCGTTCCAGCCGAGGTCGGGCACGCGCACGCGATAGTCCAGACGCTGGAGCCAGCCGCGCAGGGGCTCCAGATACGTCCGGCGCGTGAGAAAGCCCTGGACGAGGATGACGGGCGCGCCGTTGCCGCGCGGCACGCCGGCGCCGCGGTACACCGCGGATCGCTGCAGGCGGAGCCACTGGAGGCCCGTGAGCATCTCGCGCCACGACGGCGTCCACGCCGTCCTGATGTCCTCGTGCATGAACGTCGTCGGTCCCGGTGACGTCCGGAAGTAGCGCCGCGTCGCGTACACGCGCGCGCCGATCGCGGCGGCCGTCGCCGCACCCCACCACCATGTCTGCCTCGCTTGCGTCATCATGGAGCGGGCCGTTGCCGCAAGCGTGATGCCACCGACCGCTTCGCCGCCGACTGGACAATCACGCAGCGATGTGCGATCACCGACCGCCGGAGGAGACCGCCCATGGCCACGCCGCTCGTCACGTACGCCGCCGATGATCGCGTCGGCATCGTCACCCTGAACCGTCCCGACAAGCTCAACGCCATCAGCCCGGAGCTCAAGCGCGAGCTGGTCGACCGCTTGCACGAGGCCGATCGTGATCCCGCCACGAGCGTGGTCGTGCTGCGCGCGGAAGGGCGCGCGTTCTCGGCGGGCTACGACATCTCGCCGAGCCCTGCGCGCGCTGCGCGTCGCGGCGATGCGCTCGCGTGGCACGCCTCGCTCACGGACGACGTCGCCCTCGAGATGACGCCGTGGAACATGAAGAAGCCCGTGATCGCCTCCGTGCAGGGCCACTGTCTCGGCGGCGGCTGCGAGCTGATGATGCTGTGCGACCTGACCATCGCCGCCGACGATGCGATGTTCGGCGAGCCGGAGATCCGCTTCTCGAACGTCGGGCCGGCCCTCGTCATGCCGTTCATCATCGGTCTCAAGCGCGCTCGCGAGCTGCTCTACCTCGGCGACCCCATCGACGCGCCGACCGCGCTGTCCTACGGCATGGTGAACCGCGTGGTGCCACGGGCCGACCTCCACGCGGCCACGATGAAGGTGGCTCGCCGCATGGCGCTCATGTCACCGGAAGCGCTCAGGGCCACCAAGCTCGCCATCAATCGCGGCGCCGAGTGCGCGGGACTCCGCAACGCCATCCAGGCCGGGCTCGACGTGCTGGCCTCCCTCTACGCGGCGCGCACGGAGGTCGGCGCAACGTTCGACGCGATCAAGGAGAAGGACGGCCTCGGGGCCGCGCTGCGCTGGCGGGCGGCGCAGTTCGCCGAGTAGCGGACAGCACGCCGCTGCGAGCGCAGCGGCTCACTCGGCTGGACAATGGTGCACCCGTGTGCGATCACTCGACGCGAGCCATGTCCTTCTTGATCTCGCGTACGCGGGTGGCGGCTGACGGGTTCGGGAAGCCGGTGCGCCGCGTCGAGGACGCTCGCCTGGTGACCGGGCGCGGGCGCTTCAGCGACGACGTGAACCTCCCGGGCCAGCTCTACGCCGCGTTCGTGCGCTCACCACATGCCCATGCGCGCATCGTCGGCATCGCGGTCGATGACGCACTGAAGAGCCCCGGCGTCATCGCGGTGTTGACGGGCACCGACGCGGCCGTCGACGGGCTGCGGGCCATCCCGCACAGTCCGGTCCCGACCAACCCACACGAGCTGCGGCTCGCGAGCCGCGACGGGGCGGAGATCTTCATCGCGCCGCAGATGCCGCTGCCCGCCGAGCGGGTCCGTCTGGTGGGTGAGGCCGTGGCCATGGTCGTCGCCGACACGGCGGCCGCGGCGCGCGACGGCGCCGACGCCGTGGGCGTCGAGTACGAGCCGTTGCCGGCCGTGATCGCGGCGGCGGACGCGCTCGGGTCGGGCGCGCCGCGCGTCTGGGATGAGACGGCCTCGAATGTCTGCGTCGAATCGGAGGCGGGGGACGCCGTGGCCACCGACGCCGCCTTCGCGCGCGCCGCGCACGTCGTGGCTTTCGACACGCAGGTGAACCGGGTCACCGGCGTGCCGATGGAACCGCGCGCCGCCGTGGCGGAGTACGACCCGACGAACGGGCGATTGACGCTGCACGCGGGGTCGGGTGGCTCGCAGCGGATCAAGCACGACCTCGCGCACACGCTCGGCGTGCCGAGCAGCACGGTGCGCGTCGTCGCGGGGGACGTTGGCGGCAACTACGGGCCGCGCAACGCGTTCTATCCGGAGTTCGCGCTGGTTGCCTGGGCGGCGCGCCGGCTCGGGCGGCCGGTGAAGTGGACGTGCGAGCGGCGTGAGGCCCTGCTGACGGATTTCCATTCGCGCGATCTCGGCTCGCGCGCCGAGCTCGCGCTCGACGGCGACGGCCGCTTCCTGGCGCTCCGCGCGCTCAATACCAGCAACGTCGGCGCCTATGCCGTCTCGTTCATCCCGCTCAACAAGGGCATGGGCGTGCTGCCCAGCCTCTACGACTTCGCGACCGCTCACGTCCGGGGCCGGGGTGTTCTGAGCAATACGTCACCCACGTACCCGTATCGCAGCGCGGGACGTCCCGAGGTCATGTACATCCTCGAGCGGCTGATCGACCTGGCGGCGCGCCGCCACGGCTTCGATCGCCTGCAGCTGCGGCGGCGCAACCTCGTCCCGACAACCGCCATGCCGTACCGCAACCCGGTCGGCCTGTGCTACGACAGCGGCGACTATGCGGCCGCCATGGAGCGCGCCGTGGCGCTCGCCGACTGGAACGGATTCGAGGCGCGTCGCGCCAAGGCCCGCCGGCGTCGGCGGTACCGCGGTATCGGGCTCGCGAACTACATCGAGCTGAACACCGGCGCACCGCGCGAGCGCGCGGAGGTCACCGTGCGACCCGACGGGCACATCGACGTGGTGATCGGCACGCTGTCGGCGGGGCAGGGCCATGAGACGAGCTTCGCTCAGCTGCTCGTCGAATGGCTCGGCGTGGAGCACGCCGCCGTACGTGTGATCACCGGCGACACCGACGTGGCGCGCGTCGGGGGCGGCTCGCACTCGGGACGCTCGATGCGCCAGGCGGGCGTGGTGCTCGCGACCGCCTGCGATCAGATCGTCGAGCGCGGTGCGCGGGTCGCCGGCTGGCTGCTCGAGGCCGCCGTGGAAGACATCGAGTTCACGCGGCGACGCTTCGCGGTGAAGGGCACCGACCGCTCCGTGGACCTCTTCGAGGTCGCCGCGGCGGCGCTCCGCGCCGACGCGCCCGAAGCGTTGCGCGGGGCGCTCGCCGGCGAGGGCGACCGCACGGACAGTGTGCCGTCGTTTCCGTATGGGTGCGCGGTGTGCGAGGTGGAAGTCGACGTGGAGACCGGCGTCGTGGACGTCGTGCGCTGGACCTCGGTGGACGACGTCGGGCGCGCGGTGAACCCGCTCATCCTGCACGGGCAGACGCACGGCGGGATCGCGGCCGGCATCGGCCAGGCGCTGTGGGAGCTCTGCCACTACGACCCGCAGACGGGGCAGCCGACGGCGAGCACGCTGATGGAGTACGCGCTTCCGCGGGCCGATGCGCTGCCGAGCTTCACCACCGAGCTGAGCGAGGTGCCGTCGACCACGAACCCGCTCGGGCTGCGCGGCGGCGGCGAAGGGGGCACCACGCCCGCGCTCGCGGCCGTCGTCAACGCCATCGTCGACGCGCTGGCCGAGCTCGGCGTGGAGCACGTCGAGATGCCGGCGACGCCGGAGCGCGTGTGGCGGGCGATTCGGGACGCCCGCATACGCTGACGCTCAGTCGCCGCCGTCGCGCACCGCGTACGTCACCACCGGCTCGGCGATGCCCTTCACCCGCTCCGCCGGCATCGGCGTGAGCACGAATCGCGAGTCGAGCTCCGCGCGCAGCGCCTCGGTGACGAGGATGTCGGCATGGTGGATGCGCGTCAGCGACTGCACGCGCGCGGCGAGGTTCACGGTGCGGCCGACGAAGGCGTACTCCATCCGCTCCCGCGAGCCCACGAGGCCGGCGAGCCCGGGGCCGCGGTGGATGCCGATGCCGAGCGCCAGCGACGGCAGCCCTTCCTTGGCGAGCTCGGTGTTGTAGTCGCGGATGGCCGCCTGCATGGCGAGGGCGGCCCGGACGGCGTCGTTGCACTGCCACGGATTCGGCTGCAGCGCGCCGAAGTACGCCAGGATGCCGTCACCGAAGAAGGTCGAGATGTGGCCCCGGTGCTCGTGGATGGCGTCGCTCATGCGCTGGAAGTAGCCGTTGAGGATCCGCGCGAGCACCGGCGGCTCCAGCCGCTCGCTCATCGCCGTGTAGCCGACGAGATCTGCGAACAGCGCGGTGACAATCTTGCGCTCGGCGGCCGTTCCGGAGCCTCCCGCCACCCCGTCCGCGATGAGATGCTGCACCACGCCGGCCGGTGCCAGTCGCGCGCACGTCTGCTGCAGCTGCTGGAGGTCGGCGGCGGCGGCCTCCAGCTGCGAGCGCAGGCTGGTGATGGTGCGCCATTGCCGCACGAGCGCGGCCGCCAGTATCGCCGCCAGCGTCACCGCGGCCACCGCCACGACGGCCGTCGTCACGCGTGATCCAGCACCATCGGGCCCATCCGGCAGAGCCCGTTGGCGAGTGACGTCACCCCGATCGCCGCGATCAGTTGCGCGTCGGTGAGCCGGTCGCGCAGCGCCCGGGCGCGGCGCTGGACGGCCGCCGGCTCGTACCAGATCGTCTCGCGTGCGAAGGGGACCAGCAGCCGCTCCACGGGGTCGAGCTCCGGCGCATCGAGGTGCGTCAGCACCTGCGTCAGCATCGCGTCCTTCACGCCCTCGTGCCGGAGCGCCTCGTGAAGGTCGACTGCGCAGGCGTCGCAGGACAGGCCCCGCGCGACGACGGCAAACATCAGCAGCTTGCAGCGGCGCGTGAGCTCCGACGCGTCCCACATCTCCCGGAGCGTCCGGTCCAGCGCGGCCGCGAGCGGAGCGCCCGCACACGTCTTCACCAGTCGGCCGTAGGGGTACGAGGGCGGCTGCGGAAGCGGCGTCGGCCGCCCCCGGCTGCGCCGGGACGTCATGATGCGGCCGATGAGCGGGCGCATCAGCCGTGTGTGAAGCTGCTCGGGAATCCGCTCGAGCGGGCGCACCGGGATCGCCGGAAGCGTATGTGCGCGATTCGAGAAGTCGGTGATTGCGACGATGAACGCGATCTCCTTCAGCTCCTCGACGCTGAAGCCGGCGGCCAGCGCCGCCGCCCGCGCCGTGGCCGCCGCGGCGGGCCCGCTGCGCGACTGACTGCGCGCAAACGCGATGGCGGCCAGCGCGCGCGCCGAGAGATCGGCACGGCTCAGGTCCTGCTCCATGCGCTCGATCCGGGCCCGGCTCATGCCCTGGCTCCAGAGCAGCGCACGAACGGCCGCGTAGCAAAACCGACACGAGTTCTCCTGGCTCACCACGAGGATGATCAGATCGGCGAGGCTCTGCTCCAGGTGCATGAGCAGACCGAGCTCCGGATGGAGATCGGCGACCGCGCGTGCGAGCCACGGGACCGGGACGAAATAGCCGACCGACGGATGGGGGAATCCCATGCGCTGGCGCGCATAGGACTCGAGCGAGCGGTCGCGACGTCGCTCGAGTATGCACGATTCCCAGGCGACGCGATTCATGGTGCTCATCATGTGGGTTAGTTTACCGTCGGCGGCGTGCGATCTTGACGAGCGGCGGCGCGCGCACCGACGACGGACTGAAGCAGGGCTGCCCCGGCCGGGCGTTACTCCGGCGGCTATCCCCCGGCGCCGCGCGGCGTCCGTGCATCGCCGCCGTTGTGGAACGCTGGCCGGGCCTCCGCGGGCTTCACCATCCGTGCGTCAGATCGAGGCGCCCTCGTCCAGTCTAGCGCCGCGTTCAGGTGACGGCGCCCCCGGGTAGACGCGGGGCAAGGCGAGCTCTAGCCCTTGGCCGCCTTCTTGCCCACGTCCAGCTTCGCCACTTGCTTTTCCACGCTCTGCAGGTGATCGAGCGCGTCGCCGAGCCTGAGGTTCAGGGTCTTGGCGATGGCGCCCCAGCCCTGGCCGGAGTTGCGGAGAGCGAGCACGCGGTCGACGGCTTTCTGGTGCGTCATCTTCTCGTGCTTCAGCACCTGCTGGGCGAGCGCGAGCGTGACGGTGATCTCGCCGTGCGCGACTTTGCGCGCGCGGAGATCGCTGACGACCTTCTCCGGGACGTTGAAGTGCTTGGCGATGGCGGCGGCCACGCGCTGTCGGCCGTCGGAGGCAGCCATCACGCGCGTGATGTCGGTCTCGAGCTTCTTCTCCTCGACCCAGAGCATCTCCGACGTCTTCCGCTCGCCCGCGGTGAGCGGCTTCACGGCGGTCTGCGGATTCACGGCCGCGGCCTTGGCCGCCGGCTTTGCGACCGCGGTGGGCTTCACCGCCGCCGCCGGCCTGGCGGCCGCCGCCGGCTTCATGGCTGCCGGTGCCTGCGCCCTGACCGCCGCCTGGGTCCGCGGCGGCTGGCTCCGGCTCGTGAGCTCGGGCTTCGAGCCGCGCAGTTGCATGACGACACCGATGACGATCACGAGACCCAGGGCCGAGGCACCCAGGACGCCGGCCCAGAAGCGTGTCGCGTTCCGCTGCTCGTTCTTCTCCATCCGTTTTCCCCCCAGGCCGGCCCCTGTGCGGCGGCCCGGCGCGAGGCGTTGTGCAGCGGCCATGCCACATTGACCGCGGAAGGAATTCAGTGACTTGGAGGGCAGGCAAACAAATGTGGCGCGCCAGCCCCGTGCAACCTGTCATGGCTCACGCGAGCCGGGCATGGTAGCCTCTCGCCGCCGGCGAAGGCGGGAGGAAACGATGAGCGCAGACGACTGGAGCCGCCGAGAGATCCTGAAAGCCATTCCTGCCGCAGCGGTCGTGGCGGCTCACGCGCGTCCTGTCGCGGCGGAGACGGTGAAGGTGAAGTGGTCGTCAGGCACCGAGGCGCCGAAGCTGAAGGCGCCCGCCAACGCGACCGATTGCCACCATCACATCTACAACGCGAAGTATCCCGTCGATCCGACGGCCACGCTGAAGCCGGGCGACGCGCTGGTCGACGACTACCGCGCGCTGCAGAAGCGCATCGGCACGACACGCAACGTGCTCGTGCAGCCTTCGACATACGGCACCGACAACCGCTGCCATCTCGACGCGCTGGCGGCCTTCGGGCCGACGGGCCGCATGGTGGCCGTCGTCAACGACAGCGTGTCGACCGACGAGCTCAAGCGCATGCACGCGCTCGGCGTGCGCGGCATCCGCTTCAACCTCGCCCAGGCGGGCGCCACGACGCCCGAGATGCTGGAGCCGCTGTCCAGGCGGATCAACGATCTCGGCTGGCACATCCAGATCAACGCCCCGCCGGCAAAGATCATGGAAGTCATGCCCATCCTCGAGCGGGTGCCGTCGCCGATCGTCTTCGACCACCTCGCTCACATCCCGCAGCCGGAGGGCGTGAGCCATCCGCTCTTCGCCAAGGTGCGCGGGCTGATGGACAAGGGCCGCACGTGGATGAAGCTCTCCGGCGCCTACGCGGACACGAAGGTCGGGCCGCCGACGTACGCCGACTCGAGCGCCGTCGCCCGCGCCTATGCCAAGGCGTACCCGGAGCGCTGCGTCTGGGGCAGCGACTGGCCGCATCCGACCGAGCATCAGAAACAGCTTCCCGACGACGCCGTGCTGTTCGACCTGCTGTCCGACTGGGTGCCCGACGAGGCGGCGCGCCACCGCGTGCTCGTCGAGAACCCGGCGACGCTCTACGACTTCCCGAAAGGCTAGGGGCCGAGCAGTCGGCGCAGCAGCTCGGGACCGTTTTCGGCGAGCACCAGGCTGACGCCCATCAGGCTCTCGCCCGCGATCCAGCCGGACGCGATCGGGAACGTGAGCTCCTCCGCCTGCTGCGGATACCGCTTCTGCACCCACCAGCCGAGGAGGCCGCCGACGAAGAACAGCACGCCGTAGTACCAGTGAAACGTCCACGCCAGTCCCACGCCGGCCGGTGAGGGGATCAGGTGCCGCCGGGCCGGGAAGAGCCGCGGCAGCACCGTGAGCGCCACGCCGACCAGCCCGCCGCCCACGATCGACCACGTCTTCACCGCGCCCAGCTCGCGCACGCCGTGCGAGAGCGCCAGCGCGACGGCGCGCCACGTCTGCGCGGCGGGTGCGGGGAACTGATCGGAGCCGAGCACGCTCGCGTCGGGAACGAGGAGCCGGAAGGAGAGCACGGTGACCAGCGTGCCCACGAAGATGCCGGCGAACTGCGCGATGAACTGCTTGCGCGGGTTGGCCCCGAGCAGGTAGCCGCTCTTGAGGTCCGTCAAGAGATCGGCGCTGCTGCTGGCCGCCGCCGCGGTGATGTTGGCGCTCATGAGGTTCACCGTGGTGTTGCCCGGCCGCAGCACGCCGAAGGCAAGCTGCGTGATCTTCCCCATCGCGCCCACGGGCGTGGTGTCCGTCTCGCCCGTCACACGGCAGGCGACGAGCGCCAGCGCGAAGGACAGCAGCACCGCCACCGTCGTTTCCCAGTACGGCATGCCGAAGGTCACGTGTCCCAGCCACGCGAGCCCCACCAGCGCCGTGCCCTGGCCCCAGACGAACCACGACGGCGGCGTCTCGATCGCCGCCATCGGATCGTCGGCGGAGGCGCGACCCCCGAGCATCGAGCGGAGGTCCGTGAACGCGCGCAGGGCCGTCCGCCACTGCAGCGCGACGGCGAGCAGGCTCGACGTCACCATGCACGCAACGCCGCCCCAGAGTGTCCACTGCACGAGCGCGGCGTAGCCCGCGCCCTCGATGACGCCGGCGTGCTGCAGGAGCGGCGTGAAGATCATCCACGCGGTGACGCTGCCGAGGAGCATGCTCGAGGAGACGTGCAGCCCCGTGATGGCGCCGGCGGCGATGAACATCGGCTCCCACGACAGCATCACCGTGCGGCCGATCCACGCCGGGCCGAAGACCCGCTCGTTGAACGTGGTCATCCACGTGCCGATCATGAACGGCGCGAGCTTGGCACTGATCACGACGAGACCGTCCGCCCACAGCTTGCCGAAGGCGGCGACGAGTCCGGCCCAGCCGAGCGCGCGCGCCGATCGCATGCCGGCGCCGCCTTTCGCGTGCAGCGCGTGGAGCGTCTCCGCGGCGGCGATGCCGCTCGGAAAGCGGAGCTGCTCGACGTTGATCATCTGTCGCTTCATGGGAATGGCCATGGTGACGCCGAGCACGGCGAGGAAGAAGACCCAGCCCAGCATCAGCGGCAGCGACAGCGTCCCGCCGCTCAGCAGCATGTAGGCCGCGAAGGCGGAGATGAGCGTGCCGCCCGTCGAGTAACCGGCCGAGCTCGCGGTCGACTGCATGCAGTTGTTCTCGAGGATCGTCATCGGCGTGGCCACGACGCCGGTGCGGTGGAGCGCCGTCCAGATCGCGTAGGACAGGATGCAGGCGGTGATGGCGACGCCGAAGCCCCAGCCGGCCTTGAGTCCTATGTAGAGGTTGGTGAGGGATAGGACGCCACCGAGGACGGAACCCATGAGAACCGCCCGCCAGGTCAGCTGAGACATCGTGTCACCGCGGCCGCGATAGACCTCCTCGTACCACTGCCGCTCGATCTCTTCTGGCGTGCCCTCGAAGCCGCGAATCGGCAGGCGCTCGAGCTCGGTCATCGTTCGCGCCGTACGATAGCAGACGCCCTCCGTCGTCGGTATGGCGCGTCGGACAGTCGCCGAGCGGGAAAAAGTTTTCTCACTGTTCGCTCTGTCGCGGCCGCGTCACAACGCCGACACCACCTATCGACGTGTCGCAACGTCACCGGCGGATCGCTCGCGCGGAAGCGTATTTGCCGTGATGAGGGTGTGGCATGCGCCTTGCCGGGTGATGGGCGATGCCGATGAATGCGTCGCGCTGGGCGTATGCAGGCCGCGCTGACCGGCTGGCAGGACCGCTCGTGACCGCCACCGCCGTCCTGAGCGTCAACGCGTTCTCGGATGGTGAGTTCGTCGCGCATCCGCTCTACCTGGCGTGCGTGGTGTACTCGGTGTTCCGAGGCGGAATGACGGCGGGGCTCGCCAGTACGGCAATCGTCGTCGGTGACGTGCTCATTCGGGCGCTCGCCGTGCCATTCGGGCTCCACGATCCGTTCCGCCAGATCAACATGGTCGCGCTCGCGTGCCTGGTCGTCGTGCTCGTGACCGGGCACCTCAAGCGGCGGGCCGATCACGCCTCGGAGCTCTCGCGGGCCAACGAGCAGCTGACGGGACAGCTCATCGACCGGACGCGAAGCGAGGAAGCCGCGCTCACGCTGGCGGCGCTGACGCGCGGGCTCATCGCCCCGCTCGACGTGACCCACGTCCACCAGCACATCGTGTCGACGATTCTCGAGCTCTTCCGGGCGCGGGAGGCGCGGTTGTACTGGCTCGACCCGGCGTCGCAGGAGCTCGTGTGCGTGGCCGCGGCCGGCGACGTCGACGACCGCCGCTGGGTCGGTGAGCGCATGCCGGCCGGCGAAGGTATCGCCGGCCAGGCCATCCGCGAGCATCGCCTGTGCGTCTCCTCCATCGCTGACGCCGAGCGCTGGCTCGCATTGCCGCTCCGCGCGCGCGGCAAGGTGCTCGGCGCGCTCACGTTCAGCGTGACGCCCGGACGAGCAGTCGCGGACAGCGACGTGCAGCTGCTGTCCATCTTCGCCGGGCATGCCGCGCTCGCGCTGGAGAACTCGCAGCTCCTCGACGATCTCCGCACCACGCTGGCCAGGCTTGGCGACGCCCAGGCTCGGCTCGTCGACGACGCCCGGCTGCGGGCGACCGAGGAGGTCGCGGCGGGCGTCGCGCATCACGTGAACAACCGGCTGATGGTCATCCTCACCGGCGTGCAGCTCCTCATGGAGAAGCTCTCGGGCGACGATCACCACCGGCGATCGCTCGAGATCGTCGAGCGCACGACGCTCGATACCGCTCGGCTCATCGCGCGCCTCCGCCAGTTCGCGCTCGGCCGCCCGCGCGCCACGGCGGAATCCGCTGACGTCAATCTGGCCGTGCAACGCGCCGTGGAGATGTGCGGGCCCGATTGGAGCGAGGCCAGCGCCCGGGGCGTCACCGCGGACCTCGTCCTGCAGCTCGGCCAGGTGCCGCGGGTGGTTGGCGACGAGCCGATGCTGGAGGAGGCGCTCGCCCACGTGCTGCGCAACGCCATCGAGGCGGTGCCCGCTGACGGGACCATCACGATCGCGACGTCGACGGTGGGGCCGCACGTGCTGTGCACCGTCGCCGATACCGGCGCTGGCATGCCGGACGACGTCGTGTCGCTCGCCGTCGAGCCGTTCTTCACCACAAAGGGTCCGCAGCGGGCGGGGCTCGGATTGAGCTCGGCGCTCGGCATCATGCGCCAGCTCGGCGGGCACCTCGACCTCGCCAGCGAGCTCGACGTCGGCACGCGCGTGACGCTGCGTCTGCGCGCGTGGGTCGGGTAAGCGCGCCGCGCTACCGCATGTTGCCGGTGTGGCCGAGCGAGTAGCGGCCGGGCTGCGGCCAGACCGTGAGCCCGTGCGGCTCGCGGCCCACGGGAATGCTCTTCACCTCGCCCGACGTCGTGTCGATGACGTACACGACGTCGTCGTAGCGGCCGGACAGCCAGAGCTGCTTGCCGTCGACGCTCACGTTGCCCATGTCCGGGCTGCCGGCGCCCGGGATCGGCCACGTCATCACGACCTTCTGGGTCGCGAAGTCGATGACGGCCACGCTGCCCTGGCCTTGCTTGGCCTTGCCGCCGATGCGCGAGAACCCGCGATTGGCGACGTACAGCTTCGTGGTGTCGCGGCTCGGATAGAGGCCGTGGGTGCCGACCCCGGTCTTGATGAAGCCGGTGCGCTTGAACGCGTCGCCGTCGATGAGGTGCACGCCGCCGGCCCTCAGATCAGCGACGTAGAACACCTTGCCATCGGGGCTGACGCGCACGTCCTGGGGGATGCCGTGGTCGGGCAGCGTCAGATAGCCGAGCACCTTGCGGTTCACCCAGTCGATCTTCACCATCCGGCCGACGTACTCGCACGTCATGATCAGGTACTTGCCGTCGATGGAGTAGTCGCCGTGGTTGATGCCCGCGCACTTCGGCGCGTGCACGGAGCCCTGCAGCGCGAGCGTGTGCGGATCGCGGAAATCGAGCCGCTTCATCGCCTCGGCCACCACCACCGCGGACTTGCCGTCCGGCGTGAAGTACATGTTGTAAGGGTCGTCGACGGCGACGTTCTTGCCGGGCTTGCCGGTGGCGGCGTCGATGGGCGTCAGCGTGCCGTCCGTGCGGCCCTCGGCGTTGTTGGTCACCCACAGCGTCTTCAGGTCCCACGACGGCACCACGTGCTGAGGGTTGACGCCGACCTTGAACTTGTCGATCACCTCGAGCGTCGCCGCATCGATGACCCACACCGAGTTGGCCTTCAGATGCGGCACGTACACGCGCGGCGGCAGCGTGGCCAGCGTCGGCAGCAGCTTGTCCGCCTTCGTCTCACTGTAGAGGTTCGTGGGATCGAGCACGGGCGGCATGCCGGGCACCACCTCGACGGCGAGGGCCGGTGCGGCGGCGAGCAGCAGGGCAATGACGGCCACGATCGCGGACGATGTCATCGAGTGGACTCCTTGATGGCCGCCACGGTGCGGCTCACGATGAGTTCGACGCCGAGTCGACCGAGCTCCGCGCTGGCGCGTCGCGCGTCGCCGTCGGCGCCGCTCGGTCCCGATGGCGCGGCTTCGACGCCGGCGGTGCGTACCAGGTCGGGCGCGAGGGCGAGCGTGAGCGACGTGTCGGCGAGGTCGGCATGCTCGCCAAGCTCCTCGGGCCCGTAGCCCCTGGACCGCAGCAAGCCGCGGAAGCCGGCCGTGGCCGCGCGGTAGTACTCTTCCACCGCGACCACGCGCGCCCGCGTGCCGGCCCATTCGCGCG
Source organism: Candidatus Methylomirabilota bacterium (assembly GCA_036265915.1). Classification (GTDB taxonomy): domain Bacteria; phylum Methylomirabilota; class Methylomirabilia; order Rokubacteriales; family CSP1-6; genus AR12. Next base: position 6,353 of record DATAOC010000052.1, on the reverse strand, counting down.
TGAGCTTGGCGGCCACCGCCTTCTCGCCGGCCTGTGTCGAGCCGTGATCACCGAGGAAGACGACGTGTCGGAAGCCGGCCAAGCGGAGGCTTCGCGCCGCGGCCTCGAGCGTGCGGCGGAAGGTATCGTCCGGGACGCTGATCGTTCCCGGAAACCGCATGTGACCGGAGGGCGGCGCCAGGTCTCCCTCCGGGACGTAGGCGATGACCGGTGCCACCAGGGCGCCGCCGAGCGTGCGCGCCACCCGCTCGGCCAGCGCGCGGGCCCGCACGTTGTGCTTGCCGATGGCCATGTGAGGGCCGTTCTGCTCGGTGCCGCCGATCGGGACGATGACCATGGTGGCGCCGCCGCCGACGCGCGCGCGCACCTCCGTCCACGTCAGCTCTTCGAGGAAGACCGTGTCCGGCGCGGCCGCCGTCGCGTCCGCAGTCATGAGCGCGACGAGGGCCAGCACGACGAGCAGCGCGCGAGTCACGGTTCTTCTTAACACGACGGCGCCACCGGGACGAAGAACCGGGTGTCGCCTCAGCGCGCCCGGCGACGCGTGAGCAGCGATCCCGCGACGGCGACCACGGCCGCGGGGAGCCAGATGAGGGCGAGCTCGGCGGAGAAGACCCGCCAGCCCCATTCACTGAAGAAGTGGGTGGCCAGCGGCGACACGGGGATGGGGCGCCAGGGAAAGAAGTAGCGCGTGGCCGTGAAGGGCGCGAAGAACGCGACCCCCGAGCCGCCGTTCGTGAGCGCGTCGAGCACGCCGTGGGACGCGATGATCGCGGCAAAGTACAGCGCCAGCGGTGTCGTGCGCGCCCCCAGCCGGCGGCGGAACAGCAGCGCGGCCGCCGCGCCCACGAGCGCGGCGGCGAGCAGCGAGTGCGAGACACCGCGATGGCCCCACATCGAGCGGAACGGCACGCCGAACGCCAGACCGAGCACGTCGAGATCGGGCAACATCGGGAGCACCGCCGACAGCAGCCAGAACGCGCGGCCCCGGGCGCGAAACCGGAGCAGGCTGCCGACGGCGACGCCGACCGCGCCGTGCGACATGATCGTCGGCACGCTACCGGGCCGCCGTCGGGTTGCCGCGGGTGAGTCGCTGCGCTATCGTCACGCTCGCTCGGCCACGCACGCGAAGGAGGCTCGCGCGATGCATCTCATCATCCTGATCGTCGTCCTGGTCGTCTCGGCGGTCATGCCGGCCCAGGCGGCGATCACGCGCCTCGAGATCGCACGCACGGAGCCGGCCTTCGGCGGCGCCGGCTTCGGCGGCGTGGGCGCGTACGAACGCGTGATCGGCCGCGCCCATGGAGAGGTGGATCCTGCGCATCCGGGCAACGCCATCATCCAGGACATCGCGCTGGCGCCGCGCAACGCACGCGGCCTCGTCGAGTATTCCACGGACGTCGAGATCCTCAAGCCGAAGGACATGGCGCGCGGCAACGGCGTGCTGTTGTTCGAGGTCGTGAACCGCGGCAACAAGGGCAGCCTCGCATCCTTCAACGCGGGCGACGTCGGCGACTTCGCGGCCACGAACGCGCTGGCGAGGCCGGGCGACGGCTTCCTGATGCGCCGGGGCTACACGCTGCTCTGGTTCGGCTGGCAGGGCGACGTGCTGCCCGGCAATGCGCGGATGACGCTGAGGGTGCCGGTCGCGCATCAGGCGGACGGCACGCCGATCACCGGTCTCGTGCGTTCCGAGATCGTCGTCCACGCGCCCACAACGACCACCGGTCTGTCGACGGGGTACTTCAGCGGGATGACCCACGCGAGCTATCCGACGGTGAGCGCCGACAACCGCACGCCGCTCGCGGACGGCTTCCTGCCGTCGCTCACGATGCGCGCGCGCGAGCAGGACGCCCGGCGTGACATTCCGCGCTCCGAGTGGTCCTTCGCCGCCTGCCCGGACGGCGGCGTCGCGCAACCGAGCGACACGCATATCTGCTATCCCGCGGGATTCCAGCCGGGGCGACTGTACGAGCTGATCTACCGGGCCAGAGATCCGCTCGTGCTCGGCCTCGGCTACGCCGCCATGCGGGACCTGGCGGCCTTCTTCAAGCACGAGCCGCGCGACACGACGGGAACGGCGAACCCCGTGTATCGCGCAGGGGCGAAGGCCATCGTCGAGGGCCTCTCCCAGAGCGGTCGCAACATCCGGACGTTCCTCCACCTCGGCTTCAATCGCGACGAGGCCGGGCGGGTCGCCTATGACGGCGCCCTGCCGCGCATCGCGGCGGGCCTGGCCGCGCTCAACATCCGCTTCGCACACGCCGGCCGAGGGTGGGGCGAGCAAGTCGACCATCTGTACCCCGCCTACGATTTTCCGTTCGCGTACGAGCGCGTGCAGGATCCCATCACCGGCCGCACGCAGGGCATCTTCGATCGCTGCCGCGCCACGCGGACGTGCCCTCGGCTCTTTCACGTGGCCACGGCGCTCGAGCTGTGGGAGGGCCGCCAGTCGCTCGGGCTCACCGATCCGCTCGGCGCGCGCGATGTTCCGGAGCCCGAGGGCGTGCGCACGTTCATCATGGCCTCGACGCAGCACTGGCCGGCGGCCATTCCGCTCGCGACGCAGCCACCGTTCGGCTACTGCCAGCAGCAGCCGAACCCCAATCCGCAGATCTGGACGCTGCGCGCGCTGCTGATCGAGCTCACGCGCTGGGTGCGAGACGATGTCCCGCCGCCGCCCAGCGTGGCGCCGCGAATCGCCGATCGCACGCTGCTGCCGCCGGAGGACGTCCGCTTTCCGCCGATTCCGGCGAACGCGTACGGCGGCGTGTCGCGGCCGGCGGTCAAGTTCTTGCGCGTGACGAATCCGCTGCACGTGCTGGACTTCGGTCCCGGGTTCCGGGCAGAGGATTCGAGCGGCATCATCACGGTGGAGCCGCCGCGTGTGGGCGCCCGCGCGTACCGGCTGCTCGTGCCCCAGGTCGACGCCGACGGCAACGACGTGGGCGGCCTTCGCTCCGTGCACGTCGCGGTGCCGATCGGCACCTACACGGGCTGGAACCTGTTCCGCGCCGGGCTGCTCGAGGACGGCTTCTGTCCGCTCCAGGGCAGCTTCGTGCCGTTCGCGCGGACCCGCGCCGAGCGGCTGGCCATCGGCGATCCGCGCCTGGCGCTCGAGGAGCGCTATCCGACGCGGGCCGCGTACGCCGACGCCGTCCGCCGCGCCTCGGATGACCTCGTGAAGCGCCGCCTGTTGCTGCCCGAGGACGCGGCGGCGCTGATCGCCGACGCCGAGCAGCACGGCATCCGCAACGCCCCCTGAGGAGACGACGATGGCCACGCCGCTGTCGCAGGACGTCCGCGCGCTCGTCGAGGAGCCGAACTTCGCGCACCTCGCCACCCTCATGCCCGACGGCTCGCCGCAGTCGGCGCCCGTCTGGGTTGGCCTCGAGGGCGACCGCATCCTCGTCGCGACCGGCGAGGGATCGCTGAAGGCGCGGAACACGCGCCGCGATCCCCGCGTCTCGCTGTCGATCGTGGCCACGGACAACCCGTATCGCGAGGCGCAGCTGCGTGGCCGCGTGGTGGAGCGGCGGCCCGACGCGCGACTCGAGGTGATGGATCGGATCTCGCGAAAGTACACGGGCAAGGAGTTCCCGATGCGGGCCAATCCCGAGCAGCGCGTGGTGCTGGTGATCGAGGTAGAGCGCGCGCGCTTCGCAGTGCTGCCGTTCACTCACACGCCGCCGCGTCGCTGACGCGGGACGGGCCAGGAGGCGCCATGCCATCGCCCCTCGCAGGGAAGGCCCAGACGGTCCTCGGCGCCATCGACGGCGTCAGCATGGGCGTCACGCTGCCGCACGAGCACCTGCTGATCGACTTCGCGGTGATGTTCCGCGAGCCGCCCGCCGCCAGCGAGAAGGGCCTCGCGTACCAGCCGGTCACGCTGGCGAACGTCGGCTGGGTGCGGCAACACTTCAACGCCAACCTCGATAACCTGCGCCTGCTGGACGAGCAGACGGCCGAGGACGAGATTGCCCTGTTCCGACGGGCCGGCGGCCAGACAGTCGTCGATCCGACCAACGTCAGCCTCTCGCGCGACCCGCTGGCGCTCGCTCGCATCGCGCGCGCCACCGGCCTCAACATCGTGATGGGCGCCGGCTATTACGTCGCCGCCGCGCATCCCGCCGACATGGATCGGCGCAGCGAGGATTCGCTCGTCCGCGAGATCGTGGACGAGATCACGCTCGGCGTGGGCAGCACCGGCATCCGGGCCGGACTGATCGGCGAGATCGGCAACAGCTGGCCGTGGACGGAGAACGAGAAGAAAGTGGTTCGGGCTGCCGTCGAGGCACAGCGTCTGACCGGCGCGCCGCTGATGATCCACCCCGGACGCCACCACACGGCGCCCATGCAGCTCGTGGAGCTCGTGCAGAAGCAGGGCGGCGATCTACGCCGCACCATCATGTGTCACATCGAGCGGACGATTGCCGACGCGCAGCACCTCCACGACCTGGCGGCCACCGGGGTCTGGCTGGAGTACGACCTGTTCGGGATGGAGAACTCGTACTATCCGTACAATCCCGACTTCGACATGCCGAACGACGGCGGCCGCATGGCGCAGATCCTGGCGCTCATTGCCCGCGGCCATCAGGATCAGATCCTCATGTCCCACGACATCGCCTACAAGAGCTCGCTCACGAGGTACGGCGGCTACGGCTATCACCACCTGCTCGTGAACGTGGTGCCGCGCCTGCGCCGCAAGGGCGTCGACGACGCCGGCCTGCGGCGCCTGCTGGTGGAGAATCCCGCGCGCGCCTTTATCTTCGCGTAGCGCTCCCCGGCCCCTCGGCGCGTGCATAGAGGTCCTGCATCCGCGCGGTGGCGCCGCGGAGCGTCTCCTGGAGCGCGCGCCCGCTCTGCTCGGCGGTGGTCTGAACGCGTCGGCACGCGTTGCTCATGACCTCGGCCGTGCGCTGCGTGAGGGCGACGCTCCGCTGCGCCGAGTCCACCGTCTCCTCCAGCGCGCTCTGCCACCAGCGCAGCGGATCGCCGAATCCGGTGGTCCAGTTGCGCTGCCAGCGCGAGAACGCGTTGTGCGTGTCGCGGACGCTGTCGAGGCCGATCTGCTGCAGCTCGCTCACGGCGCGCGCCTGCTCCTTGACGGCCATGGTCGAGAACTGCATGAGCTCGTCGAACAGGCGACCGCCCGCCTCGGCCCATGTGGAGTTCGTCTCGCTCATGAGTCCCGCCACCTGACTGGCATTGCGGCCGGCATCGCCGATGGCCTCGCGCGTCCGCTCCTCGAGACGGCGCGCGGCGTCCTGCGTCTTGCGCGCGGATTCCTGCATCGTGGCATGCTCTTCCATCGTCTTGCGACTCCTCTGCTATGAGTCCAGCATCGACCGGTCGACACAGAGACCTTAGCGAGGGCGCCGGGCGCGCCGCAAGATGCGAAATGACTTTCCACCATCGTTGTACTTCGTGCGATCGTCCGCGTCGTCACCGAATCGCCGCTGCCCATCCGGCGCGCCTCGCGTCGCGCGGGCCTCACGCCGTACGGTTCTTGAAGTACGAGCTCTTGAGCGCGATCTTTCCGCCGCGGAACGTGAACACGTCGCAGCCGTTCACTTCGACGGCGCGGCCCTCGCTCGACGTGCCGGTGAACGTCCACTCGGACACGCCGCGGTCGCCGGTGACGAAGTGCCGCACGTCGCGGAACCGTGCGTCCGGAAACCGGGCGAGCACGCTGCGGAAACCCTCGCGCACTTGCTCGCGCCCCGCGTAGCGCGTGCCGTGCGCCTCTGGGCCGCCGGCGGTCTCGAACACGCAGTCCTCGCTCATGAACCGCATCAGCGCCTCGACGTCGTGTCCGTTCCATCCCTCGTCGAAGAACGCGTTCAGCTCCGCGATGGTCACCATCTCTTCGTCCCCTTCGCAGCGTCGAGCACGCTGTCGTGATAGCGCGCAGCATCGACGCGGGGCGGGTGGCGAGTCAATCGCTATACATCCATGCGCGGCGTGGGCGGCGCGCGATACATGGTGTCGGGAATTGTCGACCGCTATACATCCGCATCCGGCGGCGCCGGGACTCAGCCGAGAGTGGCCTCCAGCAGCCGACGCACGTTGCCGCCCATGATATGTGCGACCTCGGCGCGGCCGAAGCCGCGCTCGACGAGGGCGGCCGGGATCGAGGGCCACTGCGCCCAGTCGGAGAAGAGCGCCGAGCGCGGGCTCACGCCGGCGAGGTCGGTGCCGATGGCGACATGGTCGACGCCGACGGTGTCGATCATCCGCTTGATGTGGTCGATGAACGTCGAGAAGCTTGCCGGCCGGATCGAGATCGGCCACGCACCGAGCACGCCGCCGGCCGCGGCGACGAGCCGCGCGTGCTCGCGGGAGACGAATCG
>DATAOC010000051.1:0-20497 GCA_036265915.1 Candidatus Methylomirabilota bacterium | reverse complement strand
TCGTCGGCCTGGGGGGCGGCGGTGCGCCGCCCGCCGCCGCGGCGAGCGCCGCGAAGCCGGCGATGGCCGATCGACCGGCCGCCGTGCCGCCACAGCCGAAGAGTGAGGACCATGCGGCGCGTAGCCCGTCGCCCTCGCGTGGGCCGGAGTCGCCGGGCGGTCAGCGCGCGCAGCAGGCCGTTGCTCAGGTGGCGGCAACGCCGACCGCGGCGCCGGCTGCTCCGGCCGCTGAGCGCGCCGCCGGCGACGGTGGGCGCGTGAAGGCCTCACCGCTGGCGCGAAAGATCGCCGCGCAGTCGGGTGTCGACCTGCGTTTGATCCAGGGCAGCGGTCCGGGCGGACGTATAGTGCGCCGGGACGTCGAGGCCGCGGCCGCCGCGCCGACGCCAACGCCGGCCGCCGCCCCCGCGCTGCGGACGGTCACACCGTCTGTCGGCGGTCCGGAGTTCGAGGACGTCGCGCTGAGCGCGATGCGCGCGACGATCGCCAAGCGCATGCCGCTCAGCAAGGCGCCGGTGCCGCACTTCTACGTGACGTCGGAAGTGGCGATGGACCGTGCCTGGGAGCTGCGCGAGGAGCTGAACGCGCTCGAGGGCCAGCCGAAGATCTCGGTGAACGACCTCATCGTCCGCGCCTGTGCGCTCACGCTGCTGCAGCATCCCGGTGTCAACGCGTCGTTCCAGGGCGAGTCGATTCGCGTGTTCCATCGTGTCCACATGGGCATCGCCGTGGCGCTGGACGAAGGCCTGATCACGCCGGTGCTCCGCGACGTGCACGCCAAGTCGCTCGCGCAGATCGCCGCGGAGGCACGCGACCTCGCCGAGCGCGCGCGGCAGCGCAAGCTGCGCACGCAGGAGCTCTCGGGCGCGACGTTCTCCATTTCGAACCTCGGCATGTTCGACGTCCGCGACTTCTCGGCGATCATCAATCCGCCCGAGGGCGCGATCCTCGCCGTGGGCGCGGTGCGCCGGGTGCCCGTCGTCACCGAGGACGGCCTCGGGGTCGGCCGCCGCATGGCCATGACGATCTCGTGCGACCACCGCGTGATGGACGGCGCGATGGGCGCGCGCTTCCTGCACGACGTCAGGCGCGTGCTCGAAGAGCCCCTCAGGCTACTCGTATAAAAGTGCCGGCCCAGAAATTCGACCTCGTCGTCGTGGGCACAGGGCCCGGCGGCTACGTCTGTGCGATTCGAGCCGCGCAGCTCGGGATGAGCGTCGCCACCGTCGAGGACGACCGGCCCGGAGGCGTGTGCCTGAACTGGGGCTGCATCCCCACCAAGGCGCTGCTGCGCAACGCGGAGGTCGTGCACCTGTTCGAACGCGCCGAGACGTTCGGCATCACCGTGCAGGGCATGACGGCAGACTACGCCGCCGCCGTGCAGCGCAGCCGCGGCGTCGCCGATCGCATGGCGAAGGGTGTCGAGTTCCTCTTCCGCAAGAACAAGATCACGCTGTTCCCGGGCACCGGCACGCTCACGGCCAAGAACGCCGTCGAGGTGCGCGGCAAGGATGGTGGCGTCACGACGCTCGAGGCCGGCCGCGCGGTGGTCCTTGCCACCGGCTCGGAGCCCAGGTCACTGCCCGGCGTGGCGATCGACGAGAAGCGGGTGATTTCCTCCAATGGCGCCGTCCGAAACGAGGCGAAGCCGAAGTCGATCGTCATCATCGGCGCGGGCGCGGTCGGCGTGGAGTTCGCGGACGTCTATCGCTCGTACGGGACGGACGTCATCCTGCTCGAGGCGCTGCCGCGGATCGTGCCGATCGAGGACGAGGAGGTCAGCACCCAGCTCACGCGCAGCCTCTCGCGGCGCGGCATCACGATCAAGACGGGCGTCAAGGTGAGCGCCGTAAAGCCGAGCGACGGCGGCGTCGTCGTGGAGACGGACGGCGGTCGATTCGATGCCGAGCAGGTCCTGATGGCGGTCGGACGGGGCGCGCGCACGAAGGGCGTGGGCCTCGACGCGCTCGGCATCGTGCTCGACCGTGGTTTCGTGAAGGTGTCGCCGATGATGGAGACGTCGGTCAAGGGCGTGTACGCCATCGGTGACATGGCCGGCGCGCCGCTGCTGGCGCACAAGGCCATGGCCGAGGGCGTCGTGGCGGCGGAGGCGATTGCCGGCAAGAATCCGCGTCCCGTCGACTACGGCAACGTCCCGTCCTGCACGTACTGCCGGCCGCAGGTCGCGTCGATCGGTCTCACGGAAGCGAAGGCGAGGGAGGGCGGCCGCGACGTCGCGGTCGGCAAGTTCCCGTTCACTGCGAACGGCAAGGCGGTGGCGCTCGGCGAGACGGAAGGATTCGTGAAGGTCCTCGCCGACAAGAAGAGCGGCGAGATCCTCGGGGTGCACATCATCGGACCCGAGGCGACCGAGATGATCCACGAGTTCGCGGTGGGTCGCACGCTGGAGGCGACGCTCGACGAGATCATGCATACGATCCACGCGCATCCGACGCTGTCCGAGGCCGCGCTCGAGGCGACGCTCGCCGCGCTCGGCCACGCCATCCACATCTAGCGGGTCGACTGCGGGGGCGCGTGTCCGCGCTCCCTGTCCTCGGCTGGGGGCCCGAGCATGACGAACCCCGCCACGAACAGCAGCACCGCCACGAGCACGATCCCCGTGGCCCACACGACGAGACGAACGAACACCGGATTCGCGCTCGGTTCCTCCGCGATCCATGGCTCCGGCGTTCCGCATCGCGGGCACGCGCTGGTCGCGTCGAGCAGCGGCACCCCGCAGAGCCGGCACGTCACGGTCGAAGGGCTCGGCGCCGGCATCGTCGTCCGCTACCTCGCGATCTTCACCAGCGTGACCGCGTTGACCAGGCTGTTGGCGAGCACGAAGTCGCCGTCGCGCGTCACCGACGTGTTGCGGACGATGTTGCCGCCGCCGGGAATGGCCCAGCTCTGAAACTTTTCGGTCTTCGGATCGAACCGGACGACGGTGTTCGGCGTCGTTCCTGATTCGCTGTACCAGATCACGTCGTGGATCGCCGAGATGCCATAGGGCTCGGACTTCGGGCCGCTCGGCGACGGCCACTCGGTGACCTTCCCGGTGGCCGGATCGAGGCGGCCGAGGTACCCGCGCGCGAAATCGCTGTACCAGACGGCATCGTCGCCCGTGATCGCGATCCGCCGCGGCCGCGAGGCGGGGTCGGGCAGCGTGTACTCGCGGATCTCGAGCGTCCGGGGATCGACGCGGCCCACCTTGTTCGTCCCGAACGCGACGTAGAACACGGCGCCTGTGGAATTGATGGCCATACCGTAGGGGCGCGATTTCGCCGTCGGCGGCGTGAGCAGCTTGATCTCGCCCGTCGTCGGGTCGAGCCGACCCACGCGGTTGGCATTCTGCGCGGTGAACCAGAGGATGCCGCTTCGATCGAAGATCAGCGTGTGCGGGTCCTTCACGTCCGGATCGGGCATCCGGTATTCCGTGACCGCACCGGTCTTCGGGTCGAGTCGGCCGATCAGCGCGCCGGTGTTGCCGGTGTACCAGATCGAGCCGTGCGCGTCCTCGACGAGACCATGCGGCCCCGAGTGCGGCGTCTTGAGGGGATATTCCTTGACGTGTCCCGTCTGGGGATCGAGGCGACCGAGCACGTTCGCCATCTGACCCGTGTACCAGATCGACCCATCCGACGCGGCCAGCGGATCGTGTGGCCGTGAGCCGGCCGTGGGCACCGGCCATTCCTTCATCGATACCGTCGTGGGGCCGGGGAGGACGACGCCGGCGGGCTTGGGCTTCTCGGGGAAGTTTTTCGTCAAGTAGGCCGTAACGGTGTCGAGCTGGTCGGCGGGGATCGCCACGCCGAAATTCATCATCATCCTCAGCACCGTGCGCCAGCCCTCGGCGGTGTAGCCGCCGCCGATGCGCGCGAAGAACGGATGGCAGCTATTGCAGCGCGCTCCGACGAGCTCTTTGCCCGGGCCCTCGGGCAATTCCTGACTCGCGACAGGCACGGCACCGCACAGCAGCACGGCGGTAATACACGCGATGAGCGATCGTCTCGACATGGCCGCCTCCGTTTCTGCGTTGCCGCCTGTAGCGTACACTGCGCGCATGGACTTCGAGCTCACGCCCGAGCAGCAGGCCCTTCGTCAACGCGCCCGCGATCTGGCCGACCGCGTGTTCGCCGAGCGCGCCGCACGCTGGGACGCCAGCGAAGAGTATCCGTGGGAGAACATCAAGGACCTCGTCGCCGCGGGCTTCATGGGCATGACCGTGCCCGCCGCGTATGGTGGCGGCGGGCGCCCGCTGCTCGACGTCGTGCTCGTCATCGAAGAAGTCGCGCGCGCGTGCGGGATCACCGGACGCATCGTCGTCGAAGGCAACCTCGGCACGGTGGGCGCGCTGAACGCGTACGGCACCGAGGCGCAGAAGCGGCGGTGGTTTCCGTGGGTCCTGGAGGGAGACAAACCCGCCATCGCGATCAGCGAGCCGGCGGCCGGCTCGGCGGCGACGGACATGGAGACCCGCATCGAGGAGGTCGCCGACGGGTACCGCATCACCGGCCACAAGTGCTGGATCACCGGCGCGGGGACCTCACGCCTCTACCTCGTGTACGGCCGCTTCGGCGATCGGCCGGGCGCCGACGGCATCGGCGGCGTCTTCGTCGAGCGCGACGCGCCGGGCTTCCGCATCGGTCGCCGCGAGCTGATGATGGGCCTGCGCGGCATCCCGGAGGGCGAGCTCCATTTCGACGGGTGCGTGGTGCCGCGCGAGCATTTGCTCGTCGGCCCCGGCGATGGGTTCAAGAAGCTCATGGCGGCGTACAACGGGCAGCGGCTCGGCGCGGCCACCGTGGCCCTCGGTCTCGCCCAGGGTGCGTTCGAGCGCGCACTCGCGTACGCGGTGACGCGCAAGCAGTTCGGCAAGGCGATCGGTGACTTCCAGGGCATCCGCTGGAAGCTGGCCGACATGGCCGTCAAGCTCGACGCCGCGCGGCTGCTCATCCACCGCGCGGCCGCACGCGCGGGCCACGGCTTCCCCGACGCGCTGGAGGCCGCCAAGGCCAAGACGTTCGCGGCGGAGACGGCTCAGCAGGTCACGAGCGAGGCGCTGCAGATCCACGGCGCTGCCGGCTACGGCCGCTCGCTGCCGCTCGAGCGGATGATGCGCGACGCGCGCATGTTCGCCATCGGCGGCGGCACGCTGGAGATGATGCGCAACCTGATCGCCGACCGGCTGCTCCCGACCCGCGCCAACTGGCGGACCTGATTCGACTCGGCGTCGGTCTGCCCACCGCCGGCGCCTGGGCCACCCCGGACGCGCTGGCGACCGTGGCCCGCCGCGCGGAGGAGCTCGGCTATGCCTCCGCATGGGTGTTCCAGCGGCTGCTCTACCCGGTGGCGCCGAAGAACGAGTACTACGGCTCGCCGGGCGCGTGGCCGGAGGCATTTCGCTCTGCGCTCGATCCGATCGTCGCGCTCACGTGGGCGGCGGCGCACACGCGGCGCATCCGGCTCGGCGTCTCCGTGCTGATCATGCCGTTCTACCAGCCCGTCGTGCTCGCCAAGCAGCTGGCCACGCTCGACGTCGTCGCCGCGGGCCGCCTCGACGTCGGGGTGGGCATCGGCTGGTCGCTCGACGAGTTCGAGGCGGCCGGCGTGCCGGCCGACCGGCGCGGCGCGCGAGCCGACGAGTTCCTGCGCGCGATGTCCGCCGTGTGGGCGGACGATCCGGTGGAGTTTGCCGGCGAGTTCTACCGGATTCCGCGGTCGTACGTGCGTCCCAAGCCGGTGCAGCGGCCGCGGCCGCCGCTGCTGGTGGGCGGATACCAGGATGCGGTGCTGCGGCGCGCGGCGCGCCTGGCCGATGGGTACACGGGCGGCAACATTCCGCTGGCCGAGCTCGCCGGGGTGGTGGCGCGGGTGCGCGACGCCGCCCGCGACGCCGGCCGCGATCCCGCCCGCTTTCCGATCGTCTGCCGTGGGTCGTTCCGGCTGACGCCGGCGCCGCTCGGCGAGGGTCGCAGGGCGCTGTCGGGCTCGGTCACCGAGATCCGCGACGACATTCGGCGCTACGAGGTCGCGGGTGTGGACGAGCTCTTCCTCGACCCGAACTTCCAGCCGGGTGGCGCCGAGCTTCGCTCGGTGTTGAGCCAGCTGGAAGCCCTCGCACCGTAGATCTTGCAACTCCAGGCCGCGTGCGCTACCTCTTGAGCGTCGCATGCGAGCGATGACCGTGAGCCGGCGGCAGCTTCTTCTGATCCTGACGGCGCTCTGCGCCGTCGCTCCGCTGCTCGTCCTGGGGGCGACGCTGGCTCACACCCACGACCGCGGCACTCCTGGCCTCTACAACCAGGAGCACGACTTCACGCTGTATGCCGTGTCGGTCGCGGCCGCCCTGCCGGAGGCCGCCACCGCGCTCGTCGCCATCGTCGTGGCCGCGTCCCTGTGCGTCGTTCTTCCGCAGCGACCGCACCGCCTCGTCGGCGCCGCCGCCGATTCCCGCGCTCCGCCCGCGCGCTAGCTCGCTCCCGCTCCGACGTCGTCGCCCGAGCCCGTTCCGGACCCGGGCGGAACCCTCGCGAGGAGGATGCGATGCGTGCATGCGTCATGTTCATGGTGGTGTTCACCACGCTGCTACCGGCCGTCGCGCTCGCGCAGTCGACAGAGGCCGAGGCCCTGCGACGTGAGCTCGACCAGCTCCGCCGTCAGCAAGAGGAGTCGCAGAAGACCATCGACGCGCTCAGCGAGCGGTTGAAACGCCTCGAGTCGGCACCGCCGGCGCCGGCCCCGGCCACGACGCCGACGCCGCCGCTGGGCCAGGCGCCGGGCAACCCGTCGTCCCAGATGACACCGCTATCCGCCGCCGATCTGCTCCGCCCGCGCCAGCCCTTCGGGCTCTATCAGCAGCGCGGCGCCGGACAGATGCTGTTCGACATGGGTGTCACCGGCGACTTCGTCGCGAACCTCACCCAGCACAACGTCCAGAAGGCCGAGGGAGGGACGTTCCCGGGCCAGGAGAACACGTTCTTTCCGCGCGAGATCGAGCTGAGTCTGTTCGGCCAGATCGACCCGTTCGCGAGCGGCCTGGTCCGCGTGGAGGCGGGGCAAGACCGGCGCGGGGGCGACATCAACGTGTCGCTGGCCGAGGCGTTCATCACCCTGCTCGCGCTGCCGTATGGCACGCAGGCGAGGCTCGGCACCATGCGCAACCGCTTCGGCTGGTCCAACAACGTGCACGAGCACGACTTGCCGTGGGTCGACCGGCCGGATGTCTACCGCATCTTCTTCGGCGACGAGGGGTTGCGCGAGAGCGGCGTGGAGGCGACCTGGGTGCCCGACTTCCTGCCGTTCTATGTGGAGCTCCTCGGCGGCGTCTTCAACGGTGAGAATGAGACGGCGTTCGGCCGCGGTGTGCTGACGCAGCCGCTCGTCACCGGCCGGGTACGCGCGTTCTTCGAGCTCGGCGACACGCAGGCGCTGCAGGCCGGCGCGTCGGTCGCGAGCGGCCAGACCCGCGCGCGGTTGCGCAGCACGCTCGTCGGCTACGATCTCAAGTACAAGTACCGGCCGGACGGCTGGCTCCATCCTCTGCTGACCGTCGGCACCGAGGGGATCTACTCGGTCCGTCGCGTGGAGCGCGGCGTCGATGTCGACGGCGATGGCGCGGCCGACTTCGGCGAGAAGGGCTGGCGCGACAGCTTCGGGTGGTACGGATGGGCCGAGCTGCAGCCGTGGCGCCGGTGGGCGCTCGGCGCGCGGTACGACTCGACCCAGTATCCGGACGCGCCCGGCTGGCAGTGGGCCATCGAGCCGTACGTCAGCTTCTTTCCGTCCGAGTTTCTGCGCTTCCGTCTGGCCTACAAGCACACCGACCGGCAGCAGCGGTTCGATCCCGCAGGCAACGGGGGCAGCGCGCGGCTTGTGGACGAGCTGTTCTTCCAGGCCACGTTCATCCTGGGCGCACATCCCGCGCATCCGTTCTGAGAGGAGGGCTCATGCCAAAGCGCTTCGTGCTGCTCGTCGTCGTGGTGATCGCGGTGGCGACGGTCGCCGTGCCGATGTCCCAGGCCGCGCGAAAGCTGCGCGTCGTGGCGACGATTCCCGATCTGAAATCGCTGACGGAGGCGGTCGGCGGCGACCTCGTCGAGGTCGACAGCCTCACGCGGGGGACGCAGAACGCCCACGAGGCGGAGGTGCGACCCAGCATGATGCTCAAGCTGCGGCGTGCCGACGCCGTCGTCGAGAATGGCCTCGATCTCGACGCGTGGGCGGACGTCGCCATCGAGGGCTCGAACAACCCGAGCATCATGCGCGGCGCCCGCGGACGCATCGAGATCTCCCGCGGGATCGAGGTCCTCGAGGTCCCCACCTCCCGCGTCGACCGATCGATGGGCGACGTGCATCCGCGCGGCAATCCGCACTTCTCGCTCGATCCCGGACTGGCGCCCATCATCACGCAGAACATCGTCGACGGCCTGGTCCGCATCGCGCCGGAGCACCGCGCGGCGTTCGAGGCGAACCGCAAGGCATTCCTCACGCAGCTCGACCAGCGGATGGCGGAGTGGATGAAGGTCATGGCGCCGCTCAAGGGCGCCAAGGTCGTCGTCTACCATCCGGACATGATCTACTTCCTCACCCGGTTCGGCCTCGTGCAGGTCGGCATGGTCGAGGACCGTCCGGGGATTCCGCCGTCGCCCCAGCACCTCGTGAACCTCATCCGCGCGATGAAGGACGAGCAGGTGAAGGTGGTGCTCGTGGAGCCCTGGAACGACGTCAAGCTCGCCAACCGCGTCGCCGAGGAGGCCGGCGCCAGGGCCATCGTGGTGGCGTCGTCCGTGGGCGCTGTGAAGGGCGCCGACAATTACCTGGCCGCGATCGACTACAACATCCAGGCCCTCGCCAAGGCGCTGCAATAAGTGCTCAACGACCTGATCGCCATCCTGTGGGCGCCGTTCCTGATGTGTCTCGTGCTCACCGGCATCCATGCCTATCTCGGCGTTCACGTGCTCGCGCGCGAGGTCGTGTTCGTGGACATCGCCATGGCGCAGATCGCCGCGCTCGGCGCCACCATCGCGTTCCTGCAGGGCTACGAGACTGAGACGTGGCAGTCGTACGCGTACGCGCTGGCGGCGACGGTGGCGGGCGCCGTCGTCCTGTCGCTGACGCGCAGCCGGAAGCGCCACGTGTCGCAGGAGGCCGTCATCGGCGTCGTCTATGCCGTCTCGTCGGCGGCGGCGGTGCTCGTCGCCGATCGGGCCGCGCACGGCGCCGAGCAGGTGCGCGGCATGCTCGTCGGCAACCTGCTCGCCGTCAGACCGGCCGAGGTGGCCAAGGTAGCGGCACTCTACGCGGTGGTCGGTGTGGTGCACTGGCTGTGCCGCCGTCCGTTTTTTCTGATCTCGAGCGACCCGGATCGCGCCTACGCCGACGGCTGGCGCGTCCGGCTCTGGGACTTCGTCTTCTACGCCTCGTTCGGCGTCGTCGTGGCGAGCTCCGTGCGCGTGGCCGGTGTCCTGCTCGTCTTCTCCTACCTCATCGTGCCGGCACTCGCCGGCGTCACCCTGGGCGGCTCGGTCGCCTCACGTCTGCTCATCGGCTGGTCCTTCGGGACGCTCGTGAGCGTGGTCGGCATGGTCGCCTCCGCCGCCCTCGATCTGCCGACCGGAGCCACCGTGGTGTGCGCCTTCGGCGCGATCCTGCTCGTCTTCGCTCTCGGTTCGAGAGCACGAACCGCTTCGGCCAGCCGCGGACGCCCCTGAAAATGGTGCGTTTGACCACCATCGCTTGCCGCCGTAGCATCGGCGCATGAGCCGCATCGTCCTGCTCCTGGTCCTCCTCGTCGGGCTCGCCCCGATCGTGGCAGCGGCCAACGTGCCGGATCCGACGTGGATCGCCGGTGTGTACGACGGCGCGGACGGCGACGAGATGCTCGCGCTGGTCTGGGATCAGACGCCGGCCGTTGCCCCGGCGCCCGTCCGCGTGGAGGTCGCCGTCCAGCCACTGTTCGAGGTGGTCACCGTTGCCGTCGCGCCGGTGACGGTGGCGGCACCGTCCGCCGACAGTCGCGCTCCGCCCCCCGACTGATCCGAGCCGCGTAGCCCATCGCTCGCCGGCGCCGCCGGCGGTACTTTCCCATCGCCGTCCGACCGGGGCACAAGGAGGCGCATCATGTTCGGATTGGGCACCCAGGAGCTGCTGGTGATCCTGGTGATCGTGCTGGTGATGTTCGGCGGCAGCAAGCTGCCGGAGATCGCTCGCTCGCTCGGCAAGTCGATGCACGAGTTCAAGAAGGGCATCGACGAGGGCGGGAGGGACGAGGATCCGGCCAAGAAGCCGTGACGCGCTAGTGGTGCAGGAGCGGCAGCCGGAAGAAGATCAGAAAGCCGTTCGCGGTGAAGACGGCGCCCGAGATCGCGAGCGCGAGCGAGAACCAGAACATCGGCCGTGACGAGGACAGGATCGCGACGGAGCTGCAGACGATCGCGATCTGCAGCAGCACCTCGGCATAGTCGAAGTAGGGATCGCGGTCGCGATTGACGTCGCGCTCGTGCTCGAGCTTCTTGGCGTCGCGTTCGATGTCCTTCTTCTCGGCGTTGTAGCGCCGCTCCTCCTCACCGAAGCGGGTGGTCAGCTCCTGCAGCCGCTCCTGCCGTGGGCCGCGGACGGCTGCCGCGTCCGCCAGCTCGGCCTCCAGCACGAGCCTCTGCGCCCGGTACACGTGCTCGCGAATCACCTTCGCCTGGTAGAACGCCCACTGATCGGAGGACTGCTGCTGCGCCAGCAGCATGTCCTTCATGGCATTGTTGCCGCCCAGGGAGGCGATGGCGAGCATCACCGCGTAGACGGCGGTGGTGAGAGCGACGCGACGGCTGAACGTCTTGTCGCGTCGCTCCTCGAGCTCGTCGGGGTTGGGAAGCTCGACCTCAGCCACGCGGCGGGGTCTTGCGGATCTCGTCCCGCATCGCGTCCTTGCCGGCCTCGAACGCCGTCATGAGACGCTGCGTCTGCTCCTCGAACAGCTCGCGGCTCTTGTCGAGCCACTCGCCGGCGCGGCCCTGCGCATCGTTGGCCATCTCCTGCGCGCGGCGCGCGACCTCGTTGCCGCGCACCGCGAGCAGCTCGCGCGTCTCGCGTCCCGTCTTCGGCGCCATCAGGAGCGCCGCCGCGGCGCCGAGCACGCCACCCAGAAAGAACCAGCCGAGGTAGCCCGCCGCATCATTGCTGTCATTGCGCATGCTGATCTCCTTGCTCCTTCGACCACCGCTGCACGAACACCTCGACGCCGCGCTTCAACCCGGCCGCCATGCCGACGAGCTGTCCGACCCGGGCCAGCCCCGCCAGCCCGCTCACCACCCGCGACATGCCCTCGGCCGCCGTATTCATTCGCTCCGTCATCTCGCCCACGCGCTCGATCTCCTGGCTCGCCTCGCGCGTGAGGACGCGCACGTCCTCGGTGAGCGCGTGCGCCTGTCCGATGAGCGGCCGCAGCTCCTGCTCGGCGATCGTGAGCACGACCTCCGCGCGCCGGAGCGCTCTCCGCAGCGCAAGGATGGTCGGGACGAGAGCGGCCGTCAACACCACCGCGCAAGCGACGAAGACGAGGCTGACCCAGGCCGGCATGGGGCCTGGATTATTGCGGTAAACCGACATGAAAGTCAATAAATCCGTTGACTTTCGAGGCGACGACGTCCACATTTGGAGCCATGTCGGTCGAGGAGCGGCTCGAGCAGCTGCGCCGGCGCACCCGCGAAGCCGAGCTCGGAGGCGGCGAAGAGCGTATCCGGCGGCAGCACAAGGCCGGAAAGAAGACAGCACGCGAGCGTCTGGAGGTGCTGCTCGATCCCGGCTCGTTCGTCGAGGTCGATCGCTTCGTCGTCCACCAGAGCCACGACTTCGGCATCGACGAGCAGCGCTTCCCGGGCGACGGCGTCGTGACGGGCTCGGGGCGCGTGCACGGCCGTCCGGTGTTCGTGTTCGCCCAGGACTTCACGGTGTTCGGCGGCTCACTGTCGGAAGCGTACGCGCGCAAGATCTGCAAGGTCATGGATCTCGCCATGAAGACCGGTGTCCCGGTCATCGGCCTGAACGACTCCGGCGGCGCTCGCATCCAGGAAGGCGTCGTCTCGCTCGCCGGCTACGCCGACATCTTCCTGCGCAACACGCTGGCCTCCGGCGTCGTGCCGCAGATCTCCGCCATCATGGGGCCGTGCGCGGGTGGCGCCGTGTACTCGCCGGCCATCACGGACTTCGTGTTCATGGTCAAGAACACGTCGTACATGTTCGTGACCGGCCCCGATGTCATCAAGGCGGTGACGCACGAGAACGTCTCCGCCGAGGACCTCGGCGGCGCGACGACGCACGGGACGACGTCCGGTGTCGCGCACTTCGCCGCCGACAGCGAGGACGAGTGCCTGGCCCTGATCCGGGAGCTCATGACGTTCCTGCCGCAGAACAACATGGAAGACCCGCCGCTGCGGCCCACCCAGGATCCCGTCGACCGCCGCGACGAGTCGCTGCAGACGGTGGTGCCGGAGCAGCCGAACAAGCCCTACGACATGAAGGACATCATCCAGACCGTCCTCGACGACCGATACTTCTTCGAGGTCCAGGCGGCCTACGCGCCGAACATCATCGTCGGCTTCGGTCGCCTCGGCGGCCGGCCGGTCGGCATCGTGGCCAACCAGCCGGCGCACCTGGCCGGCTGTCTCGACATCAACGCCTCGCTGAAGGCCGCGCGGTTCGTCCGCTTCTGCGACTGCTTCAACATTCCGCTGGTGACCTTCGAGGACGTGCCCGGTTTCCTGCCCGGCACCGCCCAGGAATTCGGCGGCATCATCAAGCACGGCGCCAAGCTGCTCTACGCGTACTGCGAGGCGACGGTGCCCAAGCTCACCGTGATCACGCGGAAGGCGTACGGCGGCGCCTACGACGTCATGTCGTCCAAGCACATTCGCGGCGACGTGAACCTCGCGTACCCGACCGCGGAGATCGCGGTGATGGGACCGGAGGGCGCCGTCAACATCCTGTACCGACGCGAGCTCGAGGCGGCCGCCGATCCGCAGGCCTTCCGCGAGGCCAAGATCCGCGAGTACCGCGAGAAGTTCGCCAATCCGTACGTTGCCGCCGAGCGCGGATACGTCGACGAGGTGATCGAGCCTCGCGACACGCGCGCCCGCCTCACCGCCGCGCTGGCGCTGCTGCGGACCAAGCGCGACAGCAATCCGCCCCGGAAGCACGGGAACATTCCGCTATGAGCGCCGCCGAGCGAGACCCGACCACGTCGTCCGGCGAGCCGGTGAAGCGCGTCTACGGCCCGGCCGACGCGCCGCCGCCGAGCGGCGAGGCGCCGGGCGAGTTTCCCTTCACGCGCGGCATCCATCCCACCGGCTACCGCTCACGGCTGTGGACGATGCGCCAGTACGCGGGCTTCGGCTCCGCCGCAGAGACCAACAAGCGCTACCGGTTCCTGCTCGACCAGGGGCAGACGGGCCTCTCGGTGGCCTTCGACCTCCCGACGCAGATGGGCCACGACCCCGACGCGCCGATCGCCCAGGGCGAGGTCGGCAAGGTCGGCGTGTCGATCGCGACCGTCGACGACATGCTGGACCTCTTCGAGGGCATCCCGCTGGACCGGGTGTCGACGTCGATGACCATCAACGCCACCGCGTCGATTCTGCTCGCGCTCTACGTCGCGGTGGCGCGGCGACAGGGCGTCGCGCCGGCCGCGCTCGCCGGCACGACGCAGAACGACATCCTGAAGGAGTACATCGCGCGGGGAACGTACATCTTCCCGCCCGGGCCGTCGATGCGCCTCGTCACCGACGTCTTCGCGTACTGCCGCGACGTGGTCCCGCGCTGGAACACGATCTCGATCTCGGGCTACCACGTGCGCGAGGCAGGGTGCACGGCGGTGCAGGAGGTGGCCTTCACCCTCGCCAACGGCATCGCCTACGTCACGGCCGCCCTCGAGGCGGGGCTGGCCGTCGATGCGTTCGCGCCGCAGCTGTCGTTCTTCTTCAACGCGCACAACAACCTGCTGGAGGAGGTCGCCAAGTTCCGGGCGGCGCGGCGGCTGTGGGCCCGGCTCATGCGCGACCGGTTCGGAGCGCGCGACCCGCGCTCCATGATGCTCCGCTTCCATGCGCAGACGGCCGGCAGCATGCTGACCGCGCAGCAGCCGGAGAACAACATCGTGCGCGTCACCGTGCAAGCGCTGGCGGCGGTGCTGGGCGGCTGCCAGTCGTTGCACACGAACTCGATGGACGAGGCGCTGGCCCTGCCCACCGAGCGCTCCGTGCGCATTGCGCTCCGGACGCAGCAGATCCTCGCCCACGAGTCCGGCGTGGCGGACACGGTCGATCCGCTCGGCGGCTCGTTCGCCCTCGAGCGGCTCACGCGGGACATCGAGGAGGGCGCGGAGGTCTACATCAGGCGCATCGACGACCTGGGCGGCTCCGTGAACGCCATCGGCTTCATGCAGCGGGAGATCCAGGACTCCGCGTACCGCTACCAGCGAGACATCGAGGACAAGACGCGCGTCGTCGTCGGCGTCAACGAGTTCGTCTCGGACGATCCCGCGCCGACCGCGCTCTTCGCCGTGGATCCCGGGATCGGTGCGGCGCTGCAGGAGCGCGTCCGCCGGCTGCGCAAGACGCGGGACGCCGACCGCGCGCATCGAGCGCTCGATGCCCTCGAAGCGGCCGCGCGCGGCCGCACGAATCTGGTGCCGCTCATGATCGACGCGGTGGAGCACTCGGTGACGCTGGGCGAGATCTGCGAGCGGCTCCGCGCGGTGTTCGGCGTGCATCAGCCGTCGGTGACCTTCTGATGCGGCGGATCATCGTCCCGGTCGCGCTCGCGCTGGTCGTGGCGGCGATGCCCGCCACCGCCGGCATGGCCGACCGCATCGGCGCCACGTTCTCGCTCATGGCCGACGAGTTCATCCAGGCCTTCAACCCGGTGGAGGGCGTCGTCGTCTCGATCGACAACGACGAGATCTTCCTCGACATCGGCGCCGGGCGAGGTGCCCAGGTCGGACAGGAGTACACCATCTTCCGCAAGGGCGCGGCGTTCACGCACCCGGTCACCGGCAAGGCGCTCGGACACTACGAGGACGTGCTCGGCTGGGCGCAGATCCGGCGCGTCGACTCGGAGTTCTCGACCGCGACGTTCGTCGCGGCGCCGGACAAGCCGAGACCGCAGGCGGAGGACGGCGCCCGCATCACGCGCGGCCGGCTGAAGGTCGCGGTGACGCCGGTCGTCGACATGACGGACGGCCGTGCCGATCTCCGCCGCGTGCCGTACCTGATTGCCACGGTGCTGGAGCGCTCGCGCCGTTTCCAGGTGGTCGACCCGCTCGCGGTGAGCGACATGTTCGCGGCGGGCACGGTGCGGGTCGAAGAGATGCTGGCACGGCCGGAGCGCGCGATCCGCGTCGCGAAGAATCTCGACGTCGCGGGCTGGGTGGTGCCGGTCCTGCTCGAGCGCCGGGGCTCCGTGGCCCTCGACGTGACGTACATCTCCGCGATCACGGGCGCGCCGCTGTTCTCGCGACGCGTGTCGGTCGTGCCCAACAGCGCGCTGGAAGGTCAGCGATTCCCCTGGGAGCCGCGGGTCGAAGACTGACCCGGTGTGCTATGCTCCTCGACGCATGAACACACGCTCACTCGTCTGCGTGCTGCTCGTCGTCGTCGCGTCATCGGGGTGCTCGATGGTGAAGAAGCTCGTCGGCGTCATCGACCCCGGCGAGCCGTCCGTGGTGATCAAGTCGGCCGAGACCCGCTGGCTCCTCATCAAGAACCCGCGCTACGGCGACGTGCCGAGCGAGCCCGAGTACGTCTGGGTGGAGGAGGACAAGGTCCCGACCACCATGACGACGCTGCTGCGGGGCAAGAGTGCCCTCATCGCGCCGGCCGAGATCGTCGCCAAGTACGGCTCTCCGCCCGGCGGCGGCAAGATCAGTCCGCGTCAGGGCACGATTTATCAGACGGCCGAGCCGTCGCGCTCGGACGCCGCGCGTAGCGGCGCCGTGGTCGCGGCGTCGCGCGGCGGGGCGGCGGCGGTGACGGCGGCCACGACGCCCGTCGCCATCCCGGCGCCGAAGCCGGAGCCACCCAAGCGGGGCTTCGTCGTCTACGTCGACACCAGCCGCATCGTCATCGACCTCACGAGCGTGGATGGTCTGCAGCCGGGGAGCGTCGTCAGCCTTCGCCGCGACCGCATCCCGATCGTTCACCCGGTGACCGGTGAGCTCCTCGGGGAGCTCGACGAGGAAGTCGCCACCGCCCGCGTGACGGAGATCCGGGACCGCTTCTCGGTCGTCGAGGTCCAGAACGTCGCGCCGGGATCCCAGGTCCAGATCCGGGATCGCGTCATTCCGAAGTAGTGCCCGCGTGCCCACGCCGACTCTCGAGGAGGTCCTGAAGGAGCGCGTCGCCTCGCTGATCGGCGACGAGCTGGCCGCGGTCGAGTCGGCCATCGGCCGGGAGATCGCGTCGCCGGTGCCGCTCATCCAGGAGATGGGCGGCTACATCGCGGGCGCCGGCGGCAAGCGGCTGCGCCCGATCCTGTTGTTGCTGGCCGCGCGCCTGGCCGGCTATCAGGGCCCGCGCGGCGTGCGGCTGGCGTGCGCCGTGGAGCTGCTCCACACCGCCACGCTCATTCACGACGACGTCGTGGACCAGGCGCCGCTGCGGCGCGGTCAGCCATCGGCGAATGCCCGCTGGGGTGACGACGCCTCGGTCCTCGTGGGCGACCACCTCTATTCCAAGTCGTTCGCGCTGCTGGTACGCGACAACGACGGCGCCATCATGGAGACGCTCGCGCGCGCGACGGTCTCGATGACGGAGGCCGAGGTGTACCAGCTGCAGCTCAAGCGCAGCGGCCTCACCTCCGAGAGCGACTACATGCGGATCATCACGCAAAAGACAGCCTCGTTCATGTCGGCGTGCTGCCGCATCGGCGCCCTGCTGGGTGGCGTGCCGGGTGACCAGCTCGACGCGCTCACGCGCTACGGGCTCGACATCGGCATCGCCTTCCAGATGTCCGACGATTCGCTCGATTTCGTCGCCGACGAGCGGCGTCTCGGCAAGGCGGTGGCGGCCGACCTGCGGGAGGGCAAGCGCACCCTTCCTTTGATCGCCATGCTGCAGCGTGCCACGCCGGGCGAAGTCGAGCGCGTGCATCGCATGCTGCGCCGTCGCGCGCTCGAGGCGGCCGAGATCGACGAGATCCGGAGCCTGGTGATGGCGCACGACGGCGTCGACTATGCGCGCGAGCGCGCTCACTCGTACGCCCGGGCCGCCAAGGCCGATCTGAAGGCCTTTCCGCCCTCGGACGAGCGCGAGCTGCTCACCCTCGTCGCGGATTTCGTGGTGGACCGGGATCGGTGAGTCGCCAGCTGCACGGAGTGCGTTGAGCGCGCTCGTCACGCTCACCACGGACTTCGGCACACGCGACGCCTACGTCGCCGAGATGAAGGGCGTCATCCTCGATATCGCCCGAGCGGCCGGCCGCACCCTGGACCTGATCGACGTCACTCACGACGTGGCGCCACACGACATCACCGAAGGGGCGCTTGCGCTCGACGCGGTCGCGCCGTTCTTTCCGGCGGGGACCGTTCACCTGGCGGTGATCGATCCGGGCGTGGGCACCGAGCGCCGCGGCCTGGTCGTGCGGACGCCGCGCGCGTTCTTCGTGGGGCCGGACAACGGCCTGTTCACTCCGTTCTTCGAAGGGCCGGCCTCGTGGGAAGCCTGGGAGCTGCGTGAGCCGGCATACCGGCTGGCGACGGTGAGCCGCACGTTCCACGGCCGTGACGTGTTCGCGCCCGCCGCCGCACATCTCGCGACCGGCGTGATGCCCGACCGCTTCGGTCCGCCCGTCCGCGACCCGCGGCGGCTCTCCTGGCGGACGGTGCGCGGCAGCACGGGCGCGATCGCCGGGGCGGTCGTTCACGTCGATCGGTTCGGAAACCTCGTCACGTCGATCCGCGCCGACAGCCTCGACGCCGTGGGCGCCACGCCGCGCATCCGTCTCGCGGGGCGCTCCGTCCCGCTGGTCGGGACCTACGGCGATCTCGAACGGGGGCAGGCCGGCGCGCTGGTCGGATCGAGCGGGAGGCTGGAGGTCGCGGTGCGCGAGGGAAGTGCGGCCGCGCGGTTCAAGGCGCGCCGCGGGACTCCGGTCGTCGTCAGTCGGTCTTCGGGGCCGGCGACGAAGCGGGTGCGGAGGGTGCCGTAGTGGCCGCCGTCTTTTCGGCGGCGGGCTTGTCGGCAGCCGGTTTTTCCGCGGCGGGTTTTTCGGCCTCTCTCGCCTTCTTCCGCGCTTCGGAGGGATAGTCGGTGACGTACCAGCCCTCGCCCTTCAGGATGAATGGCGCCGGCGACAGCAGCCGGTGGACCTCGCCTCCGCAGCCTTCATGGCTCGTGAGCGCCGGCTCCGAGATGCGCTGCCTGACCTCGAACACCCGTCGGCACTTGTTGCACTCGTATTCATACGTTGGCACGGAATCGAGGCTACATGGGAGGGGATAAGGTGTCAACATTACGAACTTTTGCGCTCGCGCTCGGCGCGCTGACCTTCGTCCTCGGTGGTTGCGCGTCGACGGGGCCGTCGACCGAGGTGCAGCGCCTCCAGGCCCAGAACGCCTATGAGCGCGGGCTGAGCTTCATCAAGGAAAAACAGCCGGCGCCGGCCCTGTCGGCCCTCCAGGAAGCCGTCAGCCTCGATCCATCCCGCGCCGTTTATCGCGACACGCTGGGACTGCTGTTGCTGGACCTGGGGAGGCTGGACCAGGCGATCGAGGAGCTCTCGAAGGCGGTGGAGGCTGACCCCCGCCTGGCCGACGCGCACTTTCACCTCGGGACAGCGCTCGCGGAAGCCCGTCGCTGGGACGAGGCCGTAACCTCCTACCGGCGTGCGGTCGCGCTGCCCTCGCTGACCGTTCCCGACTACGCCTACCAGAACCTCGGTCTGGCCCTCTACCACACCAGCAAGTATGTCGAGGCCGAGCAGGCGCTACGGTTTGCGCTCAGTCTGGACCCGAAGCTTCAAGCCGCGTACTACAACCTGGGCCTGGTTCTCAACGCGGAGCGGCGACCCGAGGAGGCCAAGGAGAGCTTCCGCCGGGCTCGTCAACTGGCCCCGGACACCGCCTTCGGCCAGGCGGCCAGCGAGCGACTCCGGGCCATGGGCGAGCGAAAGTGAGGGACCGCCGAGACCTGCAAAAAGTGCCATTTTTTCTTGACGCTTTCGAGCGCCCTCGCGTATAAGTCATACCGTCGCCAGAAGTCTCTCTGCAGCTGTTGTGGATGTCGAGTCACGGCGCACAACGGTTCGCTGCTGCATCACACTCTTTGAGGAGGCAGTGATGAGGAGACTGTTGGTAGTCGCAGTCGCCCTCGTGGCCGTCCTCGGAGTCGTCGCGCCCGCCATGGCACAGGCGCCCGCTCCGAAAGTGACGATCACAGGCTTGATCGACCAGATCGGGACGTACTCCCACAACATGTCGATTTACGACTCGAACTACAACAGGTCGAAGGACGACCTGTCGTACGGCCGTACCCGCGGCCGGTTCGACGTCATCGGCGAGATCGGCAAGGCCAAGGCCGTTCTCGGACTCGAAATCGACATGTACTACGGCCAGACCGGTAACTCGGACAGCAACTTCGCTCCCGGCGCCGACGCGCAGTCAGCGGGTAACGGCGCGGACGGCGGCTTCGACCTGAACACGGACAGCCGGGCCGTCATCGAGGTCAAGTGGCTGTACACCGAGTTCGCGCTACCGATCCCGCTCGACACGACCGTGCGTCTCGGCGCACAGCCGTTCGGCACGCTGGCGACGAACAAGCTCGCCGTCTACGCCAACGGTGACTTCCCCGGCGTGGCGACGATGTGGCGCTTCGGGCCGGCGGCACAGCTGAACCTGACGTACGTCCAGGTGGAAGAGAACCTGGGTGGCAACCGGCCGACCGACATCACCGGCGGCCCCTTCACGCGTGGTGAGGACTGGGCGGTCATCGCCAGCTTCGACTTCACGCCGTTCAAGGGCCTCACGATCAAGCCGATGTACTCGTTCTTCGAGGCCAAGGGTCTGACGTCGAGCCAGGCGCGTCAGGGCCGCGGCGGCGTCAGCACGACGGCCGCTTTCGCCAGCGCGGCGATCCCCGATCGGCTGACCGAGAACCGTCACACGATCGGTGTCGACGCAACGTGGACGGCCGGGCCGTTCTCGCTCGCGCCCACGGTCCTGTACCAGTTCGGCGACCGCAGGAACATCATCACCAATGCCGCCTACGGCACCGTGGGCTCGGTCACCAAGGCTGACATCGATGCCTGGCTGGTCGACGTTCGCGGTGGCTTCAACGTCGGCCCGCTCGCGTTGTCGGCGATGGGCATGTGGACGTCGGGCGACAAGGCGAGCAGCAACCCGTTCAAGAAGGTCGGTTTCTTCCAGCCGCTCGATACTGACACGAGCTACGGGGCGGACTGGGGCACGCAGATCTTCTCGCTCGGTATCGACTACTTCCAGATCCTGTACAACTCG
>DATAOC010000050.1:0-4447 GCA_036265915.1 Candidatus Methylomirabilota bacterium | reverse complement strand
GCTCGGACGGGATTTCGTCAAGGAAGGTCGGACACTGACGCGCATGGGCCTCGAAGGCCGCACGCTCACCAATATCCAGGGAGACCTCTAGCCATGCGACACCTCACCGCGATCTTCATCGCGCTCCTCGCCGTCCTCGTCGCGCTGCCTGCCGGCGCGGCGCCGGAAGGCCAGATCGTCATCGCGCAGGGCGGGGATCCGAGCACCATGGATCCGCACATGCACGCCGAGAACTTCACGTTCGCGGTCGTGCACAACGTCTTCGACCACCTGGTGCGGCGCTCGGTGAAGAACGGACAGCTTGCGCACGACCCCGGGCTGGCGACGTCGTGGACGAACGTCAATCCCACCACGTGGGAGTTCAAGCTCCGGCCGAACGTGAAGTTCCACAATGGCGAGGACTTCAACGCGGAGGCGGTGAAGTTCAGCATCGAGCGTGTGCTGAACCCGGACCAGAAGGCCCGCTGGCGCTGGGCCTTCGCCGACATCGAGCGCGTGGAGGTGGTGGACCCGCTCACCGTGCGCATCGTCACCAAGGCGCCGTTCCCGACGCTCATCACGAACCTCGCGTTCTGCATGCCGATCCTGCCGCCGAAGTACGTGCGCGAGAAGGGTGACGCGTACATCGCGACGAACCCGGTGGGGACGGGGCCGTTCAGGTTCGTCCGCTGGCGCAAGGACGAGGCGATGGTGCTGGAGGCGAACGAGAGCTACTGGCGCGGAGCGCCGAAGATCAAGACTTTGATCTTCCGGCCGATCCCCGACGAGTCCACGCGGGTGGCCGCGCTCGCCGCCGGCGAGATCGACATCGCCCGCGGCGTGCCGCCGAGCCTCGTCAAGCAGATCGCCGACAACCCGCGCACGCGTGTCGCCAAGGTGCCGTCGGCGCTGAACATCCACGTGATCCTCGACACGCTGAAGGACGGGCCGCTGCGCGACAAGCGCGTGCGGCAGGCCATCAACTACGGCGTCGACAAGGACGGAATCATCAAGTCGATTCTCGAGGGCAACGGCGGCGCCGTGGGCGGCCCGCTCACGCCGGTCATGTTCGGCTTCGCGCCCGACGTCAAGCCGTACCCGTACGACCCCGAGCGCGCAAAGAAGCTCCTGGCCGAGGCGGGATTCGGCCAGGGCATCTCGCTCACGCTCAACTCGCCGAACGGCCGCTACCTGAAGGACAAGGAAGTCAACGAGGCGATCGCCGGGCAGCTCGCCAAGATCGGTGTCAACACGCAGGTCGTGGTCCACGAGTGGGGCACCTACGTGAGCAAGTGGCCCGACGGCCTGGTGCCGATGTACATGATCGGCTGGGCGGCGACGTGGGACGCCGACGGCATCATGTTCCCGCTCCTGCGCTCCGGCCAGCGGTTCTCGCGCTGGAGCAACCCCGACTTCGACGCGATCATCGAGAAAGCGCGCCGCACGCTCGACGCGGGCGAGCGCGTGAAGCTCTACCGCCAGGCCACACAGCTCGCGCACGATGAAGCGCCGTGGCTCTTCCTGTTCCACGGCATGGATATCTACGGCGTCGGCCGCGCGGTGGCGGACTGGGAGCCGACGTCCGACGAGTCGACCGCCACCGTGATGCTGAACGCCACCAAGAAGAAGTAGCGTGACCGGTCGCCGGCACGCGGAGATTGCCGGCGGCGGCATCGCGGGGCTCGTGGCCGCCGCCGCGCTGGCGCAGCGCGGATGGTCCGTGCGCGTGCACGAGCGCGCCGAGCACATGCGCGCCTACGGCGCCGCCATCTTCACCTGGTACAACCTCATGCGCGTGCTCAAGGCGGTCGGCGCGTGGGAGGAGGCCATCCAGGGTGCGGCGCCCTTCGTGATTCGCGAGTCCCGCGACGCGCGCAACCGCGTGATCAACACCATCGTCGCGAGCGACCGGGCGGACGAGCGGATCTTCTCCATCAGCCGCCGGCAGCTGATCCAGGCGCTCGCGAACGCCGCGACGCGCTCCGGGGCGGAGATCGAGCTCGGCTCGATCGCGGTCGGCGCCGAGGCGGACGGCGTGCTGCTGATGGAGGACGGCCGCCGGCTTGGCGCCGACCTCGTCGTCGGCGCCGACGGCGTCTATTCCAAGGTGCGCGACAGCCTGGGCCTCGCGCGCCGGCGCCACCCGCTCGGCGACGGCGCGATCCGCCTGCTCATCCCGCGCACCAAGGAGGAGCTCACGTCGGACATGGGCCGCAAGGCGATCGAGTTCTGGTCCGGCCGGCGCCGGCTCTTCTACTCGCCGTGCAGCGAGCAGGAGGTGTACCTGGCGTTCATGCTGCCGTCCGACGACAAGGAGGGCACCGCGGTGCCGGTGAACCACGCGAGCTGGATCCGATCGTTCCCGTTCCTGGAGGATGTGATCCGCCGCGTGGGGAACGACGGACGCTGGGACCTGTTCGAGTACGTCGCGCTGCACCGCTGGTCGGCCGGCAAGGTCGCGATCGTCGGCGACGCCGCCAACGCGATGTCGCCGAACACCGGCCAGGGGGCGGGCACGGCCGGCATGAACGCGCTGTCGCTCGCCGTCTTCGCGACCGAAGCGCCGACGCTGGAGGAGGCCCTGGCGCGCTGGGAGGCGAAGGAACGACCGCTCACCGAGCACACGCAGCTCGTCGCCGGCGTGTGGGGCGCGCTGACGCGCTGGCCGACGTTCATTCGCACGCCGATCCTCCGCTATGGCGCGCGATCGAAGTGGCTGATGGCGCAGCGGCAGCGCGCGGCGCATCACATTCCGACGGGCGCGGAGGCGTTCCGCTAGACCAATGAGCCAGGATCGATTCCCGCGCGTGGGGACGGGACGAGCCGCGTGGCCGCGGCGCTCGACTGGCTGAGACGCCGGTACCGCGAGGCGCCGCCCGGGATCGCCCCGCGGCATCAGCGGTTCTACTTCGCCGCCGCCTGGGGCTATCCCTGCGGCCTGCTGTGGCACTTCACGTTCATCTTCGTGTTCTGGCTGGTCGGCGCGCCGCCGCTCTCCGCCCTCAACGTGCTGGCGACGGCCATCTGGATCGCGGCGCTGTGGCTGCACTTGCACGGCTGGCTGCGCACCGCGGTGCTGCTCGTCGGCGGGGAGATCGTGGTGCACGCGGTGGCGTGCGCCGTGCTGATCGGCTGGCAGACCGGCTTCCAGTTCTACCTCGTCGCGATGGCCGCGGTGCTGTTCTTCGCGCCGCTCGGACACGTCGCCGCGAACATCGCGCTCGCCCTCGGCAACGCCTTCACCTTCGTCGGCCTGCACTATGTGTACGCGGACGCGATGCCGCGGATCGCGCTGCCGTCCTGGATCATCGACGCCCTGTTCTACGGCAATGCGCTCTCGGCCTTCTTCGTCATCTCGCTCGCGGCAGCCAGCTACGACCGCGCCGCCACCGAAGCCGAAGCGGCGCTGGGTGCGGAGAAGGCCAAGTCCGACGAGCTGGCGGGCCTGCTGCGCCGGATGTTCGGGCGCTACCTCTCGCCGGAGGTGATGGAGGCCCTGATCGAGAAGCCGGAGAGCCTCGAGCTCGGTGGCGAGAAGCGCCGCGTCACCATCATGATGACCGACCTCAGGGGGTTCACGGCGATGGCCGAGCGTCTGGCGCCCGAGCAGGTGGTGCGGATGCTCAACGGCTATTTCGAGGTGATGGTCGAGATCATCACGCGCTATCACGGCACCATCAACGAGATCATCGGCGACGCGCTGCTCGTCTTCTTCGGCGCGCCCCAGCCCATGCCCGACCGCGCCGAGCAGGCGATCGCCTGCGCCATCGAGATGCAGAACGCCATGGCGCGCGTCAACGACCGCAACCGGGCCGAGGGGCTGCCCGAGCTGCAGATGGGCATCGGTCTGAACGACGCCGAGGTCGTGGTCGGCAACATCGGCACCGCGCGCCGCAGCAAGTACGCTGCGGTCGGCAGCGGCGTCAACATGACCAGCCGCATCGAGTCCTACACCGTGGGCGGCCAGATCCTCGTCTCCGAGTCGGTGCGCGAGGCCGCCGGCCACGTGCTGCGTGTCGACGGTCAGCGCGATGTGCGTCCCAAAGGCTCCGAGATGCCGCTGCGGATCTACGAGGTCGGCGGGATCGGCGGGCGGTTCAACCTCGCGCTCGCCGACCGCACGCCCGTGTTCGTCGCGCTCGCGCGCCGGCTGCCGCTGCGCTACTCGATTCTCGAGGACAAGGAGACGGGCGGCGCGGGAGGCGAGGCGGCGGCCGTGCGCGTTGCGAAGAGCGCGCTCGAGATCGAGCTCGATCGGCCGCTCACGCCGATGACGAATCTCAAGCTGAACCTCGCCGCCGCCGGCGAGGTACTGGGCGCGCGTGATTTCTATGCCAAGGTCGTCGTCGCGGACGGCGATGCCGTGCGGGTGAGCCTGACCGCGGTGCCGCCGGAGATCGACGCGTTCCTGGAGGCGCTGCGCCGCTACGCCATGCCGAGCTGAGCGCCGGCTACCAGAGCTCCTTCG
>DATAOC010000049.1:0-19861 GCA_036265915.1 Candidatus Methylomirabilota bacterium | reverse complement strand
GCTCTTGATCTTCATCCTGGCTTCCATGCCGGGATCGGGCCGGGCACAGGACCAGACCGCATTGATCCAGGAGGGCGGCGCTGCGTTCAAGCGGATGGGCTGCCTCAACTGCCATACCGTCCGCGGCGCAGGGACTCCCATCGCACCCGACCTCTCACACGTCGGCGCGAAGTACGGACCCGTCTATCTCGAGCGCTGGCTTCGCGACCCGCGCGACGTCCGTCCGAGCGGGCACATGCCTGCCCTCGAGCTGACCGAAGACGATATTCGCGCCCTGGCGGCGTATCTCGCCGCGCAGCGCTGACAACGGAGGCCGCCATGCCAGAGGACCCGGAATTCGAGCATCCCAAGGGCGCACTCGTCTTCATGCTCATCTACCTGCTCACCCTGACCGCGCTGTGGCTCAACGCCTACATGCGTCTGTGGAGGAACTAGCGCCATGGCGAAATCCGGGACGACGGTCTATCTCTACGAGCTTGCCTGGATCTTGCCATCCATCGCGATCCCGGTCGGGATGCTGGCCGCATTGACCGTGACCGCGTTCGGCGCCGGCATCCATTTGCCGAGCGTCGCCGGTCGGGTATCCCCGACGCGAGTGGCTGATACCGCACCGTTCGACCACCCCGGCGTGGTGCAGGTCGGCCCCGGACGTTACGAAGCCCGTATGACGTCGCAGATCTGGGCGTACGCACCCAACGAGATCCGCGTCCCGGCCGGCTCGACGGTGACCTTCATCGCGACGAGCAAGGATGTCATCCATGGATTGTTCATCCCGGGTGCGAACGTGAACGCGATGCTCCTGCCCGGTCAGATCACGCGTGTCACCGCGCACTTCGAGAAGCCGGGCGAGTACCCGCTGCTGTGCCACGAATATTGCGGGATCGCGCACCATACGATGTGGGCGCGTGTGATCGTGGAGCCGCGGTCGTGAGCCCCATTGCGGAGATGCCGCGGACAAGCATGCCGGCGCCGATCACCGTGCGGACTGCGGTACAGACGCCGGCTGAGAACCGATTGACGGCGGCGTTTCTCGCCGTCGCGCTCGTTGCACTGTTCGGCGGCGCCGTCACGGGGTTGCTGCAGGCGCTCGACCATGCCGGCGTTCACGTGCCCGGCCAGGGCGTGTTCGTGAAGTCGTACTATCAGAGCGTCTCGCTGCACGGCGTCCTGAACGTCCTCGTGTGGACGACGTTCTTCATCTCGGGTTTCATGCCGTTCCTGATGGTCCGTGCGCTCGGACGGCCGCTCGCATCCCTGAAGCTCGGTTGGCTGACGTTCTGCCTCATGCTCGGCGGACTGGTCATTGCCGCCATCCCGCTCGTGGGCAATGCCGCGACCGTCATGTTCACGTTCTATCCACCGCTGAAGGCGCACGCGGCGTTCTACATCGGACTCACGCTCGTGGTCGTGGGCACCTGGCTGGTGACTCTCAACATGGCGCTCACGCTCCGGCGCTGGTGGGCCGACAATCCAGGGCGCCGCACGCCGCTCGCAGCCTTCATGTCGATGATCACGTTCGCGATGTGGACCATCGCGTCGCTGGGGCTGGCCGCCGAGATGCTGTTCATGCTCATCCCGTGGTCGCTGGGATGGGTCGGTGGTACCGATCCGTTGCTCGCGCGGGTCCTCTTCTGGTTCACCGGCCACCCGATCGTGTATTTCTGGCTGCTCCCCGCCTACACATCCTGGTACACGCTGATGCCGCGACAGGCGGGCGGCCGGCTATTCAGCGATCCGCTTGCGCGGGCGTCGTTCATCCTGTTCCTCGTCCTGTCGACGCCGCTCGGATTCCACCATCAGTTCACGGATCCCGGCATCCACCAGGGCTGGAAGCTCGTGCACGCCTTTCTGACCTTCGCCGTCTTCTTTCCGAGCCTGCTCACGTTCTTCAACATCGTGGCATCGCTCGAGAACGGTGCACGCGCGCGCGGCGGGCGTGGCTGGTTCGCGTGGTTCGCGAAGCTGCCCTGGGGTGATCCGTCCGTCGCGGCGCAGGTCGGCGCCATGCTGACGTTCGCGTTCGGCGGGATCGGCGGGCTCGTCAACGCCTCCTTCAGTCTGAACCTGCTCGTCCACAACACCGCATGGATTCCCGGCCATCTGCACCTCACGGTCGGCACGGCGGTGACACTGTCGTTCATGGGTATCACGTACTGGCTG
Source organism: Candidatus Methylomirabilota bacterium (assembly GCA_036265915.1). Taxonomy (GTDB): domain Bacteria; phylum Methylomirabilota; class Methylomirabilia; order Rokubacteriales; family CSP1-6; genus AR12. The sequence continues at coordinate 17,701 of DATAOC010000049.1, read as the reverse complement.
GTCCCGGCCCTCCGCGGCCGCGCCCTGTGGAGCCGACGGATGGCGCTCGCGCAGGTATGGCTTTGGCTGGGCGGCATGCTGATCTTCTCGAATGCCATGCACCGCCTCGGCCTCATGGGAATGCCGCGCCGAACTCACATTTCGGCCGCGCCCTACATGACCGCGGAGTGGAAGGCGCTGCTGCCGCTCGTCGGCATCGGGGGAACGCTGCTCTTCATCAGCGCGATGCTGTACTTCCTGAACCTCGCGCTCACGGTCACCGCGTCGCGGCGCCCCTGCGCGGGCGAGGTGCTGTTTGCCGAGGCGCTGTCGGGGCCCGACCACGCCCCCGTCATTTTCGACCGGTGGAAACCGTGGCTGGTCCTCGCCTTCGCGCTCATCGCGCTGGCCTATGGGCCCTCGCTCGTGCAGCTGGCGGCGACCACGCCGCTCGACGTGCCCGGTCTTCGCGTCTGGTGACGTGGATGTCGCCTGTAGGATGATGCTCGTGAAGCGCATGACGGTCATCGTCCTGCTGCTGCTGGCCATGTCGACGCCGGCGGACGCCCAGGAGGTGACGCTGTCGGTCGCCATCAGCATGAAGGACGCGGTGGAAGAGCTCGGCCGCGGGTTCATGGCGGCGCGGCCCGGGGTCACGATGCGCTACAACTTTGGCTCGTCCGGCGAGCTGCAGAAGCAGATCGAAGCCGGTGCCCCCGTGGACCTGTTCATCGCGGCGGCGCAGCGACAAATGGACGAGCTGCAGGCCAAAAGTCTGATCGTGGTCGCGAGCCGCAGGGTGTTCGCCCGGAACGTGCTGACCGTGGTCAAGCCCGCCGACTCCAAGATCGACATCGCCAAGCCCGGAGACCTGCTCGACGCGCGGGTGACGAGGATCGTCATCGGCAATCCGAAGACGGTCCCGGTCGGTCAGTACGCCGAGGAGAGTCTGCGCGCACTCGGGCTGTGGGATCGGCTGCAGCGAAAGCTGGTCTTATCCGAGAACGTGCGGCAGGCGCTCGACTACGTCGCGCGCGGCGAGGTCGAGGCCGGCTTCGTCTACGCGACGGACGCCGCCACGCGTCCTCGAGAGGTGAAGGAGTCGTTCCGGCCCGCCGAGGACACCTATCGACCGGTGCTCTATCCCGCGGCGATCGTCGTCGGCGCCAGGCATCCGGCCATCGCTCAGGCGTTTCTCGATCTGCTGACCAGCCGCGACGGCCAACGCGTGCTCGGCCGGCTCGGCTTCCTGCCTCCGCGCGCTGCCACGCGGTAACCGTTCGCGAACGGCGTCCGGGAGCGCAGACGCAGCGTCATCGCGCGCTCGCGACCGGTTGACTGTGCGGATGTTTGCGCACATCATGCGACGGTATGCCTGTCATGAGCGGAGGGCGGCCGTTCCGGCCGGCTTCCGCCGCTGCCGTGCCGGAATTTCTTCAGGCCGGCCGGTAGCTCATCGCCCCGCTGAGCGACGTGCTCGCGTTGCGAAACAGTGCCGTGGTCACGTCAGACATAGGAGGACCGCGATGCGGCGCACAAGCTTCCGGGCGGCCGCAACGAGTGCGGTGTCACTCGCGCTGTCAGTGCTCGCCGTGCTGGGCGCCGCCGGCGGGATGTCCGCGCAGGACACCGGCGACGCCAAGTACACGGTGCGAGTGCCGAATGGGCTCGCATTCTCCGAGTTCAAGGGGTACGAAGGCTGGCAAACGGTCTCCGTCAGTCACAACGAAAAGGTGATGGCGGTGATCCTCGCGAATCCGGTGATGATCAACGCCTACCACTCCGGCATTCCCGGCAACGGCAAGCCGTTCCCCGATGGCGCGAAGATGGCGAAGATCCATTGGAACCCGAAAAAGCTCGAAACGCTGCCCACGGCGACGGTCCCGGCCAGCCTGCATGACGTCGACTTCATGGCAAAGGACAGCAAGCGGTTCGCGGACAGTGGCGGCTGGGGATGGGGCGCGTTCAAGTATGACGCTGCGTCCGATACGTTCACGCCCGCCACCACGGCCGACCAGCCGCCGCAGGGAAACGACGCCAAGTGCGGCCTCGCGTGCCACACGATCGTGAGGACCCGAGACTACGTCTTCACGGACTACGGGAAACGATGAACGCCAGCACAGCCCAACGCGTCCTGGCGGTCTCTACTCGCCGCCGAGGAATGGTCGGCCCCACTGATCCTCGTACACGACTTCCTTCAGCGCACCACGGCCGACGGGCCCGAACTTTCCCATCGGATAGCCGATCGGCAGGATCGCGTACGAATGCACGCCCGGCGGCAAGCCCAGCGCCGCCTCGCTCTCCTTCTCGTACAGGAGGTGACGCGTGGTGAGCGTCGCGCCGAGCCCCAGCGCGCGCGCGGCCAGTAGCATGTTCTGCACCGCCGGGTAGATCGACGCGCCGGACCAGCGCGTCGGCTGGCCCGCTTCTTCGATACACGCGACGATCCAGACCGGCGCCTCGTGGAAATGGTCGGTCAGGTATTCCACCGCGGCGTGCTGGCGGACGTAGGCCTCCTTCGTCACGCCGGGTGGCGGCGAGCTCTTCAGATACCGCGGGCCCACCACCTCGTCGAACGCCTTCTTGTACCAGACCTGTACCTGCTTCTTGATCGCCCGGTCCTTCACGACGAGGAACCGCCACCGCTGGCTGTTGCCGCCGTTCGGCGCGCATACGCCGGCGTCGATGATCTTGCGGATCAGCGCGTCCGGCACCGGATCGGGCTTGAGCCGCCGCATGGCGCGCGTCGTCCGGATGATTTCGAAGAGATCGGTGGTGTCTGGCATGCTGGTCCTCCCCGGAAAAGGGTACTCCAGGAGCCGTGTCTGCCGTTCGCCGGACGGGCAGCACGCACATCAGACTGGCGCGGACGGTGGTACCGTTCCTAGGCGTCGTGCAAACGCCGTATACGACGGCCGTCACGAGGGCGCTCCGCTCACCAGCCTCTGCGAAGGCATGAAGGGATCAGTGATGACGGAAACGCTGCCATTGACCGCGCGTCAATCGTGGAAGGCGCTCCAGGTCCACCGCAACGACATCGCAGACCGCCATCTGCGGACGCTGTTCGAGAGCGATGCGACCCGCGGCGAACGCCTGACCGCCGAAGCCGCCGGCCTCTATCTCGACTATTCCAAGAATCGCATCACGGACGAGACGATCACGCTGCTGTGTCGACTGGCCCAGGAGTGTCGCCTGCGCGAGCGTATCGACGCCATGTTCCGGGGCGACAAGATCAACGTGACGGAGGACCGTGCCGTCCTGCACGTGGCCCTGCGGGCGCCACGGGGCACGTCGATCATGGTGGACGGCAGGGACGTGGTGCCCGAGGTTCACGCCGTGCTCGACGCCATGACGGAGTTCTCGAACCGGGTGCGGAGCGGCGCGTGGAAGGGGCACACCGGCAAGCGCATTCGCAATATCGTCAACATCGGCATCGGTGGCTCCGACCTCGGTCCCGTGATGGCGTACCAGGCGCTCCGACACTACAGCGATCGCGCGATGACGTTCCGCTTCGTCTCCAACGTCGACGGCACCGACCTCGTGGAGGCGACCCGTGACCTGGATCCGGGTGAAACGCTCTTCATCGTCGCGTCGAAGACGTTCACCACGCTGGAGACGATGACCAATGCGGAGAGCGCGCGGCGGTGGCTGCTGGCGGGGCTCGGCGGCGACATCGAGGCGGTGGCCAAGCATTTCGTGGCCGTGTCCACGGACGCGCAGAAGGTGTCGGAGTTCGGCATCGACACCGCCAACATGTTCGGCTTCTGGGACTGGGTGGGCGGACGCTACTCGATGGACTCGGCCATCGGTCTGTCCACGATGCTCGCCGTTGGCCCCGACAACTTCCGCGCGCTGTTGAACGGCTTCCATGAGATGGACGAGCACTTCCGCACCGCTCCCTTCGAGCGGAACCTTCCCGTGCTGCTCGGCCTGCTGACCGTCTGGTACACGGACTTCTTGGGCGCCGAGACAGTGGCCATGCTGCCCTACGATCAATATCTCGAGCGCTTTCCCGCGTATCTGCAGCAGCTCACGATGGAGAGCAACGGCAAGCACGTCACGCGAGAGGGCATCGACGTCAGCTATCCGACCGGCCCGATCTACTGGGGGGAGCCGGGTACCAACGGCCAGCACTCGTTCTATCAGCTGATTCATCAGGGAACCCGTCTGATCCCGTGCGACTTCATCGCGTTCGCGCAGTCGCTGAACCCGCTGGGTCGGCACCACGACATGCTGATGGCCAACGTGTTCGCGCAGACGGAGGCGCTGGCGTTCGGCAGGACGCCGGAGGAGGTGAAGGGCGAGGGCACGCCCGACAGCCTCGTTCCCCATCGCGTCTTCCAGGGCAATCGTCCCTCGAACACGATTCTTGCCGACCGGCTCACGCCCGAAAGCCTCGGGACGCTGGTGGCGCTGTACGAGCACAGCGTGTTCACCCAGGGCGTGATCTGGGACATCGACTCGTTCGACCAGTGGGGCGTCGAGCTCGGCAAGGTGCTGGCCCAGCGCATCGTCCCCGAGCTCGAGGCCCGGAGCGAGCCGGCGCTCACCCACGACAGCTCGACGAACGCGCTCATCCGGTGGTACCGGAGGCGCAAGCAGAACGTGCGATGAGGCCGTCGGCGCGATCGACTTCGACGCTTCGAATACACAGGAGTGAGCTATGCAACTTGGAATGATCGGACTCGGCCGCATGGGCGGCAACATGGTCCATCGCCTGCTCGCCGGTGGTCATGAGTGTGTGGTGTTCGACCGGTCGCCCAAAGCGGTCGAGGAGCTGGTTCACGCAAAAGCCGTCGGTGCGTCGTCGATCGTCGATTTCGTGAAGAAGCTCCGGACGCCCCGGGCGGTGTGGTTGATGGTCCCGGCCGCGGCCGTGGACGCGACCATCGGCGAGCTGCTGCCGCATCTGACAGCCGGGGACATCGTCATCGACGGCGGCAATTCGTATTACGTCGACGATATCCGGCGCGCACGGCAGCTCGCCGACAAGCGCGTGCACTACGTGGATGTGGGCACCAGCGGCGGCGTCTGGGGACGCGAGCGTGGATACTGCCTGATGATCGGCGGCGAGGACACGGTCGTGAAGCACCTCGATCCGATCTTTGCCACGCTCGCTCCCGGCGTGGGCGATATCGCGCGCACGCCGGGGCGGGAGGCCGTCGGCGGCACCGCCGAACGAGGGTATCTGCACTGCGGCCCGAACGGCGGCGGCCACTTCGTCAAGATGATCCACAACGGAATCGAGTACGGGATCATGGCCGCCTACGCCGAGGGGCTCGGCGTCCTGCATGCGGCGAACGTGGGCAAGCGTGGTCACGCGGTAGACGCCGAGACCACCCCGCTCCGCGAGCCAGCGTATTACCAGTACGACTTCAATCTGTCCGACATCACCGAGGTCTGGCGCCGTGGCAGCGTGGTGGCGTCGTGGCTCCTCGACCTCTCGGCCGCCGCGCTGATGAAGGATCCGGCCCTCGAGGGATTCCAGGGCCGCGTGTCCGATTCGGGAGAGGGTCGATGGACGGTCAAGGCCGCCATCGACGAGGCGGTGCCGGTGCCGGTCCTGTCGGCGGCGCTCTACGCGCGCTTCAGCTCACGCGGCGAGGCCGACTTCGCGAACAAGATGCTCTCGGCCATGCGCTATGCGTTCGGCGGCCACGTCGAGAAGCCCTCGGCGTAGGCCCTGCCTGCTCGCGCTACACAATCGCCTGCAGCCGCGCCGGCACGCTCTTGTGCCACGGCGTGCCGACCCACGGATCGCGATCCTCGCTCGCCGTGAGCTCGTTCGGCGCCACACCGGTTCGAATGCGCTCGTTGCCGTCTGGATGGTCGACGCCAAGCCCGTTCGGCAGCGCGAGGTGCCCGGCTGCCATCGCGTCGTCGATCGCGACGCTCACGATGACGCTGGCGCGCTTCGTCGTGAGGCGCGCCCGGTCGCCATTCGCGACGCCCACGCGGGCGGCGTCGCCGGGCGAGATCCGCAACGCGCCCTCCGGATCGGTTTTGCGCCAGTCCGGATCGCGGATGATCGTGTTGGCCGTGAACGAGCGCCGCTCGCCGGCGGACAGCAAGAATGGCCACCGCGGATCGTCACCCGGCGGCGTCTCCGATGCCAGGGCGGCGAGCTCGTTCAGCAGCTCGGGTATGCGCAGATTCACCCGACCGTCCTCGGTCTGCACCCGCCGCCACGTCTCGTCGTAGTCGTCGGCCGCGAACACCACGCCAGACGGACTGCTGAGGATCGCGTCGAAGAGCTTCTCGCCCGCCTCGAAGCCGTCGCCGAATCCGGCGCGCCGCACGCTGTCGGGGTTCAGCGCGACGCATCGATGGGCCGCTGACCAGAGCGCGGCCGCGGAGGCCGTGCCGGGTGGGAGCGTGGGACCGAGCGCACGATAGAGCACGACCGGTGTGACGGCGCCGAGGCGCGGATTGGCCTTGGCCGCCTCGGCGAGGGCGGCCGCGAACTGGCGGCGCCCCTGTCGCGCCGCCGCGCGAAGTGGCGCGATGTCCGCGTCGGTGAAGACACCGGCTGCCTCGACCAGACGCGCGTGGATCTCCGGCTCCGGCAAGGGGCCGTCGGGCGGCGGCAGCAGCGGGTGGCGAAGGTGGAACACGTTGCGCGGGAACTCGAAGTTGAAGAAGGTCGCCTCTGGCTTCTCGAACTGCGTCACCGCCGGCAGAACGTAGTCGGCCAGGCGCGCCGTCTCGGTCATGAACACGTCGATGACCACCACCACGTCCAGCGCCTGGATGGCATCGCGCATGCGCTGACTGTCGGCGAGCGAGTGCGCGGGGTTGCCCGATTCGACGATGAGCGCGCGATACCGGCGCGGATGATCGGTGAGGATCTCCTCGGGGATGACGTTGCACGGGATGAGCCCACTCAGGATTCTCGCGCCGACGACCGGACTCACCGGCGCGGTCCTGGGATCGAGCTCGCTCTTGCTCGCGCGCACGATTGGCACGAGCGTCGCGGGCGCGTACTGTCCGCCGGGCTGCCCCAGGTTGCCCGTGAGCACCCACACGAGCTTTTCGAGATAGCTCACCAGCGTGGAGTGGCGATTCATCTGGACGCCGAGATCCTCGAACACGGCCACGCTGCTCGCGCGCGCCAGGCGACGTGTCGCGGCCCGTAGGAGTCCTTCATCGACGCCGCTGATCTCGCAGTACGTCGAGATCGGCACCGTCGACAGCTCGGCCATCACGTCGACGGCGCCGGAAGCGTGCTGCGCCAGCCAGGCGACGTTCGTCAGCTTTTCCTCGACGACCACGGCGGCCATGGCCGCCAGCAGCCACGCGTCGCGGCCGGGTCGCACTTGCAGGTGGAAATCGGCGAGCTCGGCGGTTTCGGTCCGGCGGGGGTCGATCACGATCATGGCGCGCCGGGGGTCCTTGGCGATGTTCTTCAGCGTCAGCCGCGCATGCGGGAAGCTGTGCGACTGCCACGGATTCTTGCCGATGAACAGGGCGACCTCGCAGTGCTCGAAGTCGCCGCGGACGGGTGTGCCGAACATGAGTCCGTTCACCCATACTTCGCCGGTCTTCTCCTGGGCGATCGCGCTCGAGCGGTACTTGGCGCCGAAGGCCCGCAAGGTGGCCGTGCTGTAGAAGCCCCCCAGATGATTGCCTTGGCCGCCACCGCCATAGTAGAGAATCGTCTCGCCGCCGAAGCGGTCACGGACAGCGCCGAGCCGCGCGGCGACCTCGGTGATGGCCGTGTGCCAGTCGATCGTCTCGAACGAGCCGTCGGCTCGCCGGCGCCGGGGCTGCAGAACACGCTCGCCGCGGCCGTTCTGGTAGTGATCGAGGCGCAGCGCCTTCTGGCAGGTATAGCCCTTGGAGGCCGGATGCGTCTTGTCGCCGCGGATCTGCTCGAAGCGGCGGCCGTCGGGGCCGCCGAGCTGGACCAGGATCCCGCAGTTGCACTCGCACAGGATGCACGCGCTCGGCTGCCACTGATCACTCACCGCGGCTGCCTCCTAGTATCTTTAGGATACCTGATGCTATCCTGTGTATACCGTGACGTCAATCCGGCGCAAGCGACCACGAACGGCGTATCAGCACTTCTGCCCCGCCGCGCGCGCGCTGGAGGTGGTGGGCGAGAGATGGTCGCTGCTGGTCGTCCGCGATCTTCTCGCCGGTCCGCGGCGGTTCAGTGATCTCCTCCGCTCGCTGACCGCCATCACCCCCAAGTGGCTGAGCGCGCGACTCCGCGCGCTCGAAGTCGACGGCATCCTGCAGCGTGAGGAGACGGGGCAGCGCGAGGTCTGGTATCGATTGACGCCGAAAGGGCACGCGCTGGAGCCGGTCATCGATGCCCTGCTGGTGTGGGGGCTCGACCATGCCCTGGGACCGCCGCGGCGAGGGGAGGCGATTCACCCCGGGCGCGCCGTCGACAGCGTCACGCGCTACCTGGAGCGCCGGGGGCGGCGGCCGACGCGGCCTGTCGCGTGGGTGCTCCGTTTCGGGGGGGAGCGGACGTACACGATCCGCTTCGATGGCCACCGCTGGTCACGCGAGCGCGGTGAGGCGCGCGCCGACGTCGTCATCGACACGAACCCGGAGGCGTGGGTGCGATTCCTTGCGCTCGACCGCGTCGGGCGGCAACGCTGGCTCCGGGCGGCGCGGGTCACCGGCAAGCCGACGCACGTCGCGCGCGTGCTCGCGGTCCTGGCATCGGCCGAGCCACCAGTCACGATCCCGGCTCGGCAGGCGGAGAAGAGTCCCGGCATCGCGAGCCATTCGCGGCGGGATTGATCGGCCGCGGACGCCTGGTGATGCCTGGTGTATCGTGATCGGCAGGTCCCATCCGTCCCAGCTGGGAGGCCCGCAATGGGCGACCGGACTCCGCCTCTCGTTCTCCTGATCGACGACGTCGACGACAACAGCGACATGTACGCACAGTTCTTGGAATTCGAAGGGTATCAAGTGGCGACGGCGATCAATGGCGCCCAGGGCATCGACAAAGCTCGTGCGCTGAGCCCGATGGTCATCATCATGGACCTCAGCATGCCGGTTCTCGATGGCTGGAACGCGACGCGCGAGCTCAAGAGCGACGATGCGACGCGGCACATCCCCATCATCGTCCTCACGGCGCACGCAATGAAGGGCACGGCTGAAAGCGTCGCGTCGTGCGGCGCGGACGCGTATCTCGCGAAGCCGTGCCTGCCCGAGGATCTGGCGACGGAAGTGCGACGCCAGATGGAGCGTACGAGCCGCTTGCCGGCCTCCTCGGCCTGAACGGCCGTCACGCGGGCGGGGTGAGCGACATGAGCGCGGCGGCCAGCAACAGCAACGCGATCAGACCTGCGATCTCACGCCGCCACCAGCGTTCGGGCGCACGGACCGCCCGTCGGCGGGCTGTCGCGGCGAAGGCGAGCACGAGCATCAGTGCCGCGAGCTTGGCGACGAGGACACGGCCATAGGCCGTGCTGGTCAGGTCGCTCCAGTGAGCGAGATGCTGGAACGTCAATAGCGCGCCGGTGCCGATGGCGACCACGGCCGCGGCGGCGGCGGCCCGCCCGGCGCGCGCGATGACGGTCTGACGCAGCGAAGACACGTCGCCGAGCCGGGAGCCGCGCGGACACGCCGCGTCGCCGGCGTCGAGCCGCCGCCACACGGCCACCAGCGGGGCGACGACGCCGAGCCACACCGCCATCGAGGCGATGTGAAGGGCATTGACCACCAGCCCGGCCACGACCGGCCGCACGCTCATCGCGTGCGCCGCCTGCCCGTCGACGACAGCGAGCACCGCGCCGAGCGCGAGGGCCAGGCCGAGCGCGACTCGCGAGCGGGCTTCGAGCGCCGCCAGCATCGCCCACAGGGCCAGCGCGATGCCCAGGCGCTGACCCGCGACCAGCCCCGCGCGCGATGCCAGCAGGTCCGGCAGCACGTCCGCTTCCGTGACGACGCCAAGCGTGAGGGCGTGGCCAAGGACGATGACCGGCTCGGCGACGAGAAGCGCGGTCAGCCCACGCCCGATGAGCCGGGACAGCACGGCCTCGACCGCAGGCGCACCCGCGATGCCGAGCGGGCGCAGCACAGTCGCGCGGAACACGAGCGTGCCGAAGGCGACTGCGATGCCGACGAAATGCATGGCACGCCCCACGATGCCGGCCGCGAAGCCGATGCGCTGCCAGGCTCCGCCGTCGTCGGCACTCGAGGCTTCAGCCGTCGACCGGCCAACGCTGAACGCGAAGGCGCCGCGCACAGGCTGGCCGTCGCTGGACACGACGCGCCAGCTGACCCTGTACGTCCCCGGCTCCGTCGCATCGACATCGACATCCAGGCTGCGTGCGCCTGCGCGCACGGGACCGCGCTCGGCGCGCCGGCCGCGCGGCCCGGTCACCCGGAGTCCCGCACCGATCGGCTGCACGCGCTCGCTGAACGTCAGCCGGATCGCCGGGGGCGGCGAGGCGAGCACGGCGCCGGTGGCGCAGCGCGGCTCGGAGGTCCGCGCGCGGACGTCGGCGCAGAGATCTGGCGGGTCCGCTTCCACCAGCGTGGCGTGGGCCGCGACGGCGCGCGGTGCGCCGAGCACGGCGACGAGTGCCGCCGCGAGTGCGAGCGCGCGCCCGGGCCCGACCGTCAGGCGCCGGCGACCTTCACGGCCGGCGCGCGTACGACGCGTGGCGTCTGGCCGATCCGGAGCACCAGTCCGGCGGCGACCAGACAGGCGAGCCCCGCCGTCACGAAGGTGACCTGATAGTCGCCGAGCCACGTGCGCAGCAGCCCGCCACCGTAGGCGGCGGTCGCTGCGCCGAGCTGGTGCGACGTGGCGATCCAGCCGTACATGATGCCGACGTTCGCCCGGCCGAACGTGTCCGCGGCGAGGCGGCTCGTCGGCGGCACGGTGGCCACCCAGTCGAGGCCGTAGAAGACCACGAACGCCGCGAGACCGAGGTACGTTGAGCCGAGCGCGTAGGGCAGGAACAGCAGCGACAAGCCGCGCAGCCCGTAGTACCAGCAGAGCAGATAGCGATTGTCCCAGCGGTCCGACAGCCACCCGGAGACCGTCGTGCCGATGATGTCCAGCACGCCGATGCTGGCCAGCATGCTGGCCGCCGCCACCTCCTCGATGCCGTGCTCCATGGAGGCGGGGATCAGATGGGTGCCGATGAGCCCGTTCGTGCTCAGACCGCAGATGAAGAAGCTGCCGGCCAGCAGCCAGAAGTCGCGCGAGCGAAGGCCGCGCGCGAGGCCCACGAGCGGCGCGGCCAGCGAGGGCCGCGGAGGCCGCGGCGCCACCGGAGCGCCGGCCGGCTCACCGAACGGGCGCAGGCCGATGTCTCTCGGGTCGTCGCGCATCAGCCAGGCGACCAGCGGCAGCACCAGGAGCGCGACGCCGGCCACGAGCAGTACCGCGCTGCGCCAGCCGAGATGTACCACCATCGACGCGAGCAGGGGGAGAAACAATAGCTGACCCGTGGCGGAGCTCGCGGTCAGCATGCCGAGGACCAGCCCCCGGCGCTCCGTGAACCAGCGGTTCGCGACCATGGCTCCGAGAACGCCGGCCATCGCGCCTGTTCCGAGTCCGACGACCACGCCCCAGAGGAGTGCAAGCTGCCACGCGGCCGTCATCTTCGTCGTCAGCGCGACGCCGGCCGCGACCACGGCGAGCGCGGCGACCATGACACGCCGGATGCCGAGGCGGTCCATGAGAGCGGCCGCGAACGGCCCCGACAGTCCGTACAGCAACAGGTTGATCGAGACCGCGAGGGCGACCGTCGCCCGTGTCCATCCGAACTCGCGCTCGAGCGGGATGATGAGCACGCCGGGCGCCGAGCGGATACCGGCCGCGGCCAGGAGCGTCAGGAACGTGACCGCCGCGACGATCCATCCGTAGTGCACGCGCGCCCTCAACGTCTTGTCGATCGGCATCGGCTCCTCATCCGCGCCTGCGGGCGCGTCGTCTCCGCGCGGCCGGTGGCACGCGCCGGTGTGCTTGTCGCCCGCGTTCGCGCTTGTCGACGGCCACCCCGAGCAGCCGCATCAGACGCCGTCGGGTGTCGTCCCACGCGGTCGCCCCCAGCTCGCCGAGCACGCGGTCCTGGGCGCGGGCCCAGAGCGGCCGCGCGGCCGCGAGCGCTCGACGGCCGCGCGCGGTCAGCCGCATCGCTTTGATCCGCGCGTCGGGATGGGCCACCCGCTCGATGACGCCGTCACGCTGCAGCAGGCGGAGGCTGCGCGTGAGCGTCGTCTGGTCGATGGCCAGCGCGTCCTCGAGCTGCCGGAGGCTCGCGGCGCCGAGCCGGGCGATCGTGGCCAGGATGCTGAACTGGGTCACCCGCAGGCCGCTCGGTCGAAGCACGTCGTCGTAGAGCTGCGTCACCACCCGGGTGGCCATCCGCAGCGAGCTGCAGACGCATCGTGACTGCCATCGACGACCCGCGGTCGAGGGGGCGGCCGGAGCCGCGGGGCCGTGGGCCGCCGCGGCGTGGCCTCGTTTCGGCTCCATCCGGTCGATGGCGTTCACGCGGAGATGATAATACATGTGCGCGCATGCATCGCGCATGCATGTCCTCCACGGCGGCACGGCCGTGCCCCGCCTCGACATCGGCCACGAGACCTAGTATCTCTGGCTACCGGCACCTGGGAATGCTTGGCATGCGATGATGAGGAGGTACTCTGTGCGAAAGCGCGTTCTGATGCCAGTCAGCGTCCGCTTCGTCGGATCGGGCGACTCGTTCGGCAGCGGCGGCCGCTTCCAGACCTGCATCCTTGTCGATGGGCCGTCGTCACGATTCGCGATCGATTTCGGCGCCTCGTCGCTGATCGCGCTGACGCAGCAGGGGATCGAGCACAATTCGATCGACGCCATCGTGTTGACGCATCTTCACGGCGACCACTGTGGCGGTGTGCCGTTCCTGTTGATGGATGCGATGCTGAGCGCAATGCGAACGCGCCCGCTCACGATCGCGGGCCCGCGTGACCTTCAGCGCCGGATGGACGTGATGCGAGAGGCGCTCTTTCCCGGGTCGAAGATGATGACGCCGAAGTTCGGCCTGACGTGGCTCGAGATGCAGCCGGGTCGACCGCACGAAATACTCGATCTCATCGTCACTCCTCAGGCCGCACGGCATACCGCGGAGACGAATCCAACGGCCGTCCGCGTGGAAGTCGGCGGCAAGGTCGTCGCCTATACCGGCGACACCGAGTGGACTGACGACGTGGCCAAGGTCGCGGCCGGCGCCGATCTGTTGATCGCCGAGTCGTACTTCTTCGACAAGCCGGTCAAGTGGCATCTGAACTATCACGACATCGCCGAGCGTCGCGACAGGCTCGGTGCCCGGCGCGTCATCCTGACGCATATGAGCCGCGAAATGCTGTCGCACGTGGATGACGTGCCCGACGAGTGTGCGCACGATGGACTCGTCGTGACCGTGTGAGGTGATCCGGCGACGTCGCTAGCTGCGCGAACGCGGCCGGCGAACGATCCGCACTTTGCCGCTCTTTCCCCCTCCGCAGAAGAACCGATCGCCGCCGTCGGACTCGAGGCCCGACACGCCCACGCCGGGCGGCATGTCGAGCGTCTGCAGCACTTCGCCGGTCGCGGGATCGATTCGCCTCACGTCGCTCTCGTCACCTTCCCAGGTGCCGTGCCACAGCTCGCCGTCGACCCAGGTGACGCCGGTCACGAAGCGCTTGCACTCGATCGTGCGAAGAACCGTGCCGGTGTCGGGGTCGATCTGATGGATCTTCCGCTGCTGATACTGTCCCACCCACAGCGTCCCTTCGGCCCAAGTGAGCCCCGAGGCACCGCCGGCGCCCGGCGCCGGGATCGTCGCCAGCACACGGCCCGACTTCGGATCGATCTTCTGGATGCGATTGTCGGCGAGCTGAAAGAGATGCCGGCCGTCGAAGGCCGTGCCTGCGTGCGCGGCGACACCGATCGCGCGCTGGGTTGTCCCGTTCGCCGGGTCGAGGGCGTTGAGCTTGTCTCCGGACGCAAACCAGACGTGCTGGCCGTCGAACGTGACGCCGTGCACCGCCTCGACACCCGGGAAGGGGCCATACTCGCGCACGATGTCGGCCGGTGAGCGATTCATGCCTGCATCCTACCGGGCCGGGAGGGGAGTGGGGAGTAACAACGTCGTCGTGAATCCCGGCACCGGCGGGGTGATCCAGCGCCGCGCGCGCCCGCGACCGAACGACTGCACCTTGCCGGCGGCGGCGAGGGAGTCGAGCGCCCGTTGCACGGTCCGCTGGCTGGCATCGAGCGCAAGAGCGAGGGCCGAGCTCGACCACGATTCGCCGTCGGCCAGGAAGGCGAGCACCGCCGCATGCTGGTCCTCGACGGGCGGCATCAGCACGATCACGGTGCGGGCGCGGCGCGGCTTCAGTGTGAATCCCCGCGTGGTCGCGCTCACATCGGCCAGCGCTCCGAGCGCCCGGCGCAGGCGCCCGACCTCGACGCGCAAGCGCGCACGGTGCGAGTCATCGGCGCGCCTGGCTCCGAACGCGCGCGCCACCAGCGCGTCCCTCGGCACGTCGCCTGGCCACGCTTCGCCCAGCGCGCGTGCGAGCGTGAACAATACCGGCCGCGTTCCGAGCGAGACGATGGTGCGCGCGTCGCGGACGACGTGACGGCAGGCGTCCACGACGAGCGCGTTCGACCCGAGCAACCGCTCGACGTCCTCGAGCAGGACCGGTCGGTCTCCACCACGCATCCGCACGCGCGCCGCCGGCGTCCTCAGCGCCAGGGATGCGCGTTCGACCTCCGCGATCAGCGCCGGGATACCGGCGTGGCGCGCGGCGCTGTCTGCGCGAGCGAGCGCAGCACGCGCCGTCTTCGTCCAGAGGCGTCGCAGCGCGATCCCGGCGAGGACGAGCTCGTGGAGGGCCCGCGACGCGGGTGGCAACGGCGCAGGGTCCAGCCCGGCCGCGGTTCGTTCGGCGTCGTCGAGGCGCCCGATCAGCAGCAGGCGCCGGCTCTCGAGGTGACGCGCATATGCCGCGTTCATCCGGTCGCCGTGCTCCTCCAGCGTCGCCCGCGCCGCGTCGAGCACCTTCGCGGGCCAGCCCAGGTCGCGCGAGACGAGCGCGATCTCCGCCTCGGCGACGACGCACCGCGCGCGGGCCACCGCCTCGGTCGGGCCGAAGGCGCGCGCAGCGCGCCGGAGGAGCAGCTTGGCCCGCGCCAGCTCGCCGAGCTGCGCCATCGCGATGCCTCGCAGCGCGAGCGCAGGCGCGTCGTCGCGCAACGCGACCCGGTCCAGGGCGCCGAGGGGATCACCCGATGCCAGTGCGCGCGCGGCGGCAGTGATCAGCGAGTCCACCGGAATCCCGTCACACTTGTCACTCCCACCATGACGATTCCTGGCGCTAAATCTATCCCAACAGCGGCACCGAGCGACGGCTCGCGAATGGAGCCGATCGAGGGCGGCAAGGACACCGACGGAAGGAGAGAGCGATGACGAAGCACAGGACGGGGACACGTCACGAGTGGCTGGCAGCGCGGCTCGATCTGCTCGAGGCGGAGAAGGAGCTCACGCGGCGCAGCGACGAGCTGGCGCGGCGACGGCAGGAGCTGCCGTGGGTCCGGATCGACAAGGCGTACGGGTTCGAGACGGACGATGGCCACGCCTCCCTGGCGCAGCTGTTCCGAGGACGGTCGCAGCTGCTCGTGTACCACTTCATGTTCGGGCCGGACTACAAGGCGGGCTGTCCGTCCTGCTCCGCCATCGCGGATGGCTTCAACGGGTTCGCGACGCACCTCGCCAACCACGATGTGATGCTGTGGGCGATCTCGCGAGCGCCGCTCCCGAAGCTGCAGGCGTACAAGCGCCGCATGGGCTGGACATTTCCGTGGGCGTCGTCGCACGCGAGCGACTTCAACGCCGACTTCAACGTCTGGTTCACCGAGGCGCAGCAGCGCGAGGGCGCCGTGGAATACAACTACCGCCGTGAGACGGGATTGCAGGAGCGCGTGCCGGGCCGGGAAACCGGCGACGACGGACCGGCCGCCTTCGCCGCCATGACCGGAACGGACGTGGCCACGTACACGCGCGAGCGGCCTGGCCTGAGCGCGTTCGCGCTCGAGGACGGCGTCGTGTACCACGCGTATTCCACGTATGCGCGCGGACTGGACGGCCTCTGGGGAATGTACCAGTGGCTCGATCGCGCGCCCAGGGGCCGCAACGAGACGGGCGTCTGGTGGCGCCGCCACGACGAGTACGACAAGCGGTGAGCACCCGGCGCGCGTTTTTCGGTATCTCGGCCCTGCTCTTCGCCGTCAGCGCGGCCCTGACCGTCGGCTGGTGCGCATCCATGTCGGCGATGGGCGAGATGCCGATGCCCGGCGGATGGGCGATGTCGATGGCGTGGATGCGCAGGCCCGGACAGACGTGGCCCGGCGCCGCGGCCTCGTTTCTCGGCATGTGGATCGTGATGATGGTCGCGATGATGCTGCCGTCGCTGGCTCCGATCCTGTGGCGCTACCGGCAGGCCGTCGGCGGCGCAGGCGAGGCGCGGCCGGGTCGGCTGACCACGCTGGTGGCCGTGGGCTACTTCCTCGTGTGGTTCGTGCTCGGAATGGCGGTCTTTCCGGTGGGCGTCGCGCTGGCGGCGGTCGAGATGCAGCGGCCGCCGCTGGCGCGCGCCGTTCCGATCGCGGTCGGTGTCGTGATCGTGCTTGCCGGTGCGCTGCAGTCAGCGCGTGGAAAGCGCGGCGCCTGGCGTGCTGCCGGCAGTCATTGGAGCGCGGCGACCGCCGGTTGCCCGCCGACGCCGGCGCGGCGTGCCGATACGGCGCGCACCTCGGCCTTCACTGCAGCGGCAGCTGCGCCGGGCTGACCGCGATCCTCCTCGTCATCGGCGTGATGGACCTGTCGGCGATGGCGCTCGTGATGGCCGCCATCACCCTCGAACGTCTGGCACCGCGCGGCGAGCGTGTCGCGCGGGCCACCGGCGTCGTCGCCGTCGAGGCAGGCGTGGTTCTGCTCGCGCGAGCCGCTTGCCTCCTGTCGTCGTAGACGATCGCGGAAGGCGTCAGGCGGCGCGACGCAGCCGGTCGGCGCCGATGTCGTGACGGCGCCCGCGGAGCCGGACGCCCAGGGCGAGCAGCGTGATCCCGTACACGAAGGCATAGGCGCCGATCCAGAGCACCATGGCCAGCGCGCCGGCGCCGGGCGCGAGCATCATGAAGACGCCGAACACGATCGCGAGCGCGCCACTGATGCCGAGCCACCACTCGTTCGTGATGACGCGCCGCAGTCGCACGGCGGCGATGATCTCCAGCACGCCGATCGCGATGGCCCAGCCGGCGATGACATAGGCGAGGGTGAGCGCGGTGAGACCCGGCATGAAGAACGTCACGAGCCCGGCAACGATGCCGAGGAGCCCGGCGAGCAGCAACGCCCACCACGGCCGCCCGCCGGTGCGCCCGGTCACCGCGGCCGCGACGTTGAAGATTCCGTCCACCAGCGCGTAGACACCGAACAGCAGGACGAGCGCGGCGAGGCTGGCGATCGGCATGAAGAAGGTGAGGACGCCGAACACGATGCCAGCCACTCCGCGCACGACCGGCGCCCACCAGTTTCGCGCCAGCATGTCGACGTCCGTCCCGAGGCCTCGATCGTCCCAGTTGCGGTCGTCCGCCGTCCGTTCCATGTGGCACCTCCGGCGCGAATGCGTTGCTGCGCCCGTCGACGTCGTTCGGCACGGGCGTGCAACGCAAGTGCCGACGACTACAAGGTCGTGTCGGTCACGGCGTCGTTACAAG
>DATAOC010000048.1:0-20697 GCA_036265915.1 Candidatus Methylomirabilota bacterium | reverse complement strand
CGAAGCCGCCTTCGAGTGCTACCTGCCGCTCCTCGAGGTCGCCCACCGTCTCGTCGCCGACGGCGTCGCGCCGAAGTGGACGATCAATCTCTCGCCCGTGCTCACCGAGCAGCTCGCCTCGCCGGAATTCCAGAAAGAGCTGGCGTTCTACTACGAGAACGTCCGACGCGCGTGCGCCGAGGGTCGCGCGCACTTCGCGCAGGCGGGGCCGCCCGAGCTGGTCGCGCTCTGCGATTTCTGGGAGGAGTTCTACGAGCGCATGTGGGAGCTCCATCGCCGCATCGGTGGCGACATCCCGGGCACGTTCGCGGAGCTGCAGCGCGGCGGACAGCTGGAGATCATCACGTGCGCGGCCACCCACGGCTACCTGCCGCTGCTGTCGCGCGACGAGTCCATCCACCTGCAGCTCAAGACCGCCGTCGAGACGCACAAGCGCCACTTCGGCGTCGCCCCCCGCGGTATCTGGCTTCCGGAGTGCGCCTACCGACCGCGCTATGAATGGACGCCGCCGACGGGACGCGACCGCGGCCGTGAGCGCCGCGTGCGGCCCGGCATCGAGGAGATGCTGGCCGAGCACGGCCTCGAGTACTTCGTGGCCGACTCGCATCTCGTGGCGGCCGGCGAGCCCGTGTTCCTCTACCGCGACTACGTGCCCGCGCGGCGGGAAGCGGCCGAGCACACGCCGGGCATTCCCGTCGCCGAGGCGCGCTCGCCGTACGTCCCCTACCACGTGGCCTCGCGCGGCGGCAGCGGCTCGGCCATCGCGTTCATCCGCGATCCCAAGACGACGCTGCAGGTGTGGAGTCGCGACCACGGCTACCCGGGAGAATTCCACTATCTAGAGTTCCACAAGAAGCACCATCCGGGCGGTCTGCGCTTCTGGCGGATCACCGACACGCGGGGCGATCTCGGGAGCAAGGCGATCTACAACCCGAAGATTGCCGCCGAGAAGGTCGCGCTGCAGGCCAGCCACTTCGTCGGCCTCGTGAAGGAGACGCTGGACGCCGCCGTGGCCCAGGTGGGTGGCCCGGCCATGGTGTGCTCGCCGTACGACTCGGAGCTGTTCGGTCACTGGTGGTTCGAGGGCCCGGCCTGGCTCGAGCACGTGGCGCGCGCGCTGCCGGCGCTCGGCGTGGCGCCCATGACGCTGGGCGAGTCGCTGCGCGCGGTGCCGCCGCGGGCGACGCTGTCGCTGCCGGAGGGCTCGTGGGGTGAGGGTGGCGACCACCGCGTGTGGCTGAACCGCGAGACGGAGTGGACGTGGGATCGCGTGTACAGCGCCGAGGCCGAATGGGTCGAGCATCTCCGCCGGGGCGACCGCGATCCCGAGATCCTCCGCGTGCTGGCGCAGGCGGCGCGCGAGCTGCTGCTGCTCCAGGCCTCGGACTGGCAGTTCCTGATCACCACGCAGGCGGCGCGCGACTACGCCGAGCGGCGTGTGGCCGAGCACTATGCGGAGTTCAAGCGGCTGTCCGAGATGGCGGCCACCATGCGAAGCGGCGCGCCGCTCTCGGTCGAGGCCGCCGAGACGCTGCGCCGGCTCGAGCGAGAGGACTTCGTGTTCCCCGACCTCGATACTCACTGGTCGGACCCGCCGAAGTGACGCGACGCCGCACACGCGTCCTGGCGATGATCATGGCGGGGGGCAAGGGCGAGCGCCTGCACCCGCTCACGCGTGATCGCTCCAAGCCGGCCGTGCCCTTCGCGGGGCGCTATCGGATCGTGGACTTCGTGCTCTCCAATTTCGTCAACTCCGACGTGCTGTCGCTGTATGTGCTGGTGCAGTACAAGTCGCAGTCGCTCATCGAGCACATCCGGCTGTCGTGGCGCACGACCGGCATCGTGCCGGACTACTTCGTCACCGTGGTGCCCCCGCAGATGCGCTTCGGCCCGGCCTGGTATCGCGGCACCGCCGACGCGGTGCTCCAGAACCTGAACGTCGTGGACGACTTCAATCCCGACGTGGTCGCCATCTTCGGGGCCGACCACGTCTACCGGATGGACGTCAACCAGATGCTCGCCTTCCACGAGGACTCCGGCGCCGCGGTCACCGTGGCCGCGCGGCCGATTCCCCGGGCCGATGCCTCGGCGTTCGGCGTGCTCGCCGTCGACGCACGCGGCAAGGTGGTCAACTTCGTCGAGAAGCCCGCGCAGCCGCCGGCGATGCCGAGCGATCCCGACCGGGCGCTGGTGTCGATGGGGAACTATTTGTTCGACCGCCAGACGCTGGTCGACGCGCTGCTGGCCGACGCCCGCCGGTCGACCGACCACGACTTCGGTCGCTCCATCATCCCGGAGCTGGTCCCGACCGGGCGCGTGTACGCCTACGACTTCCAGACCAACGAGGTGCCCGGCGTCAAGCCATACGAGGAGACTGCCTACTGGCGAGACGTGGGTACGATCCAGGCGTACTGGGAGGCCCACATGGACCTGCTCGGCGAGTCGCCCCGCTTCGACCTGGACAACCGCTACTGGCCCATCCGCACCGGGCAGCACGCCGGCCCGCCCGCCCGCTTCATCGGCGGCGACGTCGACAACGCCCACGTGGGCGAGGCCTCGCTGGTCAAGCGCGCCACCATCCGCAACTCCATCCTCGGCCGCTCTGTCTGGGTCAACGAGGGCGCCGTGATCGAGGACTCGATCGTCATGGATCACACGACCGTCGGCAAGGGCGCACGGCTGCGACGCGCCATCATCGATCGCTTCAACATCATTCCGGCCGACAGCGAGATCGGCGTCGACCCGGCCGTGGACCGCCGGCGCCACTTCGTCGACCCCTCGGGGCTGGTCGTCGTGCCGCGGGGCGGCCGTCGCGAGTTCCTGTCGGGCCTCGAGGAGTTCTAGAGGGACCTGCGTGCCGTCCGCCCGCTTCATCACCATCCACGGGCACTTCTACCAGCCCCCGCGCGAGAATCCCTGGCTCGAAGCGGTCGAGGTGCAGGACTCGGCGGCGCCGTTCCACGACTGGAACGAGCGGGTCACCGCGGAGTGCTACGCGCCCAACACGGCCGCGCGCCGTGTCGACCACGCCAACCGCATCCTCGACGTGGTCGACAACTACGAGAAGATCTCCTTCAACGTCGGTCCGACCCTCTGTGCCTGGCTCGAGCGGCAGGCGCCCGACGTCTACCGCCGCATCATCGAAGCCGACCGGGCCAGCGTGCGGGCGCACGGCGGTCACGGCAATGCGATTGCACAGGTCTACAACCACATGATCATGCCGCTCGCATCCCGGCGCGACAAGGTGACCCAGGTGGCCTGGGGCCTTGCCGATTTCCGCACGCGCTTCGGCCGCGAGCCGGAAGGCATGTGGCTGCCGGAGACGGCCGTCGACAGCGAGACGCTCGAGGTGCTCGCCGAAGCGGGCGTGCGATTCACGATCCTGGCGCCCTCGCAGGCGGCGCGCGTTCGCGCGCGCGGCTCGGAGGCGTGGACGGATGTCAACGGCGGCATCGACCCGCGACAGCCGTACCGGTGGCGCAGCGCGCACGGTCACGAGCTGACGCTCTTCTTCTACGACGGGCCGATCTCACGCGCGATCGCCTTCGAGCACCTGCTGGAGCGCGGCGAGCGCCTGGTGGCGCGGCTGCGCGCCGGCGTTGCGGACGATCGCGAAGGTCCCCAGCTGGTGCACTGCGCCACCGACGGTGAGTCGTACGGCCACCACAGCCGCTTCGGCGAGATGGCTCTGGCCGCCGCCGTGCGGCTGCTCGAGGCCGAGGGCGACGTGACGCTCACCAACTACGGAGAGTTCCTGGCCGCTCATCCGGCGGTCGACGAGGTCGAGATTCGCGAGGCGACCTCGTGGAGCTGCGCGCACGGCATCGAGCGCTGGCGCAGCGACTGCGGCTGCCGCATTCGCCCGGACTGGCATCAGCGCTGGCGCGGTGCCCTGCGCCGCACGCTGGACTGGCTGCGCGACGAGATCGACGCCTTCTACGAGACGCGCGCCTCGGCGTGGCTGAAGGACCCGTGGCAGGCGCGCGACGCCTACGTCGACGTCGTCCTCGACCGGCGGCCGCACACGCTGGACGCCTTCTTCGGTCTGCACCAGCGGGTGGCCCTCGATGCCGTCGCGCGTCTCGAGGTGCGCCGGCTGCTCGAGATGCAGCGCAACCGGCTGCTCATGTACACGTCGTGCGGCTGGTTCTTCGACGAGATCTCGGGGATCGAGGCCGTGCAGATCCTCCGCTATGCGGCCATGGCGATCCAGTACCTCGGCGACCTCGGCGGCCCACGGCTCGAGCCCGAGCTGCTCAGACGGCTTGCGGAGGCGGAGAGCAATGTCCGGGCCTTTCGCGACGGCGCCGGCGTGTGGACGCGCCTCATCCGGCCGGCGATCGTCGACGTGCGCCGCGTCGTCGCGCACTACGCGATCCTCGGCCTGCTCGAGCCCTGGCCGGACGATGCCAGCGTCCACGCCTATCGGGTGCAGCGCCTCGACGAGGGGGGCGACGCGTACGGCGGCACCGCGTTCCGCGTCGGCCACGTCCGCGTGAGCTCCGCCGTGACCGGCGAGGTGCGGGACGCCGTGTACGCGGTGCTGCACTTCGGCGGTCACGACTTCGCGTGCGGCGTCCGCGCGTGGGAGGACGCCGAGAGCTATCGCGTCTTGAAGGACGAGCTGCTGCGGCGCTACGGACGCTCCACGGTGGCGGACGTCGTACGGGGCATGGACGAGCGGTTCCCCGGCGGCGGCTTCTCGCTCACCGATCTGTTCCTGGACGAGCGTCGCGAGGTCCTGGCGCGCGTGATGCGCGCGACGCTGGAGCGCCACGAGCAGACGTACCAGACGATCTGGGAGGAGAACCGCAAGCTCGTGCACTATCTGCGGCAGGCCGACGCGCCGATTCCCGAGGCGCTTGCCCTCGTCGCGCGCCACGTGCTGGAGCAGGCGATGCTCGGTACGCTCAGGGCCGTCGAGGCCCGGGGCGACCGCGGCGCGCTGCCGGACCGCATGTTCGAGCTCGCCGGCGAGGCGGTCGCGCTGGGGCTGACGCTCGATCTGACGGAGGCCAAGCCGATCGCCGTGCGGCTCGTGCGACGTGCGCTGGAGGGCCTGGCGGAGTCACCGAGCGCGGCGCGCGCCGCGGACGCCATCGCGCTGCTCGAGGGCGCCAATCGCCTCGGCCTGCGCTACGGCCGCTGGGCGGCGCAGAACTTCTTCTTCGCCACCTGGCGGCGCCATCCCCAGGCGCGCCGGCTGCTGGCTCCGGTGGGCGAGCAGCTCGGCTTCCATCTCGATCTCGAGGCACCGGCGTGACGCGGATACCGCGCGCGACGTACCGCCTGCAGCTCGGGCCCGGGTTGACCTTCGACGACGCGGCGGCGCTGCTGGACTACCTGCAGGCGCTCGGCGTCAGCGACTGCTACACCTCGCCGTTCCTCGAGACCGCCACCCGCGGCTCGCACGGCTACGACGTCAGCGACCACAACCGGCTGCGCGACGAGCTGGGCGGCGAGGACGCGTTCGCCCGGCTGGCGGCCGCCTTGCGCGCGCACGAGATGGGGCTGCTCGTGGACGTGGTGCCCAACCACATGGGCATCGCCCAGAACCGGAACGCGTGGTGGTTCGACGTGCTGGAGAACGGCGCCGCCTCGCCGTACGCGACGTACTTCGACATCGACTGGAATCCCGTGAAGGCCGAGCTCGCCGACAAGGTCCTACTGCCCATCCTCGGCGAGCAGTACGGGAGCGTCCTCGACAAGGGCGAGCTCCGCCTCGCCCTCGAGGACGGCCGCTTCGTCGTCCGGTATTACGAGACGGTGCTCCCGATCTCGCCCCGATCGTACGGGCGCATCCTCGGCCACCGCATCGAGACGCTCGCCCAGCACCTGGGCGGCGAGCACGCCGACGTGGTGCGCCTGAAGTCGCTCATCACCTGGTTCACCACGCTGCCGCCGCGGACGGAGAAGGATCCCGAGCGGCTGGCAGCGCGACGGCGAGAGAAGGAGATCGGACGCGAAAAGCTGGTCGCGCTGCTGGCCGAGTCGGAGCCGGTGCGCGCGTTCGTCGACGAGAACGTCCGGCTCTTCAACGGCACCCCGGGCGAGCCGCGCAGCATGGATGTGCTCGACGACCTGCTGGCCGAGCAGGCGTACCGCGTCGCATACTGGCGCGTGGCCGGCGAGGAGATCAACTACCGGCGCTTCTTCGACATCAACGACCTCGCCGCCATCCGGATGGAGGACCCCGAGGTGTTCGAGGTCGCCCACCGGCTGCTGTTCCGCCTCGTCCGCGAGGGCGTGGTGACGGGCTTTCGCGTCGACCACCCCGACGGCCTCTACGATCCGGCCGAGTACTTCCGGCGGCTGCAGCGCGGCGTCGGCGGCGACTTCTACATCGTGGCCGAGAAGATCCTGGCGCCGGGCGAGCAGCTGCCCGACTCCTGGGAGACCTCCGGCACCACGGGCTACGAGTTCCTGAACCTGCTCAACGGCATCTTCGTGGATCGGGGCAACGCGCGCGCGATGGAGCACGCCTACGCGCGCGTGATCAAGACGCGGCCCGCGTTCATCGACATCGTGCACGAGTGCAAGCGCCTGATCACCGAGACCTCGATGGCGTCCGAGCTCAACGTCCTCGGCCACCGGCTCAACACCATCTCGGAGAAGCACCGCGCCTCTCGCGACTTCACCCTCGGAAGCCTCACGCGGGCGCTGCGCGAGACGATCGTCGGCTTCCCCGTGTACCGGACCTACGTCGACGGGCAGGTCACGGCGCGGGACCGTGAGTACATCGGCCGCGCCATCGCGCACGCCCGGCGGCGGGCCACCACCGACGCCACGGTGTACGACTGGCTGCAGGACGTGCTCACGCTGCGCGCGCCCGACTGGGCCACCGAGGCCGACCGCACCGAGCGGCTCGATTTCGTGATGCGCTTCCAGCAGATCACGGGGCCGGTGACGGCCAAGGGCTTCGAGGACACCGCGCTCTACCGCTTCAACCGGCTGGTGTCGCTCAACGAGGTCGGCGGCGATCCCAGCCGCTTCGGCGTCACCCTGGCCGAGTTCCACGCCGAGAACCTGGCGCGACTGCGCCGCTCACCGCACGCGCTCTCGGCCACCAGCACCCACGACACGAAGCGCGGCGAGGACGTCCGGGCGCGCATCAACGTCGTCTCGGAAATCCCCGACGAGTGGCGACGGCGCGTCGGCGTGTGGCAGCGGCTGAATCGGCGCCACCGGACGATGGTCGACGGCGTGGCCGTGCCCGGCGCCAACACCGAGTACCTGATCTACCAGACGCTGGTAGGCGCGTGGCCCCTCGACGCCGAGCGGCTCACCGCGTACCTGATGAAGGCCGTGCGCGAGGCGAAGTCGCACACGAGCTGGATCAACCCGAACGCGCGCTACGACGAGGCGGTCGCGCGCTTCACGGAGGCGGTCGTCGACCGCCAGCGCTCGGCGGCGTTCCTGGACGACTTCGTGCCCTTCCAGGCGCGCATCGCGCGCTTCGGCGTGTTGAACTCGCTGGCGCAGACCTTGATCAAGCTGACCGCGCCCGGCGTGCCGGACTTCTACCAGGGTACCGAGCTGTGGGACCTCAACCTGGTCGATCCCGACAACCGCCGGCCGGTGGACTGGAAGCACCGCCGGCGCCTGCTCGAGGACGTCGTCCACGCGCTGGCCACGACGTCGGACCGCGCCGCGCTCGCCCACGAGCTGTTCAGCAAGCCGGAGGACGCGCGGGTGAAGCTGTTCCTCGTGCGCGAGGCCCTGGCCCTGCGGCGCGCGCGACCGGCGCTGTTCGCGACCGGCGCCTACCGGGCGCTCGAGGCGCGCGGCGAGCTGGCCGAGCACGTCTGCGCGTTCGCGCGAATGGGCGACGACGCGGCGGCCATCACGGTGGTGCCCCGGCTGCTCGCGCGCCGCGGCAGCGACGCCACGCCCCTCGGGGCGGAGTTCTGGCACGACACCGCGGTCGCGCTGCCCGCCGACCTCGGGCGGCGGTTCAGGAACGTGCTGACCGGCGAAGAGGTCGAGGCGCTGACGCTCGGCCGCGTGCTCGGACGCTTCCCGGTCGCGCTGCTCGAGCGAGTGGCGTGAACCGCCGCGCCCGACACCCGTTCGTCTTCACCGGCTGCGTCGAGCTCCGGCAGGCGCTCGACCACCGCGCCACCGACGAGCGCGAGCTGCTCGAGCGCCTGGAGGAGGTCCCGCCCGGCTCCGTGTTCTACCACACGCACGGCTACTTCCTGCGCCACCGACCGATCACTACCGCCTATGGCAACGACTTCGCGGCCTGGGTGGCCGCGCACCTGCGCGACCAGGTCCTCGCCGAGCGCCTGGCCGTGGTGAACCCGTTCGAGTTCGCCACGCTGGAGGACCTGCGCGAGGAGCTCGTGTCGATCATCCACGACCACCTGCTGCGTCTGTCGAGCGTGCCGCGCGTCGAGCTCGGCGAGATCTTCTACTTCCAGCAGTCGCACATCGTGGAGGTCGCGCTGGGCTCGGGCGCCGAGACGCTGTCCGAGTTCCGCGCGGGGCTGGCCGCCGTCGACGCCAGCGCCATCTACATGCACATGGTCGAAGCGCGCGCGCGGCTGGGACGGCGCGCGGGCGACTTCGCCGAGTGGATCCGAGGGTCGCTCGACATGCCGGAGCTAGCGGACAAGATCGAGCGCATCGACGCCTACATGACGAATCTGGAGAAGGTGCGCGCCCGCGTGCTCACGCTGGTCGATGCCGCGCTGGAAGGCGGAACCGCGTGATCCGCGTGGAGGACTATCGCCGGGTGGCGCCACCGGGCGTCGTCGACATCATCCTCACCCTCGCCGACCGGATGCGGGGCAAGCGGCTGCTGCATCTCAGCGGCGGCCGCTTCGGCAGCGGCGCGGCCGAGATCCTCCAGACACTGGTGCCGATGATGATGGACCTGGGCATCGATGCCGCCTGGGAGATCACCGGCGGCGATCCCGCCTTCTATGCGACGGCGGCCGCGCTGCAGGCGGCCCTGCGCGGCGCCGAGCGCGTGGTGACGGAGGACGCGCTCGACCATTTCGTCGAGATGAATCGCGTGAACGCCAAGAAGCTCGGCCTCGAGGCCGACCTGGTGCTGGTGCACGACGTGCAGCCCATCACGCTGATCGAGCACCACGCCGCGGCCGGTCGCTGGGTGTGGCGATGTCACTTCGACTGCTCGGGGCCGCAGCGGCGCTCCTGGAGCTTCGTCCGCCCGTTCGTCAACAAGTACGACGCCGCCGTCTTCTCGCTGCCGGCCTTCGCGCGGCGTCTCGGCATCCCGAAGTACGTCATCTACCCGTCCATCGATCCGCTCTCCGACAAGAACCGCGAGCTCAGCGTCCGCGAGATCGCGAGCACGCTCCATGGCCTCGGCGTGGCGCAGGACAAGCCGCTGCTGCTCCAGGTGGGCGCCTTCAATGCCGCCGACGATCCACTGGGCGTCGTCAACGCCTACCGGCTGGTGAAGAAGCACTACGACGTGCGCCTCGTGCTCGCCGGTGCGCCGGGCGACGCGCCCGAGAGCGGGGCCGTGCTCGCCGAGCTGCGCGAGGCCGCCCATCGCGATCCTGACGTCGTGGTGCTGGAGCTGCCGCCCGATGCCCACGTGCAGATCAACGCGCTGCAGCGCGCGGCGACCATCGTGCTGCAGAAGTCGGTGCGCGAGTCGTTCGGCCTCGGAGCGGCCGAGGCGATGTGGAAGGGCAAACCGGTCATCGGCGGCTTCGCCGGCGGTCTGGCGCACCAGATCGTGTACGACGTCACCGGCTACACCGTGCACTCGGTCGAGGGCGCCGCCTTCCGGCTGCGTCACCTGCTCAACAACCGGGAGCTCATCGCGCGCATGGGCGCGGCCGGCCGCGAGCACGTCCGCCGCTCGTTCCTCATCACGCGGCACCTCGTTGACGACATGGCGCTCCTGATCCACCTCACGCAATGACGCCCGCGCCGCTCGCGGCGCCGGCGGCGGAGCTCGCCGTCGCCGTGCTGACCTACAACAACGCCGAGACGATCAAGAGCGTGATCACCGCGGCCGCCGACGGCATCGCCCGGCACTTTCCCGACACGACGGTCGCGCTCATCTCCGCCGACGCCGGCTCCGCCGACGACACCCCGGCGCTGATGCACTCGGCCGGGCTGCCGGTCGTGAGCGCGCCGTTCGAGCCGCCCGCCGGCGAGCGCGTCGAGGTGCCGTTCCACGGCGTGCCCGGTCGCGGCGAGGGGCTGCGCGCGGCGTTCAGCGCCGCGCGTACCCTCCATGCGCGCGCGCTCGTCGTCCTCGAGGCGGACGTCGTGTCCATCACGCCTGACTGGATGCGCGATCTCGCGGGGCCGATCCTGGCCGACAAGGCGGACTTCATCTGTCCCGCCTACGCGCGCCATCGCTGGGAGGGCACGGTCACGCGACTGGTGCTGGCGCCGCTCGTGCGCGCCCTGTACGGCCGGCGCATCCATCAGCCCTTCGGTGGCCAGCAAGGGCTCTCGGCGCGGCTGCTCGATCACCTGCTCGTGCATCCGAAGTGGGACTGGACGGGGCGCGACGTGAGCGACCTGTGGATCACGGGCGCGGCCATCGCCGACGGCTTCTCGGTGTGGGAGGCGTGGCTCGGCCCGTACGTCGTGCGCTCGCGCACGCGGACGGCCGACCTTCCGGCCATGGTCGCCGAGACGCTCGGCGCGGCCTTCACGGTGATGGATCGGCATCAGGACCTGTGGCGCGAGGTGCGGGAGAGCGAGGCGCTGCCCGCCGTCGGCGAGCCGCAGCACGTGTCGATGGAGCCGAAGGACGTCGACGTCGGCGCGCTGCTCGATGCCTTCCAGCAGGGTGTCCGGGACCTGAGCTCGATCTGGGAGCTGATCCTCAGCCCCGACACGCTGGGCGAGGTGTTGGCGCTGGAGACGAGCGACCCCGAGACGTTCCGCTTTCCCGACGACCTGTGGGCGCGCGTCGTGTACGACTTCGCGCTCGGGCACCACTATGTCGTCGTGCATCGCGAGCACTTGCTGCGCTCGCTGGTACCGCTGTACCTCGGGCGCACGGCGGCCTACGTCGCCGCCACCCGCCGGGCCGGTGCGGAAGCCACCGAGCGTGCCCTCGAGGCGGTGGCGGCGGCCTTCGAGCGACAGAAGCCGTATCTCGTGGAACACTGGCGCTGATGGCCACCGCGCGCGCACGCCGCACGACCCCGACCCGCAAGACGGCCGGCGCCCGCGGCGATCTTCCCCCGGCTGCCGAGCTGAAGCGGACGGTGGTCATCGAGAACATCGCGCCCACCGTGGACGGCGGCCGCTACCCGCTCAAGCGCGAGGTCGGCGCCGTGCTCGAAGTGACGGCCGACATCTTCAAGGAAGGCCACGAGGTGCTCGTCGCCTTCCTGCTGTACCGACGGGCCGACGCGCGCGGCTGGCACGAGGCCCCCATGCGCTACGTCGACAACGATCGCTGGGCCGGTGCCTTCAGACTCGAGCACAACGCGCGGTACGTGTACACGCTCGAGGCCGTGGCCGACCCGTTTCGATCCTGGCTGGCCGACCTGGCCAAGCGCGTCGACGCCGCCCAGGACGTCGCGAGCGAGCTGAC
Organism: Candidatus Methylomirabilota bacterium; assembly: GCA_036265915.1. GTDB lineage: Bacteria > Methylomirabilota > Methylomirabilia > Rokubacteriales > CSP1-6 > AR12. The sequence goes on along the minus strand of DATAOC010000048.1, from coordinate 9,152 downwards.
CGAAGGCACCGAGCTCGTCCGGGCGGCCGCGCGGCGAGCGCGCGGCGAGCAACGCGCCGCGCTGGAGGCATACGTCCGCCGGCTGGAGCAGGCGCCCGGCCAGACGGATGCCGTCACCATTGCGCGGGACGCGCGGCTGCTGCACCTGATGGATGCGACCATCGACCGCACGGCGGCCACGCGCGCGGATCGCGAGCTCCACGTGGTCGCCGACCGCGAGCGTGCGCGCTTCGCCGCCTGGTACGAGTTCTTCCCGCGCTCGTGCGGCGCGGCCGGCCGTCACGGCACCTTCAAGGACGCCGAGGCGCAGCTCGAGCGGGCGGCCGCGATGGGCTTCGACGTCGTGTACCTGCCGCCCATCCATCCGATCGGCCGCGCGCACCGCAAAGGTCGTAACAACGCGCTCAGGGCGCAGGCCGGAGAGCCCGGCAGCCCGTGGGCGATCGGCGGTGTGGAGGGCGGCCACACGGCAGTGCATCCCGAGCTCGGCACGCTCGACGACTTCGACCGGTTCGTGGAGAGCGCGAGCCGGCTCGGACTCGAGGTCGCGCTGGACTTCGCCATCCAGGCCTCGCCGGATCATCCCTGGGTCCGTGAGCACCCGGAGTGGTTCTTTCACCGACCGGACGGGACGATCAAGTACGCCGAGAACCCGCCCAAGAAGTACCAGGACGTGTACCCGGTGAACTTCGCCGGCGACGATCCAGGGCCGCTCTGGCAGGAGATGAAGCGCGTCATCGAGTTCTGGGTCGCCCACGGCGTGAAGACGTTCCGCGTCGACAATCCGCACACCAAGCCTGTTCGCTTCTGGGAGTGGCTCATCCGCACCGTGCAGTCGACGCATCCCGAGGTCATCTTCCTGGCCGAGGCGTTCACGCGTCCGAAGATGATGAAGGTGCTCGCGAAGGCGGGCTTCACGCAGTCCTACACCTACTTCACGTGGCGGAACCACAAGCAGGAGCTGATCGAGTACTTCACCGAGATCACCACGCCGCCGGTGGCCGACTACTTCCGCGGCAACCTGTGGCCGAACACGCCCGACATCCTGCACGAGACGCTGCAGAAGGGCGGTCGGCCGGCGTTCAAGTTCCGGGTGGTCATGGCGGCCACGCTGTCGTCGGTGTACGGCCTCTACAGCGGCTACGAGCTGTGCGAGAACGAGCCGTTCGCCCCCGGCTCCGAGGAGTATCACGACTCGGAGAAATACCAGCTGACAGCGCGTGACTGGAACGCGCCCGGCAACCTCACCGGCTACCTGACCCGGCTCAACGCCATCCGGCGCGCGCACCCCGCGCTGCAGCGCTACGACAACCTGCGCTTCTATGGCGCCGACGACCCCAACATCCTCTGGTACGGCAAGAGCGCCGGCGACGATCACGTCTTCGTCGCGGTCAACCTCGACCCGTTCCAGAGCCACGGCAGCCTCGTCGACGTCCCGCTCGCCGCCGCCGGCCTGCCAGGCGACGCCGCCTATCGCATGCACGAGCTGATCACCGACGTCACCTACGACTGGCACGGCCGGCGCGGCTACGTCGAGCTCGATCCCACGCGCGAGCCCGCCCAGATCTTCGCTCTCGTGAAGTGATGCCGTCGGATACCTGGTACAAGGACGCCGTCTTCTACGAGGTGCACGTCAAGGCGTTCGCCGACGCGGACGGCAACGGCGTGGGCGACTTCGCCGGGCTCACCGGCAAGCTCGACTACGTGCGCGACCTCGGTGTCGACTGCATCTGGATCCTGCCGATGTACCCGTCGCCGCTGCGCGACGACGGCTACGACATCGCCGACTTCTACGGCATCCATCCCACGTACGGCAGCGTCGAGGATTTCCAGAAGTTCCTGGACGCCGCCCACGACCGCGGCCTGCGCGTCATCGCCGACCTCGTGATGAACCACACCTCCGACCAGCACCCGTGGTTCCAGGCCGCGCGCGCGGACGCCGCCTCGCCCTATCGCGACTACTACGTCTGGAGCGACACCGACCAGCGGTATCGTGACGCGCGCATCATCTTCACCGACACCGAGAAGTCGAACTGGACGTGGGACGCGGCCGCCAAGAAGTATTACTGGCACCGGTTCTTCAGCCACCAGCCGGACCTCAACTATGACAATCCGGCCGTCCGGGCGGCCATGCTCGACGTGATGCGGTTCTGGCTGGATCGCGGGCTCGACGGCTTCCGCTGCGACGCGGTGCCGTACCTCATCGAGCGCGAGGGCACGAACTGCGAGAATCTGCCGGAGACGCACGCGATCTTGAAGGAGTTCCGACGCGTGCTCGACCGCGAGTACGGCGGGCAGCGCATCCTGCTGGCCGAGGCCAATCAGTGGCCCGAGGACGTCCGGCCCTACTTCGGCGACGGTGACCAGTTCCACATGGCGTTCCACTTTCCGCTCATGCCGCGGCTGTACATGGCCGTGCGCCGCGCCGATCGGCTACCCATCACCGACATCTTCACGCACACGCCGCCCATCCCGCCCGCGTGCCAGTGGTGCGTCTTCCTGCGCAACCACGACGAGCTGACGCTCGAGATGGTCACCAGCGAGGAGCGGGACTACATGTACTACGCCTACGCCAGCGACCCTGCCATGAAGCTGAACCTCGGCATCCGTCGCCGGCTGGCGCCGCTGATGGACGGCGATCGCCGCCGCATCGAGCTCCTCAACTGCCTGCTGCTGACGCTGCCGGGCAGCCCCATCATCTACTATGGCGACGAGATCGGCATGGGCGACAACGTCCACCTCGGCGACCGCAACGGCGTTCGCACGCCGATGCAGTGGACGGCGGATCGCAACGCCGGCTTCTCGACGGCCGACCCGACGCAGCTCTACCTTCCGGTGATCAGCGATCCGCTCTACAGCTACCAGGCGGTGAACGTGGAGTCGCAGGACAAGCAGCCCGCCTCGCTGCTGGCGACGATGAAGCGGCTCATCGCGACCCGCAAGCGGTCGCCGGCCTTTGGTCGCGGCGACGTGGAGTTCCTGCGGCCGCGCAACCAGTCGGTGCTCGCCTATCTGCGCCGCCACGCCGACGAGACGCTGCTCGTCGTGGCCAACCTCAGTGCCGCGGCGCAACCGGCGGAGCTGCCGCTCGCCACGTACGAGGGCGCGGTCCCGGTGGAGATGCTGAGCGGCAACCGGTTCCCGGCCGTCGGCCGCGCGCCGTACTTCCTGAGCCTCGGCCCCTACGGGTTCTACTGGTTCAAGCTGGAGCGTCGGGAGAAGCGACCCGCCCGCTATGGCATCGAAGACGCCGCCATCTGAGCTCGCCGGCTGGCTGGCCAGGCAGCGGTGGTTCGCGGGCAAGACGCGGCGCATCGTCGAGACGCGCGTCGACGATTGCCTGCCGCTGCGCGGCAGCACGATCTTCCTCGTCGGCGTGACGCTCGATGACGGCGCGCGCGATCGCTATCTGGTGGCCCTCGAGGACGGCCACGGCCTCGCCGACGCCTTCGACAACCCGGGTTTCTGCCGCGCCCTCCTCGACGTGATGGGCGCCGCCGACGACGTCCGGGGCGACCACGGCGCGCTCATCGGGCGTCCCTCGCGCGCCTTCCCCCATCGGCTGCCGCCGGACGTGCCCGTGCGGCGGATCGCGGGGGAACAGAGCAACACGTCGATCGTGTTCGAGGGCGCGGTCATCGTGAAGCACTTCAGGCGCGTGGCCGACGGGCTGAACCCCGATCTCGAGATCACCCGCTTCCTCACCGAGCAGACGAGCTTCAGGAACACGCCGCGGCTGGCCGGAGCCCTCGAGTACGTCGCCGACGATGGTCGCCGCGCCACCGTGGCCGTCGCCCACGAGCTCGTGCCCGACGGCCGCGACGGCTGGCAGTGGCTGCTCGACCGCCTGGCGGCGGGCGACGAGGCGCTCGACGCCCTGCGTGGTCTCGGCCGGCGCACGGCCGAGCTGCACCTCGCGCTGGCCACGCCGAGCGCGGATCCCGCGTTCACGGCGGAGGCCATCGGCCGCGGCGACGTCGCGGCATGGACGGCGGCGATCGAGCGCCAGGTCACCGCGGCGCGCTCGGCCGCGGCGGGATCGCGGCTGCCCGACGTGCCGGCGGGCATCGGGACCGCGCTGGCCGGCCTGCTCGGGGCGTCGAAGATCCGCCATCACGGCGACTTCCACCTCGGACAGACGCTGTGCGTGCGCGACGGCGCCGACTTCGTGCTCATCGACTTCGAGGGCGAGCCGCTCAGACCGCTCGACGAGCGCCGCCGCAAGCACACGCCGCTGCGCGACGTGGCCGGCATGCTGCGGTCGTTCGCCTACGCGGCGGCGACGGTGGCGCGCAGCGGTCACGACGTCGGCCGCTGGGAGGAGCGGGCGCGCCAGGCGTTCCTGGACGGCTATCGCGCGGCGGCCGGTACGGCGCCGTTCCTGCCGGCCGGCGGCGATGCCTTCGCGCGCGCGGTGGCCGTGCTCGAGCTCGAGAAGGCGGCCTACGAGGTCGTCTACGAGGCGAACAACCGTCCCGACTGGGTCTCGATTCCGCTGCGGGGGCTCGTCACGGCGACGGCTTCGCTGGCTCGAGCGGCTGGGGCGGCGTGAACAGCAGCGTGAGCGCGTTCCAGCCCTGCTTGTCGAAGATGACGACCAGCCCCTCGCCGTAGAGAAACACCTCGGCATCGCCCTGGGTGCCCACACGGTCGGGCTTGCCCCAGCCGGACAGCACGATGGGCCGCGCGAAGACGCCCGGCTTCGGCTCGAGCTTGAAGGAGCGGACGATCTCACGCCGGTAGCCGCCCCCCTCGAGGATGCCGAAGTCGACGACGAGCCGCACGAGGCCGGGCGGCGCCTGCGCGCCTTCGTAGACCCAGCCGGCGGTGTCGTAGTTGTCCACCTTCTGCGTGGTCGTCCTGGTGGGGCCGCCGTACTGCGCGCGCACGGCGTCCATCGTGGTGCTGCCCGGCACGATGTTGCCCCACTCGGCGGCCTCCGCCCCGACCGCAAGCGCGAGGGCGAGGCCGAGCGTGACGGCCGCGCGGCGAAGCATCAGAAGCCGAGCGCGGCGCCGTCACCCCGCGGGTCCGCGCCGCCCAGCATGGTGCCGTCGCGAAACTCGATCGCGTGCGCGTGGCCCGTGCGCGTGAAGAACTCGGGCGCCGACTTGATCGGGTGACCGAGCGCACGCAGCGCCTCCGCCACCTCGCCGGCGACCCGGGACTCGAGATGGACCGTGTCGTCGGCCTCGCCGGGCGCGAAGCTGCCGATCACGAAGCGCGGCCGCTCGATCGCTTCCTGCGGATCCATCCCGAAGTCGAGCATGTTGGTCAGCACCTGCACGTGGAACATCGCCTGCCCGCTGCCGCCCATGGTCGAGAACGCGATGATCGGTCGGCCGGCCCGCGTGACGATGGATGCCATCAGCGTGTGGAACGGCCGCTTGCGCGGGGCCAGCGCGCTCGGATGCCCGGGCTCGACGCGGAAGCCGCGACCACGATTCTGCAGCAGGACGCCGGTGCCGGGCGCCACGATGCCCGAGCCGAAGCCGTTGTAAAGACTCTGGATGACGCTGGCCACGTTGCCGCGGCCGTCGGCCACGACAAAGCCGGTGGTGTCGCCCTCGGGGAGGCCGGCGGCATGTACGCTCGCCTTGCCGGCGTCGAACGCGCGCCGGCGACGCTCCGCGTACGGCTTGGCCAGCAGCGCCGCCACGGGCACGCGCACGTGCGCGGGATCGCCGACCCAGCGGTCGCGGTCGGCGTACGCGAGCTTCACCATCTCGAGCAGCAGGTGCACGTGCTCCGTGGAGTGCACGGCGAGATCGCTGACGCGGTGCCCCTCGAGCAGGTTCAGGGCGAGCAGCGCGGCCAGCCCCTGGGTCGGGGGAGGCGTCTCGTAGACGACGTGGCTGCGATAGGTGGTGCTGAGCGGGTCGTCCCACTCGCCGGTGTGCGCGGCGAGGTCGTCGAGCGTCAGAAAGCCGTCGGTGGCCATGCGCTCGGCGATGGCGCGCGCGACGCGGCCTCGGTACATCGTGTCCGGGCCGTCGTGGCCGATCTCGCGCAGCGTGCGAGCGAGATCCGGCTGCACGAGCACCGCGCCGAGGGCGGGCGCCCGACCGCCCGGCCGGAACACGCGGTGCCACTCGGGATCGGGCGTGATGCGCGAGAACTCCTCGATCGCCTGGCTCGTGAGCGACGAGACCGGAAAACCGCGCTCGGCGTAGCGGATGCCCGGCGCCAGGAGATCGGCGAGCGGGCGCGTGGCGAACCGTTCGTGCAGCATGGCCCAGCCGCGCACGCAGCCGGGCACGCTGACGGTGGGCGCGCCGGTCACCGGCAGCGTCGCCATGCCGCGCCGGCGCAGCTCCGCCAGCGACGCGCGCGAGCCAGACCGCCCCGCGCCGTTCAGGAAGTGCACCACCCCGGTGGCGGCCTCGTAGTAGAGGACGAAGATGTCCCCGCCGATCCCGCACATGTTCGGCTGCGTGACGGCGAGCACGGCGTTGACCGCCAGCGCCGCGTCCGCCGCCGTGCCGCCATCCTTGAGGACCTCGACGCCGGCCAGCGTCGCGTAGGGATGCGCGGAAGACACCATGCCGTCGCGGCCGAGCGCGACCGGGCGATGTGCGTAACCGATCTGGAGCACCTCACGCCTCCTTGAACAGCCGCGTGATCTCGTCCTGGGCGAACACCGGCATGGGCCAGCTCTTCGTTCCCTCGACGAGCGTGACGCCCTGGGCGCGCTCCACCACCTGACCGATGAAGTGGCAGTCGATCGACTCCCGCGCGAGCGCGTGGATGACGACGCCCGCCTCCGCTGGGTCGAGCGTCATGAGGAGCGCGCCCGACGCAATGGTGCCCAGCGGGTCGAGGCCGAACGCCTCGCACAGCGTGCGGCCCTCGGGCAGCACCATGACGCGGTCACGATCGATCCGCAGGCCGACACCGGCCGCGTCCGCGAGCTCCTTGAGCGCGGTGGCGATGCCGCCCTCGGTCGGGTCGTGCATGGCGTGGACGGTGGCCAGCTCGCACGCGATCTCCGCCTCCGGCAGCACGCTCAGACCCGGCGTGGTGAGGAACGCCTTCGCCCGGCGGATCGTTCCCGCCGGGACGCCACGCGCGCGCAGCTCCGCCTCCTTGGCGCGCGCGATGATGGCCGCGCCCTCCAGCGGAACGCCCTTCGTCATGACCACCGCGTCGCCGACGCGGGCGCCGCCGGTGGTGACGAGCTTGTCCTTTGCCACCTCGCCGAGCATGGTGCCGGCCACGATGGGACGATCGAGGCCGTGCGTCACCTCGGTGTGCCCGCCGACCAGCGTCACCTCGATCTCGGCGCACGCCTCGTGCAGCGAGGCGAACAGCGCGATCACGCTCTCCTCGCTCGTCGCGCCTTCGGGCAGCAGCAGGGTGGCGAGAAACCAGCGCGGCCGTCCGCCGCGCACGGCGATGTCGTTGGCGTTCACGACGAGCGCGTAGCGCGCCACGTCGTCGGCCGCGAACGTGATCGGATCGGATGTGGCGAGCAGAAACCGGTCGCCGAGGTCGATGACGGCCGCATCCTCGCCGACGCGCGGTCCGACGACGACACGGGGATCGCGAACGGGATGCCGATCGAAGACCGCCTGCAGCGCCTCGGCGCGGAGCTTTCCGACTGGCAGGGCCTGCATGCGGCCGGTAGTATACGGTCTCGCCGCATGATTATCGAGTGCGTGGCCAACGTCAGCGAGGGCCGTGACGCCCGCGCGCTGGCGACGATGGCGGACGCCGTGCGCGCGGTCGGCGGCGCGCACCTGGCCGACGTGCACAGCGATCCCGACCACCACCGCGCCGTCTTCACCGTCCTCGGCCCAGGGGCCGCGGTGGAAGCGGCGGCGCTGGCCCTCGCGGCGGCGGCGCTGGCGCGCATCGACATGCGCGAGCACCACGGGCTGCACCCCCGGCTTGGCGCCGTCGACGTGGTGCCGTTCATACCGCTCGGCGGCGCGCCGATGCAGCTCGCCGTCGACGCCGCCCGCCGCGTCGGCACGCAGATCGCTGCGCGCCACGCGCTGCCGGTCTACTTCTACGGCGCCGCCGCGCTGCGCGAGGACCGCCGCCAGCTGCCCGACGTGCGCCGCGGCGGCTACGAGGCGCTCGCGGAGCGGCTGGCCACCGTCGCCGGCGCGCCCGATGCCGGGCCCGCGCGCTTCGACGCCCGCGCCGGCGCGGCCGTGGTCGGCGCGCGAGAGATCCTGGTCGCCTACAACGTCTGGCTGCAGACGGCCGAGCTCGACGTCGCGCGCGCCATCGCGCGCGCGGTGCGCGAGCGCGACGGTGGACTGCCCGGCGTCCGCGCGCTCGGGCTTCCGCTGCCGAGCCGCGGCCTCGTGCAGGTCGCGGTCAACCTCGTCGATCATCGCCGGACGCCCCTGCCCGCCGTGTTCGACCGCATCGCGGCCGAGGCCGAGCGGCGCGGCGTGACCGTCGGCCGCGGTGAGCTGGTGGGGCTCCTCCCGCGCGCCGCCCTCGGCGGCCGGTCCCCCGAGTCCATCGGCCTCCACGATTTCACCGCCGACTGCGAGGTCGAGACGCACCTCGCTCGCGTGAGCGGCTAGGCGGGTTGGCTACGCCGCGACGACGAGCTTCAGGAGATCCGCGGTGAGATCGTAGAGCTGCGCGCAGCCGGCGGGACCACCGAGGTGCGCCTGGATGCGCTTGCGCAGGCCGTCGTCCAGCGTCTCGCCCACCAGCGTGGCGATGCGGCGCTGCGGCTCCGAGCACACGCCCGCGTACGGAAGCCGCGGCGTGACGTGCTCCGCCTGCACGATCCGGCCCGTGGCCGCCTCGACCTCGTAGGTCACCTCGAAGCCGTGGACGTTGTCGTGCATGGAGTGGAACAGCACGAGGCGCGCGGCGCGGCGCGCCATGCGCATCACCTTGCGGCGCTCGAACACCTTTCGCTGACCGGGGTGCTGGTGGTAGAGATCCGCCGTGGCGGCGGTGGCAATGGGCCGCGTGCCGAAGAGACGCCGGCCCGCCTCGCTGTACGTGAAGCAGGAATCCGGCAGATCGACCCAGCCCGTCGTGTCGAGCTGCCAGCATTCCCACGGATCACCGCCTCGAGCTCGCGCCGCGCGCTCGGCGGGAAGCTTCGTGACCTGGCGGGCCAGGCGCCCGACCTCGATCACCGCATCGACCACGAGTCCGGCGCCGGCGCCGCTGCC
>DATAOC010000047.1:0-16262 GCA_036265915.1 Candidatus Methylomirabilota bacterium | reverse complement strand
GCGCGAACGGACCGTGACGCTCGTCACCGGCACCACGTTGCCCACGGTGGTGACGTCGACCGGCATCGGCTTTTCGGTGGCGGTGGTGACGACGACGGGGACGCCGGCCGGTGGTTCGGTGCGAGGAGCCTCGGGCGACGAGCGTCGACAGCCCGCGGAGAGAATGACGATGACGACGAGAAAGGTCGCGAGTCCGCGGATCGCGGTTGACACGCCACCTGTAGAGCAAGGCATGTGCCGGCGGCACTTGCCTTGCACCGAAGTCTGGCGATGCTCTTCAGCGCCACGAAGCTCGAAGGAGCCCGGCTCGCCGCGATGGACGGCGCCATCGGCGACGTCGAAGATCTGTTCTTCGATGACCAGCACTGGACCGTGCGCTATCTGGTCGTCGACACGGGCGGCTGGCTCTCGGGCCGCCAGGTGCTCATCTCACCGGCGTGCGTCCGTGAAGTCGACGTTCCGGGCAGGCGCGTGATCGTGCTGCTCTCGCGACAACAGGTGAAGGACAGCCCCGACGTCGACACGCACCAGCCGATCTCGCGGCGCCACGAGAGCGCGCTGCTGTCGCACTACGGGCTGGCGCCGTACTGGATGGGTCCGCTCGCGTGGGGCGCGCTCCCGCTGCCGCCGCTCCCGCCGGCGCCGACCTCCACCGCGGAGGCCGAGGTGCTCGCGCGCCAGGAAGCGGACGAGCGCGCCGACGCGCACCTGTACTCCACCGGCGACGTCACCGGCTCCGTGCTCCAGGCGCGCGATGGCGACCTCGGCGAGGTCGACGACTTTCTGGTCGACGACCGCGCGTGGACGATTCGGTGGCTGGTCGTCGACACCGGCAGCTGGCTGCCCGGCAAGCGCGTGCTCGTCTCGCCGGAGTGGGTGGAGACGGTCTCGTGGAGCGATCGCGCGGTTCGGGTCGGCCTGTCACGCGCGCAGATCGAGAGCGCGCCCGAATACCATCCCGACGCGCCGCTCGAGCGCGACTACGAGCAGCGCCTCTTCGAGCACTACGGGCGTCGCTCGTACTGGAGCGACGCCGCCTGATCGACCGCCCGGAGGAACGAACGCCGGCCGCGGAATGATAGGCTACGGCGTCCATGACCACGGAAGCACGGCTCGGCGTCGACATCGGCGGCACCTTCACCGACATCGTTCTCGCGCGGCCGGACGGCTCGGTGCTCGTCAGCAAGGTGCCGTCGACGCCGGACGATCCGGGGCGCGCGGTGGTCCACGGCGTGGACGCGCTGCTGCGCCGGGCGGGCGTCGCTCCCGGCGACGTCGTGGAGGTGGTGCACGGCACCACCGTGGCGTCGAACACGATTCTCCAGAAGACGGGCGCGCGCACGGGCCTGCTGACCACGCGCGGCTTTCGCGACGTTCTCGAGATCGGGCGCATCCGGACGCCGGAGCTCTTCGACCTCACGTGGGAGAAGCCGGTGCCGCTCGTGAAGCGGCGCTGGCGCCTCGAGGTCGACGAGCGCATGGGCGCCGACGGCCGGGCCGTGCGGCCGCTCGATGAGGGCTCCGTGCGTGCCGCCGCCACTCGGCTGGTGGACGAGGGCGTGACCTCGGTGGCGATCTGCTTCGTGAACTCGTACGTCAACAGCGCGCACGAGGCGGCCGCCGCCGAGCTGCTGCGCCGCCACTATCCCGCGCTCGAGGTCACGGCGTCGCACCGCGTGCTGCCGGAGATCAAGGAATACGAGCGCACGTCGACGACGGTCGTGAACGCGTATCTCCTGCCGGTGATGCGCCGGTACCTGGCGAATCTCGCCGAGGGGCTGCGCGGCATCGGCGTGCGCGCGCCCCTGCTCGTCGTCGCGTCGAACGGCGGCGTGGTCAGCGCCCCGGCGGCTGCCGAACGGCCGGTCTTCTGCGTGGGCTCGGGCCCCGCCGCCGGCGTCGCGGGCGCCGCGCGGCTCGGGCACGCGACCGGCACGCCGGACCTCATTGCGTTCGACATGGGCGGCACCACGGCGAAAGCCTCGCTGGTGGAGGGCGGCCGCGTGTCGCTCACCACGGAGTACGAGTTTCGCGAAGGCATCAGCACATCCAGTCGGTTCATCAAGGCGGGCGGCTACATGCTGAAGGTGCCGGCCATCGACATCGCGGAGGTCGGTGCCGGCGCCGGCTCGATCGCCTGGATCGACGCCGGCGGTCTGCTCCGCGTCGGCCCGGAATCCGCGGGCGCGGCGCCGGGACCCGCGTGCTACGGACTCGGCGGCGAGCGCGCCACCGTCACCGATGCCAACGTCGTGCTCGGCTTCCTCAATCCCGTCGCCCTTGCGGGCGGCGAGCTGCCGCTCGACGCGCGACGGTCGCACGCCGCCGTCGCGCGCGACGTCGCCGGCCCGCTCGGACTGAGCGTGCTCGACGCGGCGCACGGCATTCGCGCCGTGGCCAACGCCAGCATGGCGCGCGCCATCCGCGCGGTCAGCATCGAGCGCGGTCGCGACCCGCGCGATTACACGCTCGTCGCCTTCGGCGGCAGCGGGCCGGTCCACGCGGTCGACGTCGCACGCGCGCTCGAGATCCGCCGCGTGCTCGTCCCGGTGTCGCCGGGCGTCTTCACCGCGGTCGGCATGCTGGCCAGCGACCTCGAGCACCACTTCGTGCGCGCGCACGCGGGCCCGCTCGCGGAGCTCGATCGGGACGCGGCGACGGCATCGCTCGGCGCCATGGCGGCCGAGGCGCGAGCGACCCTGGCCGCCGAAGGCTACACCGGCGGCGACGCCCGCCTGGCCTTCGCCGCCGACCTCCGCTACGAGGGCCAGGGCTCCGAGCTCACCGTTCCGCTGACCGGCGACGTCCTCGACGACGCGGCCCTGAACGCGCTTCGCGACGGATTCCGCCGGGAGTACACCGCGACGTACGGCTACGCGAGCGAGGAGCCGCTGGAGCTCGTCAACTTCCGGCTGGTGGCGACCGGGCTGCGCGCCACGCGTCTCGATTTCCGCGGGCTCAGCGTGGAAGCGCGGTCCTCCACGGCCGCTCGACGGCCGGTGGTCTTCGAGCGCGGTGCGGCGGCGATCGACACGCCGGTCCATCCACGCGCCTCGGTCGTGAAAGTCGACGGCCCCGCAATCATCGAGGCGTACGACTCGACGGTCGTCCTGCCGCCGGGCACGACCGCGACCGAGGACGGCGCCGGCAATCTCCTGATCGTCCTCGACTGACGCGCGCGGGCGTCCGGCTCGTGCCACGCGAGCCGCTCGCGGAGGCTCACGACGTCGCCGATGACGATCACCGCCGGCGGCTCGATGGCCTCGCCGCGCTGCGCGACACGGTCCAGGCGGTCGACCAGCGTGCTCTGACCGCGCGTGGTGCCCCGGCGCACGACGGCCACCGGCGTCGAAGGCGCACGGCCATTCGCGATGAGCGTCCGGGCGATCCGCGGCAGCGCGCTGGCCCCCATCAACACCACCAGCGTGTCGACGGCCGTCGCGAGCCGGCCCCAGTCGACGCCGGAGCCCGCACACGCGTCGTGGCCGGTCACGACGGCGAACGAGGCCGCGCGTCCCCGATGAGTCAGCGGAATCCCGGCGTACGCGGGCACCGCGACGGCCGAGCTGACGCCCGGCACCACCTCGAAGCGCACGCCGGCCTGGGCCAGCGCCTCGGCCTCCTCGCCGCCACGCCCGAACACGAACGGATCGCCGCCCTTGAGGCGCACGACGCGACGACCGCGGCGCGCGTGGTGCACGAGCAGCGCGTTGATCTCGGCCTGCGGCAGCGCATGATCGCCGCTCGCCTTGCCGGCGAAGACGTGGCGCGCACGGCGGGCCTGGCGCAGCAGTCGCGGATCGATCAGGCGGTCGTAGACGACGACGTCGGCCCGGCGCAGCAACGCGAGTCCGCGGACGGTCATGAGCCCCGCGTCGCCCGGGCCGGCGCCGACGAGGGCGACGGTGCCTACGCGCATGCCGTCAACCGTTCGCGCAGACGGCGCGCCGCGTCCTCGCGCGTCTCGCCCGCCAGGAGCGGGGGCAACGCCTCGGCGAGGGCGTCACGCCACGCGTCGGCGCTCGGCCGCTGTTCCGCGCGTGCGCCAAGCTCGCGGCGCAGGTCTCGCGCGATCTCGGCGAGCGACGCCCACGCCGCCGGCAACGCGCGCTCGACGTGCTCGCGCACCGCTCGCGCGACCGCGGGGGTCGCGCCGCCGGTCCCGATGGCGACGGTGACGGGACCGCGGCGCACGACGGCAGGCAGGATGACGTCGCAGTTGGCCGGATCGTCGGCGGCGTTCACCCAGATGCCGCGCGCGCGGCCTTCGGCCGCCACCGCGGCGTTGATGGCGCCGTCGTCGGTAGCGGCGAAGGCCAGCGCGGCGCCCGCGAGATCACCGCCGGCGTAGGCGCGCATGACGTGCGCGATGCGGCCCGCGCGGGCCAGCGCGGCGAGTCCATGCGTCAGCGCCGGGCTCACCACCGTCACCACGGCGCCGGCGGCGAGGAGGCCGAGCACCTTTCGCTCGGCGACCACGCCGCCGCCGAGCACGACGCAGGGGCGGCCATCGAGCTCCACGAAGAGCGGATAGAAGCCCATCGCTCAGCCGTCGACGCTCGCCGGTAGCAGGCCGCCGGCCGGATCGCGTGCCACTGCCGGCACCGGCGCCCCCGCGAGCACCGCCCGGAGCGTCGCGTCGTCGTGGCGAGCGCAGTAGGCGCGCAGCGTCTCGCTCGGCGCTCGCCGCTGCCCGAGGTACGTGCGCAGCAGCCGCTCGATGGCCGGCGCCACCTCCGAGGCCGGCACGCGAAGGCCGATGGGCCGCGCGGTCGCCGCGGCGGCGCCGAGGCCACCGCCGACGCAGAAGTAGTAGGCATCGACCAGCGCGCCGTCGATCTTCAGCTTCTTGCCCTCGACGCCGATGTCCGCGATCCAGTGCTGGCCGCACGAGTTCGGGCAGCCCGTCACGTGCAGCTTCAGGTGCGCGTCGAATCCCGGCAGCCGGGCTTCGAGATCTTCCACCAGGCGCCGCGCGAAGTCCTTCGTCTCCGTGAGCGCCAGCTTGCAGAACTCGCTGCCGGTGCACGCGATGGTCCCGCGCCGGAACGGCGAGCCGCCGAGCGGCAGCTCCGCGCGCTCCAGATCGCGGGCGAGGGCGGCCACGCGCTCGCGGCGGACGTCGAGGACGATGACGTTCTGCATCGCGGTCGTGCGGAGCTGACCGCTCCCGTGGCTGTCGGCGGCATCGGCAAGCGCCCGCAGCTGCTCCGGGGTGGCCCGTCCGCGCAACAGGACCGCGCCCGCGTAGCACAGCTCGGGATCGCGCTGAGGATGGATGCCGACGTGGTCGCGGTATACCTCGTCGGGCGGCGGCTCGGCCGGCGCACGATCGAGTGAAAAGCCGAGCCGCGCCTCGATCGCTTCCAGAAAGCGGCCGGGCGTCCAGCCGTGCTGCAGGAACAGAAACTTCAGCCGCGCCTTCTCGCGATGCTGCCGCAGCACCTCGGAGTCGCGGAACACCTCGGTCACGGCCCGGACGACCGGGACGACCTGGTGCCAGCGGACGAAGGCATCGAGCCGGGGCGCCAGGTGCGGATCGGTCGCCAGGCCGCCGCCGACGCGCAGCGAGAATCCGGTCTGTCCCGAGGCCGGATGGCGGAGCGCGGTCAAGCCCACGTCGTTGATCTCGGGATAAGTGCACCAGCTGCGGCAGCCCGTGATCGAGACCTTGTACTTGCGCGGCAGGTTGTAGAACTCGGGATTGCCGTTCAGCAAGCGAGTGGCCGCGAGGACCAGCGGGGAGGCGTCGACGATGGCGTCGCCGTCGACTCCGGCCAGCGGGCAGCCGGTGACGTTGCGCGTCACGTCGCCACAGGCGCCGAGGCTCGTCAGCCCCGAGCGCCACAGCGCCTGCATCACCGCAGGAAGATCCTCGACGGTGACCCAGTGCAGCTGCACGTTCTGCCGCACGGTGACGTCGGCGATGCCCCGCGCGTAGCGCTCGGTCAGCTCGGCGATGGTCCGCAGCTGCTGGGAGGCGAGGATGCCGTTCGGAATGCGGATTCGCACCATGAAGAAGCGGCTCGCCTTGCCCTCGCCGGCGGTGCCCCCGACCGCTCCGACGCCGTCCCCCTGGGAGTAGACGCCCCACCAGCGGAAATACGTCGCCCACTCGGGCGGGATCGTGGCGTGCCCCTCGCGGGCGAAGCGGACGATGGTGTCGTACGCCTCCCACGGGTTGAGCTCGCGCTTCAGACGCTCTGCCCGCTGAGCCTTCGACTCTGTCGACGCCATTCGCCGGCTGCCTCCTCGGTACACCGGCGAATATCCGCTTCTACATAGGAATTGTCAAGAACTTGCCTGGATCAGGCGGCGCGCTCGATTGGCAAACCGGCCTCGGTCCACGCCTCGACGCCTCCTTCCAGAGCCTCGGCGCGCGTGAAACCCTGTGCCCGGAGCTGCTCCGCCTGCCTGGCGGAGGTGGCTTCGTGGGGTCAGGCACAGTAGAGGACGATCTCGCGGTCCTTCGGCAGCGACGGCAGCATCTCGCGCAGCTCGCGGAGGTCGATCGCGCCCTCGAGCCGCATCTGCGCGCACTTCGCCTCGTCGTCGTAGGCGCATGCGAGCACGGCCTGACCCTGCTGCACGCGCCGTCGCGCTTCCTGGGCGCTGATTCGTGGAACCTCGGGCATGACGCACCTCCTCGCGCCGCGTGTGGTTGCATCGCGAGTGCCGCCGACGGTACGCTGCGCTCCCGTGGACGCCGCCCTCGATCCCATCACCTTCGCCGTGCTGAAGAGCGCGCTCGACGCGATCGTGGACGAGATGGCGTACACGGTGATCCGGACCGCGCGCTCCGAGATCATCAAGGACGTGATGGACTACTCGGCGGCGCTGTGCGATGCGCGCGGCCGCATGATCGCGCAGGCGAAGACCATCGCCCAGCACCTCGGCGCCATTCCGGACGCCATGCGCTCGGTGCTGGCGCAGTTCACGGGCGACCTGGCCTCGGGCGACGTGGTGATCATGAACGACCCCTACGAAGGCGGCATGCACCTGCCCGACGTCTTCATGTTCATGCCGATCTTCGCCGACGACGCCCTCGAGGCCTTTGCGGTCGTGATCGGCCACCAGACCGACATGGGCGGACGCGTGCCCGGGTCGAACGCGAGCGACTCGACGGAGATCTACCAGGAAGGCCTCCGCCTGCCGCCCGTGAAATTCTACGAGCGCGGCGTCCGCAGCCGGAGCGTCGCGCGCATCATCGAGAAGAACGTGCGCGTGCCGGACCGGGTGCTGGGCGACCTGTCCGCCCAGTACGCCGCGTGCAGGGTCGGCGAGCGCGAGTATCTCAAGCTGCTACGCCGCCACGGCGCCACGCTCGCGCACGCGTACGAGAACGCGCTGCTCGACTACGCGGAGCGGCTCACCCGCGCCGAGATCCGTCGCTGGCCCAAGGGGACGTTCCGCTTCACCGATCACCTCGACGACGATGGCCTCAGCGACACGCCCATCCCGCTCACGGTGACGGTGACCGTGCACGACGATCATCTGACGTGCGACTACACGGGCTCGTCGCCGCAAGTCGGCGCCGCGCTGAACTCCACGCTCTCGTTCACCAAGTCGTGCACGTACCTCTCGGTGCGGTCGATCCTGCGCCAGGACGTGCCGAACAACGCCGGCGTGTTCCGGGCGATCGAGGTGGTGGCGCCCGAGGGCACCATCCTCAATCCGCGTCCGCCGGCGGCATGCGCCGCGCGCGCGCTCACGGGCTATCGCATCCTCGACGTCATGCTCGGCGCGCTGGCGAAGATCGTGCCGGACCGCGTGCCGGCCGCCGGTGAGGGCGGCAACACCGTGCTGTCGATGGGCGGGCTCACGGCCGCACGCAAGCCGTTCGTCATCGTCGACATGATCTGCGGCGCGTGGGGTGGGCGTCCGGACAAGGACGGCGTCGACGCCATCACGAATCCGTCGCAGAACATGTCCAACACGCCGGTGGAGGTCCTCGAGGCGCAGCACCCGATCCGCATCGACGAGTACGCGCTCATTCCGGAGTCGGGCGGCGCCGGTCGCTATCGCGGCGGCCTGGGACTGCGGCGCCAGTACACGCTGCTCAATCCGGAGGCGACGCTGCAGCTGCGCTCCGACCGGATGAAGCACTTGCCGTACGGCCTGGCCGGCGGCAAGCCTGCGCTCCCGACCCGCAACGTCCTCATCCGCGACGGCGTCGCGCGCGACATGCCGGCGAAGTTCGCCATCGTGCTTCGCGAGGGCGACACGATCCGCCACGAGCAGCCGGGAGGCGGCGGCTTCGGCGATCCGCTCGAGCGCGACCCCGAGGCGGTGGCCGAGGACGTCCGCAACGACAAGATCGGCCTTGCCTACGCGCGCCGCGAGCACGGCGTCGTCCTCGATCCGGTCACGCAGCACGTGGACGTCGAGGCCACGCGCGCGGCGCGCCGGGTCGCCCGAGGCTAGCGGCCGGCCGGCAGGATCGCCGACTTCCCGAGCGAGTCGGCGCGACGGCGCCGCCAGCGGCCGGCGTCGACGGCGGTCAGGAAGTCGAGCACGGCGCGGTTGAACGCATCCGGCTCCTCGAGATTCACGGCGTGCCCGGTCTTCGGCAGCACGACGAGGCCGGAGGTGGGGATCTTGCGCTTCATGAAGATGCCGGGCTCCAGACACGGCTCGTCCTCGTCGCCGGTGACGATGAGCGTCGGGACCTCGAGCAGCGTGAGGCGCGGCTCCAGCGAGTAGATGGTCGGCCGCTTCATCTGCACGCCGCGCATCGTGAGCGCGTGTCCCTTGGCCGAGCCGGCCACGAGGCGGTCACGAAATTCCCGCCAGCCGAGCGGATCCTTCTCCAGATACTGCACGCGGGACGGGCCGTGCGCGTAGAAGTCGCCGGTCTTCTCCATGCCGTCGGTCTCGAAGCGCCGGATCACCAGCTCGGAGTCTCGCTTGTGCTGCTCGTTGTCGTCGCTGCCGTACCCGGCCCCCGCCACCACGAGCGACAGCGCGCGCTCGGGAAACGACAGGCCGAAGTGCAGGGTCGCATAGCCGCCCATCGACAGCCCGCACACGTGCGCCTTCGCGATGCCGAGGTGGTCGAGCACGCCCTTGATGTCGTCGGCCGCCTGCTGCTGCGAGTACGCCTCCGGGGTGTCGGGCACGTCGGAGGGCGGATAGCCGCGCGCGTTGAACGCGATCGTCCGGTAGCGGCGCGAGAAGAAGCGCAGCTGCGGCTGCCAGCTCTCGGCGTCGCCGGCGAACTCGTGCACGAACACGAGCGGCACCCCCTCGCCCGCCTCGACATAGTGCAGCCTCACACCGCCCACGTTGGCCATGCCCATGACTCAGCCTCCCTCGAGCATTCGCCGCGCCGCCTCCGCCGCCGGCTGACCGACGGCCACGCCCGCGCGTCGGGCTCGCTCGTTCACCGCAGAGATCACGCCGTCCGCGTACGTGCTGTCCGGATCACCGATGCGCGCCGACATCGCGTCCACGCAGGCCGCGGCCACGCCGACCGCGTCGAGCGCGGCGAGGCCGCTCACGCCGGAGTCGTCGCGCGCGCGCCCGCCGTCGTTGAAGATCGCGCCACGCGGGCGGACGGCGAGCAGCCGCTCGACGTTGACGCGCCCGCCGTGCGACCCCGCGCATAACACGTCGCGCGTGTTCGCCGGCTCGGCGAACGACATGGAGTGCACGAGCACCACGCGCCCGCCCGCCGCCTCGTCGACGGTGCGCTGGCCTCGATCGACCAGAGGCGCGGGCGCGGCGGCGGCCGGCGGCGCCGCGAGCATGAGGCGCGCGGCCTTGGCCGCCGGCTGTCGCGCCTCGACGCCGAGCACGGCCGCGACGGCGTTGACGTGACTGACGATGCCGTCGCTCCAGACGCTCCAGCCGTCGCCCAGCCGCGCCGACTCCGTGGCGACCGCGGCAGCCGGAACGGCCAGCCGCTCGGCGAGCGGCAGCCCCGAGACTCCGGCCGCATCACGCCCCACGCCGGCGGCGTGGGCCACGAGCCCCCGCACCCCGCGCTCGAGCGCGAACCCGAAGGCGAGCGCGCCGGCGAACGAGCCCGACACGACGACGTCGCGCGTGGACAGGCGTCCGTCGCAATGCGTGAGGGAGTCGAGCACCACGACGCGGTCGGGTCCGACGGTGGCGGCAATGCGCACGCCGCGTATTATCGCCGCTCTTGCGTCTCTTCGCCGTCGGCGGCGTGCGCGGGCCGCTCGCTCACCGGCCGCGCGCTCATGCCACGCGCCGGTGCAGTCGGAATCGCAGCAGCGCGCCGACGCCGCCCGCCTCGGCGAGGAGCGACGGATCCTCGACGAACGTCACGCGAGCGTCCGTCTGCCGCGCCTTGACCACGAGCTCGTCGGCCTCCGCCGCACCGTCGGCTCCTTCCAGCCGATCGGGCGAGGCGGTCAGGAGCAGCTCGTGCACCTGGCCGTTCTCGAGCGCGGCCCGCGTGCCGGCCAGGCCGACGATCGCCAGACCGCCCGCGCGATAGGCGTCATACATTCGGGCCACGCGCTCGGCGTCGTCGCGGGCGTCCTCGCGCGGGAGGATCTCCAGCGTCTCGCGCAGGATTCGGGAGTCGGGCGCGTCCACCGGCATATGAGGGAGCTCGGTCACCAGCCCGGCGATCGGTTTAGTGAGATGCGCGCGGAGCAACGCCATCGACGTCTCGTTGCCGGCCAGGGCGATGTGATCGACGCGCTCCTCCCGCACGATGTGCTCGAGCGCGGCCACGACCTCCCGCACGTGCTCCGCCCGGTGCTCGTCGACGTGCCGCTGGTATCGCGCCTGGGACCAGCCGCCGACGTCGGTGCGTTTGAGCTTCGCGTTCTCGACCTGCCCGCGCGCCTCGATGCGCCCGAGCGCCACCACGAAGATGCGGGCCAGGTGCGTGTCGGTCACGACCACGGCGTACCGGCGATAGCGATCGAGCAGCCGAGCGAGCGGATAGAGATGCGGTCGTCGACCGACGGCCACGTCCGTGACGTCGAGCGGCACCGGGAGCTCGGCCGTCTCGAACACGCCACCGCTCTCGCAGGCGAACACGACCACGGCGTTCGTCGACGGCGCCGGCGCCCGTGTCAGCCACGCGAGCGCCCGCTCGGCGTCGGCGTCATACGCGGCCCGGGCCCGGGTGCGACCACCGTACGAGCGCGCGCGATCGCCCAGCTCCTTCCGGACGTTCGCCAGCCAGTGCGGCCGCCCCGTATTGTCCGGGCGCATGTCGACGTACAGACTGAGAAAAGGCAAGCCCGTCGGTTCGAACGCCGCGAGTCGGTCGAGAAGCTGTTCGAGCCCCGCCATGTTGCCCAGTGATCGTGCAAGGCGAGCGCCACCGGAGCTCGCCGGCGCGTTGGCACGCCGCTCGCTGCACTGCGACAGACGAGGGAGGGGCGACATGGACCACATCCGGGAACGTCTGGAACGCGAGCGGGACAGGGCCATCGAGCGGCTCCGGGAGATGGGCATCTCGCCGCATCTCGATGAGAGCGCGACGGCGGCGGAGGCGACGGCGGACATTGGCCGCGACGAGGGCGACGTGGCGCAGGCCAGCGAGCGGCAGGATCTGAGCTTCATGACGCGCGAGCGCCTGGCCGAGCGCGTGAATCAGCTGAGCGCGGCGCTGCGACGTCTGCACGAGGGCGACTACGGGCGCTGCGAGCGCTGCGGCCGGCCCATCGAGAGCGCCCGGCTGGCCGCATTGCCGGAGGCGACGACGTGTCGCGCGTGCCAGGAGGACCTCGAGCGGGAGGCAGCCGGCAAAGCCGCGTGACCGTGGTACGCTCGGGGCCCATGACGCCGCCCACCATGCGGGCCTCGTTCTACGAAGGCGCGGGACGCTTCGGCACCGCCGCCGTCGCCGTCCCGAAGGCCGCGGCCGGCGAGGCGCTGCTGCGCGTGCGACGCGTGGGTATCTGCGGCACCGACCTGCACATCTTCCAGGGCCATCTCGACCACCGCGTTCCGCGCGGCGGCGTGATCGGCCACGAGACGTTCGCCGAGGTCGTCGAGGCCCCGGCTGGCTCCGGCTTCCAGCGCGGCGATCGCGTGGTCGTCGAGCCGGTGCTCTCGTGCGGTCGGTGCCGCGCGTGCACCATGGGCGCGCGCTATCTGTGCTACGACCTCAAGATCCTCGGCGTCGACGTCCCGGGTGGCATGCGCGAGTTCTATCCCGTCCCGGTGGACCGTCTGATCAAGGTCCCGCCCTCGCTGTCGGACGACGAGGCGGCCGTCATCGAGCCGCTCGCGGTGGCGGTCCACGACGTGCGGCGCGCCGGCGTCAAGGCGGGCGACTCGGTGTTCGTCTTCGGCGGCGGGCCCATCGGCACGCTGATCGGTCTCGTGTGCCGCGACCTCGGCGCCCGCGTGGTCGTGGCCGAGCTGAACGAGTTCCGGCTGGGCCTGCTGGCCACGCTCGGCGTGCCGACGCTCGGTCCCGGGCGCGATCCGGTCAAGTTCGCCGCCGAGTGGACCGATGGCATCGGCGCCGACGTCGCCTTCGAGGTGACCGGCAACCCGGCCGCCGCCCGGCTCGTGACCGACGTCGTCCGGGTCTGGGGCACGGTCAGCATCGTGGCCATCCACGCCGAACCCGTGGCCGTGAACCTCTACCAGATGTTTGCGAGGGAGCTCGTCATGCACGGCAGCCGCCTGTACGGACGCGACGACTGGGAGGAGGCGATCCGTCTCGCGGCCAGCGGTGCGGTGCCCGTCGGCCCGCTCGTGAGCCGCCGCATCCCGCTCGAGTCACTCGCCGACGGCATGCGAGCCGCGCTCGGCGGCGAGAGCGTCATGAAGATTCTGGTGGAGCTGTGAGAGTCGCCGTCCTGGTTCTCGTCGGCCTGCTCGCCGGTTGCGCTCCTCAATTCGACATCGCCGGCCGCGACTGGACCAAGCCCGACACGCAGGTCCAGGACGTGACGGCCGACGAGATGGAGTGCGCGCGCCTGGCCTCGCGCGCGTACTGGACGCCCGAGTCCGTGGTCGGCGGCCCGGCCGACGTGGTGCGAGTCAAGATCGAGGACGCGCAGATGTCGAGCGCGTTCCGCCGCTGCATGGAGGCGAAGGGCTACCGCGCGACGCGCTCGTAGCGACTCAGGCGGCGCGATCCTTCAGGCCCGACTCGCCCGCCATGCGCGCACAGCTCGCGCAGCAGAAGAAGTGGCCCTGGGCCTCCACCCCGTGACCGATCACCTTGCAGCCGCAGTGCTCGCACACCGGCGCCATCCGGTGGATCGCGCACTCGAAGCTGTCGAACACGTGACGCTCGCCCGCCGCGACCAGCTCGAAGGCCTTGTCGTACTCGTTGCCGCAGACCTCGCATCGCGCCATGACGTCACCTCCACCTGCTCGAGGCTGCAATAAAAACGCCACGCACCGCATGGTGAGCGCAACGTGGATGTACGGCGCGCTGATCGTGGCCGCCGCATCGTTCGTGCACGGGCTCGCGGGCTTCGGCATCGGCCTGGTGTCGCTGGCGCTGCTGCCGCTGCTGATGTCGCCGGTGATGGCGGTCGTGCTCATGACGATCTACGCGCTGGTCTTCTCGCTGGCGATGTTCCTGCCGCTGCGCCGCGAGCTGCAGCTGCGCGCGCTGGTCCTCCTCAGCGTCGGCACCCTGGTCGGCACGCCGTTCGGCGTCTGGCTGCTCGCCGTGCTGCCGGCCTCGGTGCTGACCCGGCTCATCGGCGTGGCGCTCATCGTCATCGTGCTGCTCGAGTGGCTCGGCCTCTATCCCGAGCGCGTCGGCGCGCGCGGCTGGGCGCTGGGCGCCGGCGTGGTGGCCGGCCTCGCCGGCGGCGCCGTCGGCACGCCGGGGCCGCCGGTCGTGCTCTACACGGCGGCGCAGGGCTGGTCACCGCGCGCGGTGAAGAGCACGCTGCAGGCGTTCTTCGTCGTGAACCAGGGCGTGATCCTGATCGGCTACTGGTGGGCCGGGCTCGTGACGCGCGAGGTCTGGCAGGTGGCCGCCCTGTTTCTGGTGCCGGCCGCCGCCGCGCTCGCCGCCGGCATCGCGCTGTTCAATCGCGTCGACCAGGCGCGCTTCCGCAAGATCGTGTTCGCGGTGCTCTTCGCCTCCGGCGCCGTGCTCGTCGTTCGCGGCTAGCGCGCGGCCGCCTTGAACGCGGCGACGTTGGCCTCGATCTGGGCGGCGTGGTCCTCGAGATGCGCCGCGTAGATCCGCAGCCAGTCTTCGGCGCCGTAGCGGCCTGCGCTGGTGTGACGGCCCGCTCGCGACCACGCGGAGTCCGGCAGCCGCCGCAGCAGGGCGGCGGTGTTGGCGCGCACGGCATCCACCGTCGCCAGCGCGGGGTCGAGCGGATGGGCGTGATAGTCGAGCGTCACCGCCCACTGCGCCTCGTCGTAGTTCAGCACGACCGGATCGGGCTCGGCGACGAGGTAGCGGATGCGTGCGTACGCGTTCGTCTCGGAGTCGGCACAGTGGCAGACGACCTCGTGCGCTGACCATTCCCCCGGAGCGGGGCGCCACTTGAGCGCGGCGGGTGGCACGGTGGCCAGCGCGGCGCGCAGGCGCTGCGGGCCAGTCTCGTAGCGATGGATGAGCTCCTCACGCTCGGTCGCACAAAGCGGCATGGCGGCCTCCTCGTCGTCTGGGACGTTCTATCACGTGCTATGGTTTCCGCGCTGTCACCCTGGTCGGAAAGGACGAGCCATGAGCGTGAAGCGACACCAGGTGGGACCCCGGATGAGCCAGGCGGTCGTGCACGGCAACACCGTCTACCTGGCCGGCATCGTCGCCGGCGACGAGCCGACCACGAAGGCGCAGACGGAGACGATCCTCAAGAAGATCGACGGCCTGCTCGCGGCGGTCGGCAGCAGCAAGTCCAAGCTGCTCTCGGCGACCGTGTATCTGGCCGACATGAAGAAGTATGACGAGATGAACGCGGCGTGGGACGCGTGGGTCGATCCGCTGAACACGCCGGCGCGCGCCACCGTCGAGGCGAAGCTGGCCCAGCAGAAGTTCCTCGTCGAGATCATGGTCACCGCCGCGATCTAGATGAGCCGGTTCACGGGCAAGGCGGTCGTCGTCACCGGCGCCGGCGGCGGCATCGGACGGGCGACGGCCGCGCGCCTGGCCGCCGAGGGTGCGAGCCTGCTCCTTGTGGACCGCGCGGAGCCGGCGCTCAGCGAGACGCGGACCATCGTCGAGCGCGCCGGCGCACCGGCGATGGCGGTCGTCGCCGACGTGACGCGCTGGTCCGACGTCCAGCGGTACGTGGCGGCGGCGAGCGAGCGCTTCGGCGGCATCGACGGCTTCTTCAACAACGCGGGCATTCTCGGGGCGGTGAGTCCGCTCACGGAATATCCGGAAGCGGAGTTCGATCGCGTGATGGCCGTGAACGTCAAGGGTGTCTGGCTGGGACTCAAGGCGGTAGGTCCCGCCATCGCCGCCCGCGGCGGCGGCGCCATCGTCAACACGGCGTCGATCGCCGGCCTGCGCGGCAGCCCGAACCTCGTCGCCTACACCGCGAGCAAGCACGCGGTGGTGGGACTGACCCGGACCGCCGCCATCGAGCTCGTGCGCCACGGCGTGCGGGTGAACGCGGTATGTCCGGCGCCCGTCGAGACGCCGATGGCGCGCGAGCTCGAGGAGGCCTTCGGCCGTGGCAACCCCGCCCGCGCGCACGAGCGCTTCGCGTCGTCGATCCCGATGCGGCGCTTCGGCGAGCCCGACGAAGTCGCCGCGCTGGTCGCGTTCCTGCTGAGTCCGGAGGCGAGCTACATCAACGGGGGCATCTATACCGTCGACGGCGGCTCCATGGCGTAGCGAACGCTAGGCCGCCTTGGCGTTCCAGATGTCGCGATGGAGCTGCCAGCGGTTCCCCTCGCGCTTCCAGACCACCACGTACTTCACCACGGCCGTCGTCGGCTCCGAGGACGGTGGCTCGAGCGTGAGCCGTGCCTCGCCCACCTCGCACGCCATGTCGCCCGCGACCTCGAGCTCCACCGTCTGCAGCGCCACCTCGCGGAGCGCCATGTCGCGCACGACGCTGCCCCACAGCTGCTTGATGGCGTCGCGACCGCGCACGACCGGCCCGTCGGGCGGCAGCGCGATGGCGTCCTTCGTGTAGAGCTGCGCGAGCCGCTCCAGATCCCCCTTGCGTACCGACTCCTCGAACGCGCGATTCACCGCCGCGATCTCGCTCGTGCTCATACGGCACCTCCTGCAGGAGCGCAGTATGCCTCGGCGACCCCCGAACGGGTAGAGGAGCTGGCGCCGCGCGGCACGCCTAGTTGCAGGCCTCGAACAGCCCGGCGGCGCCCTG